>JBKPAC010000067.1:0-7653 GCA_046726175.1 Acidobacteriota bacterium
CATTGCTAAAGCAGGCACCACGCGTGTTGAAGGCGTGGTGGAGTATGCCGAGACTCCACGGAGTCGTGGTCTCAACCTCATGCAAGGCCCTGGATATGATCAAGAGTCGACGCCTGGGTTAGTTGCTGCCGGCGCAACAGTCGTCGTTTTCACAACCGGTCGCGGAACGACAATTGGGAATGCGATCGCCCCGGTCATTAAACTTGCATCGAATACTCGGGTATTTGAAAGAATGTCGAGCGACCTTGATCTTTCCGCCGGCGGCGTAATTGACGGCACTGAAACAATAGACCAGGTGGGTCGACGCGTCTTTAATCACATTGTCGCGGTGGCCGGAGGCATACAAGCCAAGGCCGAAGAACATAAGCACAGAGAGTTTCAATTCTGGGCTGAACAGACTGTTTCCCTCTAACGAACAAGTCAGAACAGGAGCAAAGCGACTGACTGGACTTCAACAATTAGGCGTCATGTTGGAGCAGTCGCTTCGCTCCTGTTCTGACTTTTAGTTGCCGAATTGCGTAAGACCGTAGCCTCAGTGTCAACCGAAGTGCTTCCATACCAGGTTGTCGGCGAGGGTTCACCCGAATCCGATCTCACCGAACACGAACTCCACACAATTGTCGAACAGACTCTTGAACCAATAGCTCATGGTGAGCGCGTACTGGCTATCGTTCCGGATAGGACGCGAGACGACAACACCGATCTGCTTTTCCCAAGTGCGCTCCAGCTCCTAAACGATCGCGGCTTGCGGAGCTTCGATGCGCTTATCGCGCAAGGCACACACCCGCCGATGCCGGACGCCGAAAAACGCTCGAAACTTGGCCTGGATCACGCGACATCGTTTGCAGGTCGTGTTTTCGATCATCGTTGGGACTGTCCTGAAGAACTGGTGACTCTCGGATCGCTGACCGAGGAAACGGTGGTTGAGCTCACTGGTGGTCTGATCACGCACGAGGTTCCGGTCACTATCAACCGACTGCTGGCTCCCGGAGTGTATGACACTGTTTTAGTGTTCGGGGCGACGGTGCCACATGAAGTTGCCGGTTTTGCCGGCGGCGCGAAATATTTCTTTCCTGGGGTTGCTGGTCCAGAGCTCACGCACACGACGCACTGGCTCGGCGCACTCGCAGGAATTGAAAGCGTTATTGGTCAAATCGAAACGCCCACTCGTCATTTGATTGAATCCGCTACTAATCTTATCGAACCAAAAATAATTTCCCTCAATAGCGTTGTTTCGAGCGGTGATAGCGGCAGATTAATCACACACGCCTTATTCGCCGGAGAGATACGAGAAGCGTTTCGCCAAGCTTGCGAAGTGAGCCGTCAGGTTCACATTCGTTATACAGGGCGGAAGTACAAACGCGTCGTTGCACTGCTTGATAGGCATTACGATGAATTATGGGTGGGCGGAAAAGCGAGTTATAAACTCGGGGCCATAGTTGAGGACGACGGCGAGTTAATCATCTATGCTCCGCATCTGACAAAAATCTCAGAAACACATGGCAAGCTAATTGAAAGGTATGGGTATGCACCGCTTGAAAGCGTAAGAGATATGCTCGGTATCTCAGAGGAGTTACGACAGAACCTTTGTATTGCGGCACACCTTGCTCATGTGAGCTATGCAGGTCGAATCGATGACGCCGGACGAGTAGTGCCGAGATATCGCATCACGATGGCTACCGGATTAGACGAAGCAACCTGTAAGCGGGTCAACCTTGGATATCTCGACTACAAACGTTTTGATTATGAGAAGCTAAGGGAAGATCCCGATACTTTAATTGTGACAGACGCCGGGAGAGATCTCTATAAGACTGAGATATGAGGATCGTGCCGGAGGTCGGACTCGAACCGACATGAGGAGTGAACCTCGCCAGATTTTGCGTCTGTATCATCCGACATTTACTTTAAACCACCAACGGGTGACATTCAGCGCACAGTTGTGTCCACTACCTTCCCACCTTATGCCACTACGGTGTAACCGGAATTCTTCGATTGCGGCAAAGTTCGGCTCTATGACAAAGTATTCTTAAGGTGTTCGCCATGCGTTTCCTGTAGTCCCAAACAACTGCCCTGCTTGAAATCAAAAAGCACAATCGAGAACGGCACGTGAAACATCCGTTGCAGGATCGGCAAGTCACCCTCAGCCGGCTTCGTCTCATTCTCCGCGATGCCGCGGTGTTTCTGATTATTTTGCTAGTGACCCTGTCACTGCAATGGGGATCGGGAGCACATTCTGCGGCATTAGGTGCGGAGCCTGACGAAGCCAGCCACTATGTTACGGGTGTAATGATCCGTGATTATATTGCTCGCGGCCTGCCTGGTAATCCTGTCACCTTCGCCAAGGATTTCTATATCCATTACCCGCGAGTAGCATTCGGATTATGGCCACCCTTGTTTCATGTCTTGTCAGGTGTGTGGATGCTGGCTTTCGGCACGAATCGAACGTCAATCATGTTCCTACTTGTTGCATTTACCACTGCCTGGGCGTTCATCTTTTATCACATTAGCCGGACGGCGCTCGGAACAACCGGCGCAGCAGTATCTGCAGTCCTGCTCGTCTTGCTACCAATCACCCAAAAGAGCACATCAGCAGTAATGCTCGACATACCACTCGCTGTAATGATGCTCCTTGCGATGGCTGCTTACGCACGTTATCTCGAGAGAGAACGGACCGCAGATGCCCTGGTGTTTGGTCTGTGTGCAGCAATGGCAATGCTAGTTAAATACAATGCACTGGCACTCGCGCTCGTTCCACCCCTATGCGTGATTCTGACGGGTAGACATTACCTTTGGCGGTCCAAAAGCTTCTGGTTGCCGGCGGCTGTTGTTCTCATCATCGCCGGCCCGTGGTGTTTGATAATGCGTAATCTCGCCATGTATGCAGCCGATTTGGGTACCCGCACTCCGACACTGATGACGGCGCTTGCTGGGAATGCAAAAAACATGGTTGTTGTGGCTGGTCCAGTAGTGTTTGTTCTTGCGGTATTCGGCAGTGTATTAATGCGTTTGAACATTCGCAGACGACTGGAGGACGACAGCTACAAGTGCTCGCTACACGTCGTTGCTGCGGCAATGGTCTTGGCACTATTCGTTTTTCACGGTGTTATTCACCGTTACTACCTGCGTTATCTCCTGCCCGCCGCACCTGCCTTGATGTTACTGTCGCGGCCATCACTCGAATACCTGCACTCCTTCTTCCGTAATCGAACAGCACTTACCGTCGCGGCGTTGTCTCTAGTCGTCGGTGTACACGTGGCTTCTACGTTTGGTGTGTCTCTGAAGAAGACCAGTGCGTACGTAAAAGCTGCTGACGCAGTTATCTCTTCTGGTCTGCCACATAATGGGGCGGTTCTTGTTTCTGCCGACGCTGAAGGCGAGGGAATGCTTACAGCGGAACTTGTGATGCGCGACCGTCGGCCTGACCATTATGTTGTGCGGGCCAGCAAAGTGTTGGCAACGCAGGACGTAATGGGCGACAAATACCAGCTGAAATATCACACACCCCAACAAATAATGATGGTGCTGGATTCAATTCCGGTCGCGATCGTCGTTACACAACGGTGTCCAAAAGGGAAATGTGGCGAGCACGAGAACTTGCTCAACGAGGCTGCAGCTCTGTATCCGGAACGGTGGCGGCTTTCGTCAGTTATCCCGAGCGAACCGGACTCACCCATCCTCGTTTACCAGATCATCGGGAACGAGGCTAAGACTGTAAACATGCTTCAGGTTGATATGATAAAAACACTGGGCACGACAATTGACAGCCGATGAGTTTGGGGTCCTCGGTTTCAGCATGCAAACTGAAGTTATCAATACCGGTATGCCCTGGAAGAGGACTTCTGGTCCTGGAATGCGCGGGTGACCGCGAAGAAACTTTATCGCGGCCTCACTTCACAAAGATCGAGGGAGTCTTAGCTGCTTTTCACAAGAAATGAGGCAGGGTATGGTGCCGGAGGTCGGACTCGAACCGACATGAGGAGTGAACCTCGCCAGATTTTGAGTCTGGTGCGTATACCAATTTCGCCACTCCGGCGCTTGGGTCAGGTCATCATAGAGTCGCCACTTCCAGCAGTCAAACACGTATCATCGGTCTGCGCCGACTTACGCTCACAGCAGTTTCAAAACTCAACCTCACCTTTTCTTAAGACCTTGCGCCTCAGCTGACATTCCAAAAACCCTAAGTCCTGATTTAGGTCAAATTCAGAGCAAGGCTTCATTCACGAGCCAAAAACCCCCAAAATCCCTTATTTTTGCGCGTAAAAACATGTTTGCCACAAACTATTGAATGATCGTAGAATGCAAAGGCCCTATTTGCCCTGATCGGTCAGGGCCGCGTAACGGATCATTCCCACCTTAAGGCTGCCACTCCCGTGCAATACGGTAAGCCTGGAAGTCAGGAGCCTCCAATTCTATGCCTGATGAACGGATTAAATGCCGCATTCTCATCGTCGATGACGAACGAGAGATAACGGAGATCCTTGCTGACTTATTGTCAGTCGAGTACGACTGCACGGTCGCTGGATCAGCTGAAGAGGCACTGGTTTGGCTTCGCGATCGCAGTTACGACTTGGTGATTAGCGATATCACGATGCCCGGCATGAGCGGGCTCGATATGATTCCTCACGTTAAGGAGATGGCGCCCAACACGGTTGTGGTAATGATCAGCGGCATGCAGACGGTCGAAAGTGCGATCGGAGCGCTGCGATTGGGAGCCTTTGATTATTTGATGAAACCGTTCGATCTGCGACAGGTCGAAGCAGTGGTAAAGCGCGCGCTCGAGCACTACGAACTCATCGCGGCCAAACAGCGCTACGAAGATCAACTGGAAGAATTGGTAGAGCAGCGCACTGCAGAACTCGATCACGCACTCGATTCTTTAGAAGACGCTTATCGCGCAACCTTAAAAGCCCTCACAGCCGCATTGGAAACAAGAGACTCAGAAACGCACGGCCATTCGGAGAGAGTGGTGAGCTACAGTCTGCGCCTTGGCCGCGAATGCGGTCTGAATCGCCAGGCGATGAAGTCGCTGGAGTTCGGATCGTTGTTACATGATATTGGAAAGATTGGAGTGCCGGACGCGATTCTGCGCAAGCCCGCAAAGCTCACCGAAGAAGAGTGGACTCGTATGCGCGAACACCCGCTACACGGTCAACAGATCCTGCGCGGTATCGAATTTCTAAAGGGAGCAGCGCGAGTCGTAGCCCAGCATCATGAGAAGTGGGATGGCAGCGGCTACCCCTTAGGGCTACGTGGGGAAGAAATTGATGTCTGTGCGCGCATCTTCGCTGTAGCTGATGCGTTTGACGCCATCACCAGCGATCGTGTGTATCGACGTGGTAAGTCGTACGAGGCAGCGGCGGAAGAATTGGATGAGTGGGCCGGCCGCCAATTTGATCCTAAAGTTGTAGAAGCTTTTCACCGCGTGCCAAAGGAAGACTGGGCAGAGTTGCACCGTTTATCGTTGATACCAAAGCATGAAGAATTCGAAGTACGGCAGATGGTGCAAACGTGGGAGAATCAGTACGAAGCAGTAATTAACTAGCGGGCATGTTAGTTTTGTGGAGTAGGCACGACGTAGCCTCGCCTCGCGTGCAAACTTAAACCAACCCTCCGGGAAGCTACGTCGACTTTTCTATATTCGCCAGGTCTCGCCTCAGCGAGCGGTCGCTTGGGTCTGTACGTAACGACATATTCTGAGCCAATCGCCTGCGCAACTTCACCGGCCTGAGCAACCATTTGGTCGCTGTTAACAGGCAAGAGCATCTTGCCACCTGTTTCTTCCGCAACGTTCGACAGCGCCTGTTGGCTCTTCTTCACATCGTTCTCATATGCCTTCCGCGCTCGCCGCATTGCGGGATCAAACCCAATACTGACGCCAAAAGAAGGTGAACGCGTAGAGCCCGGAGGTTGAGTGGGATCGGTGCTCCTAATCGGATCTGAACTTATCGGTCGTGGCCCGGCAGCAACGTTAGTAGTCTTGTTTTCGCTTTTCTGTCTAACGAACTCTGTATAACTGATGACGTGAACAGTAGCGCGCGCAGCAATCAACCTCCTCATTGCTTCGCCTCGGTCAACCTTGCCACCCGGTGAGTCTACGCCATCAGTGATCAGCACAACGTGCCGGGCGCCTTCGGGTCTATCTTTCAACTGGGTTGCTGCCGTGACGATTGCCTCGGAGAAGCGCGAGCGCTTAGTGCTTAGGAGCTTTTTCTTCAAAGCTAAGAATACTGCGTCTTTGTCTCGGGTCCAGGGCTGGAGGATTTCAGTTGATGCATTCGCTTGGAGAATTTCGATCCACGAACCTTGCGGCAGACGCCGCACCAGATCCTCAGCGACGCGTCGCGTGAGACTTGTGCTTTTGGAAACGCCGCCGAGTCCAACCGACTCACCACCGGTATCGAGAACGAGTAACACGTTTGCTGGTAAGTGACGTACGCTCCTGATTTGCTGCGACACTCCATCTTCCAGTACCAGCACATCGTCGACCATCAGCGTCGGATCGTAATGGCCGTAAGCGTCGAGAGCAGCCACAGGTAGTCGAACTTCTTCAGTAAAGACTCTGACGGGCTGATCGTCTTCAACCAGTGCGGGTTTTGCAGGTTTTGCAGTTGGCGAAGGAGAAGGCGTTTGTTTAGCTTCTTGAGCAAAGATCTGGGGACAAGCAAATGCGATGAAAAGCGCGGTAACTAAGAAAAGACGGTGTGGAAGACCCACGACAATACTGTTCCAATCTGGCTGAGTTCGACTGTTGGATGCCTCAGCGGCGTTGGCGTTGCCCCAAGAGCAAAGAGCAAAGGGCGAAGAGCAAGAGCTAAGAGCTAAGAGCAAAGCGCTGAGCTCGATCGTTTCGCTCTTCGCTCTTTGCTCTATTGTGCCGCTTTTCGCGCTTGCGCCTGGACGGCCGTAATGGCCACAGCATCCACGATGTCTTCAGCCTTACAACCCCTTGAAAGATCGTTTGCGGGTTTATCGAGTCCTTGAAGAATCGGACCGATCGCAGTCGCTCCCGCCAATCGCTCGGTTAATTTGTAGGAGATATTCCCAGACTGCAGGTCTGGGAATATAAGAACGTTTGCTCGGCCGCCTATCGGAGAACCAGGAGCCTTTGATTCAGCGACAGCAGGAACGAGCGCCGCATCAACCTGAAGCTCACCGTCTACCAACAATTCAGGAGCGCGAGCCTTTACGGTTCGTGTTGCTTCAACAACTTTATCAATCAATCGATGCTTCGCGCTGCCCTTGGTTGAAAAGGACAACATGGCGACGCGCGGTTCAGTTCCGAGCAACGCCTTACATGAATCGGCCGAAGCGAGCGCGATCTCTGCAAGTTCTGCAGCGCTGGGTTCTATTACAACGCCACAATCGGCAAAAATCATTGCGCCACCATGACCAAACTGCGGATTCGGTAGAGCCATTAGGAAGAAACTCGACACTATCTTAAATCCTGGCCTCACGCCGATGCAGTGCAGCGCCGCACGAACCGTGTGTGCTGTTGTATTCGTGGCTCCGGCGACTGATCCGTCTGCCTCTCCCAAACGCACCATCAGGTTACCGTAGTACAGTGGATCCGAGACAAGCTGGCGAGCTTCATCTGCCATTAAACCTTTGGCCCGACGAAGGTCATGAAAAAGTGCAACCATCTTTTCAAAATTT
>JBKPAC010000068.1:0-15574 GCA_046726175.1 Acidobacteriota bacterium
ACCACACCCAATATATGTTCGACGACTCTTCAGTGTCCGGGAACTATGAGCCCATTGAGAGTGACGCGCAGGAGATCGATCACAACCCGAGATTCGACCGCAACAGTGAGCTGCTCGAAGAGGCCGCAAGCAGAGCAAACATCTTCATCAAGATCAAGAACCGCAACAAACATTGACCGCGGGAAGTTTTCGAACTCTAGCGAGATCCTCCGTTAACCCCAGGAGCTCCGATGCGACGTAACGGGAGCCGTCGTGTGTATCAACATCGTAGATGATGAGAATGTTGGGATGATTTAATGAGCCGGCCGCCTGACCCTCCTGCTCAAACCGGCGCAGCCGCTCTGCATCATTGCAGAAAGCAGCCGGGAGAACTTTGATCGCCACCTCGCGGTTGAGCCTTGGGTCGAAGGCACAGTAGACCTCTCCCATTCCGCCCACACCGAGATGTGAGTGGATTTCTAGCGACCTAAATGCATGCCCTGGATCGAGAGCCATTTAAGTCCAAAACGAAGCAGAAAAGAAGGACGGGGGAACTATTGCAGTGGTGCATTCTAGATTCATTGGCACTGGCTTTGCCAGCACTCGAATTGGCGGGTGCAACGGCTTGTATACCTTCGTACAGGCCCACACGGTTCTACCTTTCTGATTCGGTGTGACAGTTTGGCACGTATCACATTTAGATGTTTCATAAGCCGCGTTCAGGTGTTAATGTAGGAGCCGTCAAGGATCGTTAGTCAGATCCGTACTGTTAAGCCCCTCTTGTCCGATTGGCCGTTCCTCACCTGCTACGACTTCGCAAGGATCTACTGATCAACGAGCCTGAAATATGTTCCCCGTCGAACGAGCTCTTCTCGTCATCAATCGCAATGCAGGAACCGGCCAGACTGAGCCAATCGCCACGAATCTAAGTTCGCTCTTCAAAGCAGGCCTTGGTGAACTCACACAGGTGCGGATCGAGTTAGTCGACAATCACGCGGCGGCTCGTGATTGCGCCGGAGCATTCTTCCGCGAATCCGAAGCGCCGGCGCTGGTCGTCGCGGGAGGCGGTGGTGGTACATTGCGCGCAGTCATTGAAGGAATTTGCAGCGCACACGCCTCAACACAGCTGCCTGGGGCAGAACGTGTGCGTGTCGGAGCTCTGCGCATGGGCTCGGGTAATGTACTCGCGCGACAGTTTGGTGTCCCTCGCGACGCAAAAGCAGGGCTGCACAGTTTGCTATTGAATCTAAAAACTGGTCGGACGGTGCCATGTTGTGTGATGCGCTGTGAAGTCTGGGATAGCGACGGGAATTCAGAGTTCCACTATGGGGTTACTTTGGGAGGATTAGGTCAGTTCGGTCGTATTCCGGCGGACCTCGCGCGCTGGCATGCACGCTTGCCGCGCCTTCATAAAGGCGCAGCGCGATCGTTGGGCATCGAAACGCTTACTAACGTTGAATATGCGATCGCACTTCTCATTCGTTCCGTCAATTGCTTGTTATTTAAGGACTCTGCAGAAACGGTCGAGATTGAGTTCGACAATCAAAAACAGATCTTGCGACTTCTTTCGGGAATAGTGATGAACTTCCCGATTAGGGCCCTGCCTTTCAAACCTGAGGTACGTGTTGAAGATCAGGCGGTATCCGTTTACTTGATCCCGTTTAGGGGAAGACTTTCGGCGGGGCTTCAGATGTTAGCACCCTACCGGCCAATTCCTCAGACCCATTGTATAAGACTTGAACAGAACCAGCGGCTGAAGATTCGGCTGACTGATCGCGATTGCGTCGAGTTCTTCCTGGACGAAGATCCTTTGAGCACTTACGGTTGCCTTAGTCTCGGAGTTGCTGGCTCGATAGCTTTCGTGCCCGGTCCCAATTATCAGGCCGTCGCTGAGTGAGGAATTGCCGCGTGACTCTTCATGTTTGCATTTTAGGAATCGACGGCAGCGGCAAGAGCACGGTGGTCGCCGCCTTGCCAGGCCTGTTGGCAGCGGAAAGTGGCTTGGTTGCGGGTTCGGCCGGTGAGACGTTTCGCATCGTCGCGCCGGACCAGGACCACTTGGCTCTTCAATTCTGTCCTGATGGTCTGCCCATAGCAGCCCGGCTTTCACTGCGACTCAAACGAGTGGCCAAACGAGTTGCGAATCACCCTACTCTTTATGCCATTTTTAAGCTCTCACAGATGCTTTCTCAAGACTGCGCCTCCAGCAATCTCGTCGAACGATACGCGCCCGCAGTTTTTGTGAGCGATGGCAATGCATTCCTATCTACGACGGGTCGGGCCGCCAATTACTTGCGAGCTGCAAGCGTGAGCGACCGTGCAGACGCGCCTGTGCCCGATGCAGAAGACCTTCGGGTCGTCTTCTCATACATTCTGGATGACGTCGCGGTGCCCAAAGAGAACCGTCAAAAATTGCCGTCACTCCGTGTCGGTAAGCTGATCTACAAACTTAATGACTTACTTCGACTACGGTCAGTGTGGTTACCGGACGTGGTGATCTTCCTCGACCTCTCCCCTGAGCAGGCTCTGACCAGAATTAGATCACGTGGCAAGAAGATTGACGCCCACGAAAATCTTGCCGACCTAACGCAGGCACGCGGGATGTATCTCAAAACATTGAAGGCTTTTCAAGCGTACCGCTCGCCCGAGGTCGCTCATTGCGTCGACGTCAATGATCTGACACTCGGAGAAACATTAAGAGCGGTCGGTGATGTGCTCAGACCTCATCTGATCTCCGAAGGGTTATTGGACCGAAACTCTATCTCGCCGTTGGGCACCACGGACCTGGCCCAGACGGCAATTCGTGGGAAGACTCTTAACCACCGCTACCTCTTCCGATACCTACTAGCGAAATGGTTTAGCGGAGCTTGGCGCGAGCCCACATTCTTCTTCTCCAAACTGGGGCGACTGTTCTTGAAGGAAGGCTACTCTGCCGGCGTTATGAGGGCGATCTATGATCAGGACGACAATAAGTATGGCTTACTCGATCGCATCTTCCTGGAATACTCACTTCATCGCGCCGTCTATGATCGGCTACAGATTCTCGTCAGAAAGATAAAACCGGAGCTGGAGGAGCGGCTTGCTGCTGGGTGTGAGCTTCGTATCTTCACTGCTCCGAGCGGTTTCGCTTACGACCTTTTTCGGCCGCTGGAAGAGATTGCCCGGCACGACACCGAGGCGATGAAGCGCGTCCACATAACAGCGGCTGACTTAGACCCTTATGGTGTTCTGCAAGAAGAGTTAACTGCTCGCGCGCGGCGACTGGGTATCCAGCTCACCTTTCTACGATGTGACATTACGGACGAGGTTGTGCGCAGTCGTCTTAAGGAGTCTGCGCCTTTCGACCTCGCCTTGTTCGTCGGCCTTTCCAGCTGGCTGCCCAAACCCGATACGCTGGTCCATCTCGCCTGGTTACGCGAGAACTTGCGTCCGAATGGCCGGCTCATTACCGATTGCTTCACTCCCGAAGCATACGCGCTCTCCGGCCGGTACATAGGTTACAAAGCCAACTACTACACACCTGAAGTTTACAAAGCTATCCTTGACTACTGCGGCTTCGAAGGCTTAAACGCCGAACTGGAGTCCGGGCGTGATGGCATCAACCACGTTCTAGTCGCCTCTCCCCGCGTGATGGAAGAATGGCACTCGATACATTCAATAAGCGTGGCCGACCGTCTATCTTTCAGAAGTTAGCCACGGAAAGATTTGATCTCCTGGTGATTGGCGGAGGCATCACTGGCGGATCAGTATTTCGCGACGCAGCTCTACGCGGAATGAAGGTCGCACTCGTCGAAGCGAAAGACTTTGCCTCGGCGACGAGCGGTCGCAGCTCCAAGCTCATCCACGGCGGACTGCGTTATATCAAGAACCTGGGAATTGGCCTCGCCTGGGAGTCATGCCACGAGCGGAACCTCCACATCCGACTCAACAAGCGTCTGGTCCGACCGCTCCCGTTTCTCGTTCCCCTTTATCGCGACCGCGGTGAGCCACGCTGGCTGATGCGAATGGGAATGATTCTTTACGAAGCGCTCTCTGGATTCAACAACTACCGCTTCCACCGCTTCTTGAGCCGAGAAGAGACGTTGACTCTCGCCCCAGCGCTGCCATCGGAAGGACTGATAGGCGGCTGCTTGTACTACGACGCTGTGATCAACGACAGCCGTTGGACCATGGAAGTGATAAAGGATGGCGTAGCTCATGGTGGCGTTGCGATGAATTACTCACCCGTTATCGAATTGTTGAAAGAAAGTGGGCAAGTCAACGGAGCGCGAGTTTACGACGAGCTTGGCGAGGCTCAATACGATGTTCAGGCAAGGGCCGTCGTTAATGCAACCGGCATCTTCGGCGACAAAATTCGGCGACTTGATCGAGACGTAAGCGAGCAGCTGTTGCGGCTGTCGAAGGGTACACACATGGTCTTCGCGGAGGATGACGTCCCGCTCTCCATTACGATCGTGTTCTCTTCGCCACTCGATAACCGCTCGCTTTTTCTGGCGAAGCACGAAGGTTGTTTCCTCTTCGGGACTTCCGACCATTGGGAAGAAGCTAGTCCAGATCGTCCCATTCCGGCGCAGGCGGACGTCGAGTACCTTCTCTTGTCCCTCAATCGTTTCATGCCCGAAGCACAACTGGATCGCAGCAAGGTACAGTTTGTCTATAGCGGTTTTCGTCCGCTGTTATCTAACGGGGACCAATCAACAGACTCATCTTCGGTTACTCGCGAAGACTACATCGAAATATCGCCTTCTGGGCTAGTGAGTGTGGTCGGAGGCAAACTTACCACTGCGAGAGTTACTGCTAATCGTGTTTTGGACCGTGTCATCGAAATCATTGGCCATCACCCTGCCTGGTCTGACTGCCGAACGCACAAAGTTTCCATTGGTGGCACGAACGAGGCGGTAGCTGAAAGCCTGGCTTACTGGGTGAGGCGTTGCCCAAGACTAACCTCGTATTTCCGCGTGCTCTATCAGCGTTACGGTCTCGACGCACATGAGATCTGCGCCGAGGTTACGCGAATGCAGGAAGATCCCGGCCGCGACCCGACGGCTGAGCCCATTCGGGCTGAGGTCCAGTACGTATGCCGCCACGAAATGGTCTGTACTCTCGAGGATCTGATCGACCGACGAGCCGGCTTCCTCTACTGGAATGCCGAGAAACGTATCGAACGCTTACGCTACGGGGCTCATGTTATCCGCACCGAACTGGATTTGACGGAGGAGGAGTTCGAGTCGCAATTGGTTGCCTACGCTGAACACCTTAAGCACTTCCACTCCATGCCGGTAGAGCAGAGAGAACGTGAAGGTAAAGCATAATGTGGTCTCGGCTAAATTCGCTTGACTCTATACCTAAGATTAGGGTGCATACTTTAGATTAGGAGTTAGGAGAAATCGAAATGCGCATCGGACAACTAGCTGCAAAGGCGGCTGTCAGCGTTCAGACCATACGCTACTACGAGCGACGTGGCTTCTTGAAAAAACCCCGCCGACTCTCATCCGGTTATCGCGACTACGCGCCAGAAGAGGTGACAATCGTAAGCTTTATCAAGAGCTCACAAAACTCGGGTTTTACGCTAAAAGAGATCGGAACTATTCTTCGACTCCTATCAACACATTCCCTGAGCGCGGTCGAAGCACGGGCCCGTGTCGAAAATAAGGTGCGCGAGATTGATGAACGGATTCAGTCGTTGCAGATGATTCGTAACATGCTGAGCGAAGGTCTTAAGACATGTGAATGTTCTGACGGCCGGTCGTTATGCCCAAACCTAAAGAGTGTTGCGGCGAGTATGGAATTCACGGGTCATGATAATGCAGTAGAGAGAAGAAGATGAGCTACAAACGGAGAATATTGGCGCTCAATGCTGGTACGCTTACCTTGATAGCACTTGCTTCAGCCAGTCTCACGTTGCTGCAAGGCTGTTCTCGCACAAAGTCGCAGGCGCCTGCAACCGTTGTTCAGCAACAACCTCAGCGAGACGTCCGAGTGAGTATGGAAAACAAAGTGACGAACGAATCCCCTATAGCCTGTAACATGGCGGCACTAAGCGATGAGCAAAGGAAACGGATTCTGGTCTTAATCAAACAGATACGGACGTCCGGCCAAGAACTGCGAGAACTGCCCGATGGTTATGCTCTTCGGCTTCCCGCTGAATCCGCAATGGTCCGAGACGTGGCAGAGTACATCACACTGGAGCGAATGTGTTGCCCTTTCTTCCGTTTTGAAATGGAAGTTGAGCCAGAAGGCGGGCCTATGTGGATTCGTCTAACCGGGCGCGAAGGCGTTAAGGAATTCACGAAGCTCGAGCTTGGTCTCTAATGGGAACAACCATTGACACCTATACATCCGTTCTCTTCGCGCTAAGTGCCGCCATCATCGCGCTGCTCGGCTTTGCCCACCTTTATTACACTCTCGCATCGAACAAGTTCCATCCTCGCGACGCGGATCTTAAGGAGAGGCTCGAATCTGTTTCGCCGAAACTGACCGGACGGACGACGATGTGGAAGGCGTGGGTCGGCTTCAACATCAGTCACAGCCTTGGCGCGCTGCTCTTCGGCATGATCTATGGTTACTTAGCCTTGTTCCGACTTGCGGTTCTGCAGAGCTCTGTATTCCTTTTGATCACCGGCGCGATTCTTCTCATCGCATACCTCGTTCTGGGCAAGGTTTATTGGTTCAGCACGCCGTTCCGCGGCGTACTACTGGCCTTCGTGCTGTATGTCACAGGCGTCATAGTTGCGCTTGTCACACGGTAACCAACAATCATCGCTGCGTCCGAGCCTCTATTTTTCCACTCACTTCCGAAACTGGGAAAAAACCCCGAGCTCAACGGTTAGATTTTGCTGACATTTTCTACGTGCTTTGCGATTGTGCGGAACATGGCGCTCCTGGCGGAGCGCTTTCCATATAGACCAAAACGGCTATAAACATTTTGCTCCTTCGGAGCAAGGAGCCACTCCACACGGATGCCAACGCTTGGTGGACCTGACACTTGGACCGCGACTCGTGAAAGTACTGCTAACAGCTGGTCTCACCCAGTGCATTTCGAAGCGCCAATCAACAGCTCTGCAAACGAAACCCTTGACTCAGTCGTTGTGCAATCAACGTTAGATAAAACTTGGGCCTCAGATTATTGGAGTTGACGAGCCAACTCTGTAGCCGTCTGCTGTCGCTCATCTGGATCCTTCGCCAGTGCACGCATTATGGCAGTTGCCACTCTTCGCGGAATAATCAGCGAAGGTGGCAATGGTGGCGGTGGCTCAGACAGATGCTTAGCGACAATGCCCGATACAGTGTCACTTGTGAAAGGCCGCTTACCGACGAGCATTTCGTAAAGCATGACGCCAAGACTGTAAACATCTGAGCGCGCATCCAGTGGTTCACCAAGGCATTGCTCGGGCGACATGTAATAGGGTGTCCCCACCACTGTGCCGCTGGATGCCGTAGATGCATCGGCCAGGACTTTAGCAAGACCAAAATCGAGTACGCGGACACTTTCAAAGTGATTGTCATCGTCAGGCGCAACTACAATGATGTTCTCAGGCTTCAGATCGCGATGTACAACTCCCTGCCTGTGCGCGGCGCCTACACCGGCACAGATACCGCGCATTAACCGCAGCGCGCGGTCAACGGTAAACTGGTGTTCGCTGTCCAACAGATCGCGAAGGGGCGTGCCTTTAACGAATTCCATCACAATGAAAGCCGGAGCGTTGTCATCACCAGTTTCGCCGAAGTCATGGATAGTGATGACGTTTGGATGATGCAACATCGCTGCGGCGCGAGCTTCTCTGCGAAACCGCGCGAGCGCGGCGTCGTCTGTAACGAATTTTCGCAGCAAGATCTTGACAGCTACAACATCTCCGATATGCACACGACGAGCACGATAGACGACACTCATGCCACCCTTTCCGAGGAGCGCAGTCAATTCATACTTTCCATCGATGGTGTGACCAATTAGCGGATCCGGATCAGTTAGGCGTATGGTGGGCAGAGAAGCATAGTGGTGCTTTTCATAATATGGGTGCGGAGAGCCGGGCAAAATCAGAGGTAAGCCGCATTCGGAACAAAAGAGTGCCTCTTCGTCGAGAAACAACTCGCACGCGGGGCAAAAGGGATGGCGAACACGCAGATCATCCAGCATTTGATCCAGCGAGTCCTCAAGTAAATCCAACCCTCTGTCTCCGGTTGAAGAGCTACTTAGCCTACCCTCGATATCAAACAAGTAGTAGGCGGGAACGACGCCTTGCTCGTTCGCGAACGCCTCACATAGCTTGTGCGCGCCATCTGCCGCGCAAGGTTCAGTAACGTTGAGCCTAGTTAGCGCATCCCGCACCGCTTGAGTGTCCATCCCTGCTTCGCCGCGCGGTATGTGTACGGCGATGACACGCAATCCTTCGCGCTTGCGCTGGTCACGCAAGTCAGCCACATGCGAAAGATTGACTTTGGAAGTTTCGGACCCAATGGACCAGAAATGAACTATAGTCGGGTGGCCCTTTGTTTCTCGAGGATTGGGTGCCCGGTTTAGCCACTGTGTGGTGGCGTTAAATAACGGCAGGATCGAAACGACCTTCATGTCCTGTGGGATCTTAACACGACCCCGCCGAACCCCGATCGGGCAGCTAATGGGGTGTCACATCAGGAAAGTCACTTCAGCTTCTCGTATTCCTTCTTTGCCTCAATCAGGATCGGAATGTCCTGGTCGGCTTCTTTCCACAACGCGAAGAAGTCCTGATAACTCTTTCGCGCTTTCGCCACATCACCCTGCAATGTTGAGGCACGCGCCAGGCCCAGATGAGCGACAGGATAAAGCACGGACAATGGAGCCTGGCCGCGATGGTCCAGAATCTTCTGAAACTCAACTGTTGCTTCTGCCCCTTTATTGAGCTTCAGATTAACCAGTCCGCGCACGTACTGGGGCCAGAACTCGGCGGCGCCTTCGTAACGCAACGTAGGTTGCAACAAATCCAGCGCTGGCGCAGCGTTACCGCGTTGCAGCTCCAGCGCAGCGCGAATGGTTGGAATCCAGAGCGTGTTGATGAGTGTATCCTTAGGAAATTGCGTCTTGAGTTCGTCTACCAGCGACTGCGCCTGGCTGCTTTCGCCGCACAGCGCCAGCGCCAGGGCCGCACGCGTCAGCGATACCTGGTTGCGCGCAAGCGAGAGCGCCTGGGTTGCTGATGCCTTGGTCTGCGCGCACTGACCAAAGACATAACCGCGGAGCGCAGCTTCAGACGCATATCGCGCCGCGATCTCTTTGCCCTCACCGCCCTGCGCTAACTCAATTGAACGGCGCGACGAGTCTTGAGCTTGCTTCCATTTTCCTGCAAAGGCCGCAGCTTGGGACTGCCAATTTGGCGCGACATATTCATCCGGTTTTCCGCTGGCCCAAGACAGCTGCTGCTGCATCAGCGCTGGGTCTGCGTTGACAAACCCAATCGCATATAAGATCCCGTGGTATTCGGTCGTATCGAGCTTCTGCTGCTGAGCTTGCTCGATAATTTCTTTCGCTTCGGCGAACCGGTTGAGACGAATAAAGACGTCAGCCAGATTTACATACGGGTTCACACCGTTAGGATTGAGACGATGACTCTCCTGGGCGGGTGCGAGGGCTTTCTCGAACTGCCCGATCGTAACGTAGCGAGAAGCGAGATTACCAGGTGCTCTCCAGTCGCGTGGGTAGGTTCGAGTGTATAACTCCAGCACCTCAATGTACTTATCCACCTCGCCAGTAACGTACGCATAGTAAAAATATGAGATGCGGAGCTTCTCGAGCTCACTCACTCGATCTCGGAGAGCGAACGCCTTTTCTGCGTATTCAGCCGCCAGCTTCGGTTGCGCGGTATTGTTGTATTGCACCGCCAGTCCCCCGTACGCATAGGCGAAATTGGGATCCAACTCCGTCGCGTGTTTGTAGAACGGGATCGCTTCTAGGATCCTGCCACGGTTTGTCTGTTCATACCCAAGAGAATAGACCTTCAGCGCCTCGAGCGAGGACGTAGTGAGCTCC
The DNA here is from genome assembly GCA_046726175.1 of Acidobacteriota bacterium. Taxonomy (GTDB): domain Bacteria; phylum Acidobacteriota; class Blastocatellia; order Pyrinomonadales; family Pyrinomonadaceae; genus PSRF01. Next base: position 9,980 of record JBKPAC010000068.1, read on the forward strand.
AGTGACGCATCGAATCGCTGGATCGAGCTCAGCGATTCGCCTAACGTCTCGCGCAACCGGGTCGCGGCCTGAGAGAGCGCCTTGAGCACCTGTTCTTTAGTCTCGGCTTCGCCCTGCTCACGGGCCAATACCTCGCCGCTTTGGCTATTGATAGCTTCGAGCGTCACTACGTAATGATTGCCGAGCGATGTAATCGAACCGGTAATCAACGCCTTGAGGCCCTGCCGCTGACAAATCTCTCGCCCTATTTCCGGTGTCACGCGTTCATCCGGTGAGCGGTTCATCAGACGCAACGTTTGCCGTATGCGCGTGTCAGGGAACAGGTTCAGGAAGGGTGACTGACCGAGTTGAACTGCAAGACCTTGTTTGAGCGTGCCGTCAAAAACAGGGTCGCCGGTTGTGTTGACGAAATCTGCAAGGAGGATCGTGTCCTTATCAGTCAGTACAGCGCCGCGACTCTGCCTGAGGTACCAAAACAACGTTAACGCTCCCGCCAACGCGACCACCCCAAGCATCACCAATGCGCCACGTTTGTGCTGCTTAATCTGGTTAACGATGTACTCGGCGCTCGAAGCCGACTGAGGCCCGCTTGCTTGCGTTGTTGCCGTCGTTCCGGATGAAGTTGCTGCGACGCTTTGACCACTGCTCGTCGCGGCGGTTCGGACATGGGGAGGCACAGTACGGTCGATCTCTGCATCAACTTCCAACCTGCGCTTAAGATTCCGCAAGTCGATTAGCAAATCCTTCGCGGTTTGATAGCGCTCGTCGGGATCTTTCGCAAGTACCTTTGTAACTATGTCTTCGAGACGTTCAGGTATCCCTTCAGCAAATCTGGAAAGTGGCGCTGGCACTCGCTCTTGAATGGCGATGATTTGCCGGTGCACATCTTTCCCTTCGAAAGGCAGGCGCCCGGCGATCATTTCATAAAGCACCACACCCAGACTCCAGATGTCGGTACGATGGTCCACGTGCTCAGAACCAGTCGATTGCTCCGGTGACATGTAACTGGCTGTGCCCAAAACCACACCCGGCTCAGTGTTCACCAGAACCTTCGTTCCCGCTTCGGTATCAACGCTCGCCTCTGCTTCGAGAATCTGCTCAACCGGTTTTGCAAGACCGAAGTCGAGTACTTTCACGATGTGATCGCGTCGCCGCACCATGATGTTTTCGGGTTTAATGTCGCGATGCACGACGTGCGCTTCATGCGCCGCGTCCAAAGCCGCCGCGACCTGCGCCGCGATGTCCAGCGCGTCATGAAGTTTCAGTCGGTGGGTGCGCAAGTGTTCGCGCAAAGTTATACCTTCCACAAACTCGGTAGCGATGAAACGCATCGGACCTTCCTGACCAAATTCGTGGATAGTTAGAACGTTTGGGTGATTGAGCGCCGAAACCGTTTTAGCTTCTTGAACGAAACGCTGCATTCGTTTCGGATCAGCGGCGACTTCAGACGGCAAAAGCTTGATCGCTACCGTGCGTTCCAGCTCGCTCGTGTCCCGTGCGAGATATACCTCGCCCATCCCGCCGGCGCCGAGTCTGGAGATGATGCGGTAATGTGAGAGCGTCGTGTTCGGGGAGATCATTTCGCTCAGTCCATGAGTTTCTGATTTTTTCTCAAGCCTGCGATGGATAAGTCTGGGCCGCAGGCCTCAAACGGTCGCCAATGTTAGCAGCGAATTGGCTGACTGACGATCCGAACCGAACCTTTCGGCTCACATAATAAATGAGCCGTTTGGTACTGCGGTACAACCCATTCGCCGCACCAAGTCAGGAAAGCGCGGAATAGCGTGGTCAAAATATTTCTCATGTCATTCACCTCTCTGATTCCTTCGAGCGAGCCGAATCCCAGCCTAATCAACGCCAAGCGGTCCACAGCGCACACCCTTTTTGTTATCGGCAATGTCGCAATGTCACTGGCTCATGTCAACATCCGATGAAGGCGCTCCTGCTCGCTCCAGGCTGTACTTTCCAATTCCAGCAGATGGGCTTTGTCCGCAGATTCCGGGTGGCGCAGTAGCCTTTTTGCGATGCGCCTTCTCTGCCATATCCACGCCGGGGCGAAAAACCATTGAAATGGTTGCCCAATGTCTAAGCGACTCGAACCCCAATCAAAAGGTTGGGGAGAATTAGAGGTTGAATCTTCACCTAGGCCACTTCTGTGGCGGAATTCGATTCTGTGCCAAGAGCGGACTGGCTCAATTAACTGATCACAAATTGTGACCATGGCCGTCTCGCTTCCCTCATCGCCCTGAAACTCTGATACAAACCCAACCATTGTTCGAAACTCAACTCCGTCGGCGTGGCGTTTGATGGAAAATCCAGGTCGCGCGCCAGGCGTTTCCATTGTTTGTAGGTAAAGACCTTCTTAAACGCCAGTCTGAGATTCGGTTTCCATCTCCCAAAGCCATAATGAACAAACTCGCGGTAGGGATCGGCGTCTTCCGTTTCTATTAGCGGTCGACTGCGTCGCCTGATTGACAGAAGCACCGAGTCGACGTTCGGCATGGGCCAGAAGTCGGTCCGCCTCAATCGGGACAGGATCCGGAACTCAAAAAAAGGCTTGGCCAGGATCGAGACTAAAGTTTCTCTCGGAGACCCTGAAAATTTCTTCGCAGCCTCTTTCTGCAATATGAGATACACATCGCCTAGGTTAGACCGCTCGTCGACGATCTTGCGTAGAATTTGCGCAGTCATGTTGTACGGAATGCTCGCAAACATCTTGTATTCCGAGGTCCGTGTCTGTCGCCCAACCGTTAGGGACGGCGACCCCTTAACCGGACGAATGTGGAACGAATAAGCGAGAAAATCCCTTTCAACTATTTCAACGTTATCGAGCGAACGAAACCGCTCGCGCAAACGACCAACGAGCTCTGGATCCTTTTCGATCGCGATGACCTGTCGAGCGACGCTTGCGAGCGCCGCAGTAATTATCCCGTTTCCGGGGCCGATCTCGTAAACCACGTCGGATGGCCCGATCGTACTCAACCCAACCAGGCAGCGGACCAGCTTTGGACTCCTCAAGAAGTTTTGCGCTAAACAAATTTGCTTTTGCTGCTGTGTTTCCATGTTTCACCTCCAGAAATGTCTGGTGAAACGAAAACGCGCTTTTCTGCGGAGGGTCTTTTAGGCTCCACCCTTTGAGAGTGGCACTCGGCTCACGGGGCTGGTATTTGGCAGGACGCTACAGCAAAAAGCCGCGAACCGAAGCGTCGCTACGCTGGTTCACGGCAGTTAAGCTCAAAAAATTTGAAGGTTGAAACTTAGCGTCTTTTATCCGCAAATCAGTTCGGTACGCTCATCGGACCGTTCCACATTTCTTTCGCGGATTCGAATCAACATACCTTGGAGGATATTAGACCTTGTGCAAAACTGTCAAACTTTCGTTCCGCTTAAGCGCGTTGCCAATGGCCGCGCGTGAAGTCAGGAAACTTTATCGGCACGCTGCCTTTCGCGACCGAAAGCTCGCTAAGCGGTCCAGGCACACTCCATGAAGCTGCATCATAAACGTTGATGTCCGGCTCGAGCCCTTCTCTAATGCATTCAATCAATCGATAACACATCAAGTAATCCATGCCACCGTGCCCACCAAGTTTTCGAGCAGTTTCCCCCTGGTTCTTCCACAACGGCGACTCGTATTGTTCCTCGTATTTATTGAGGGTCGTCCAGTTGTGACCACCCTCTTGTCCGTCGATGAAGATTCGCGGCGGATAATCACGAAAGATTCCTTTTGTCCCTTGCACCAAATTAATCCGATCGTAAGGACGCGGTGTAGACACATTATGTTGCAGGAGAATCGTTCGGCCCTTGGCCGTCTTGATAATGCTCGTGTTGTAGTCGCCTGTTTTATATCTCTCCTTCCATTTTGGGTCAGTGGCTGCCACGTGATTCTTTCTATACTGTTCCAACCCCAGGTGAATCGAACTCATGGATACAATATGGTCAAACCTATCGCCACGATTGATCTCCATGTATTGCGCCATTGGTCCCAATCCATGAGTTGGATAGAGATTGCTGTTTCTAAGTGTGTGATGTCGCCGACGCCAGAGGCCCTCGTCTTTGTCTTCGAATAAAATCTCGCGCAGGTCATGGTTGTATGCACACTCGCCGTGCACAAGATCTCCAAGCAAACCCGATCGCACCATGTTCAGAACCATTGTCTCTGAATGGTCATAACAACAGTTCTCCATGATGAGACAGTGACGTCGCGTAGTCTCAGATGCATCTACAATCTTCCAGCAGTCTTCGAGGGTGTAGGCGGCTGGCACTTCTGTACCTGCGTGCTTCCCTTCCTTCAAAGCAGCCAGAACCTGGGGAACATGCCACTCCCACGGCGTTGCAATGTAAATAAAATCCAGATCGTCTCTAGCCGAGAGTCTTTCAAAATCAAGTTCTCCATTGGAGTAAATTGCCGGCCTCTTTTGTCCCACCTTCTCGACCAACTGCGCCGCCCTGAGACACTTGTCATTAACGATGTCGCACACTGCGTTGATTTGGACCTTATCGATAGCCAGAAACTCGTTAAGAACACTTGTTCCGCGCAAGCCAACGCCAACGATTCCCAAACGCACAACGTCGCGTGCCTCAAACCTGACACCTATCATCGATCTTTGTTTCGAAGCTTTAGTCTGGGCAATACTCTCAGTATCGCCATCGTTTGCTTCAACAACACGAGCTGTCGTTAGTCCGATACCTGCAAGGCCGGCAGCTTTCAACAAGTCGCGTCTGGACAGCTTGGGTTCATCGTCAGTCATTGTTCTCTGTTCCTTTTGGTTCAAGTGGCTAGCAACTGCAAGACTCTTGTTTTGGTGCCGAGACACCAACGACTTTATGTGTGGGCACGTGCTGGAATTGAACAGTAGACTACACTGCACTTGCTAAATTTAAGAACTGTCTCGCGTAAACTCATAATTCTCTTTAGTCTGATTAGCTTTGCCTCAAAAGTATGTTTGTCGGCTCCGCCGCCGGATGTGCGGCGAGGCTTGCCGCGCCGTAGTTGCCAGAATTGAAATTGGGGCTCAGCCCCCGGTACGGCCTTTGGCCCCAAATTTGGTGCGAAGCACGAACCAAGGGCGAAGCCCGTCGATGACTGCATGTCATCGGCAAGGCAAAGTCTTGCCTCACATCCGGCGGCAAAGCCGTGATGAAGGACTTTTGAGGCAAAACAAGTCTGATTGCTGCTCTCTAATAACAGACACCAAAGTTTATTCTCTCGTTTGTTTATTCGAAGTACGCTTTTGCGAGTTCTCTTGTCTCTCGCAGGCAGCCCCCGCATCCGAAGCTTCCGCCGGAGACACCGAGTTCGGAACGTGGCCGACAAAAGTCATGCCTTGCTGCTTCGCTTCATCGGCAATACCGAAATAAGCGTCGCGCGGCAAGAGCCAGTAGATCTTCACAAAGTCGGCGCCCCACTGCTTAACTCTTCTGACGGCCTTGCGCCCTTCCTCTTCATTGCGCACCGAGATGGAATTGGGCCAGACGGGTTCCGATCCATCGATGATCGGACTGGCGACAAACATGCGGGGGCCGAGCAACGAGCCTTTGGCAATCTCATCCCGCCATCGCAGCAGATCGGAGTTGCCGAACATCTGCCGCACACCC
>JBKPAC010000069.1:0-56469 GCA_046726175.1 Acidobacteriota bacterium
ACCAATGACCTCCATCCAGCTCTGGTCGCCGTCTACTCGCAATCGCTTGCCGATCGGGTCTGCGCCTGCAAAGATCTGCTTGGCCAATTGTTCGTTGAGGATCACTGTAGGCGGCGCGTTCGCATCGTCCTGCTCGTTGAAGTCGCGCCCACGCAAGAGAGGAATTCCCATCACGCGGAAGTAATCGGGGCTGACCGTGCGATAGTCTGCGACGATGGCTTCGCCCGGAGCAGCAGGCGGTCGCCCTTCGATCTCAAGAGAGCGATCACTATTTCCCGAGGTGAACGGCAATCGCGAGATCAATGCGGCCAGTTCAACACCCGGTCTTGTCTTGAGATCCTCAATTACCTGCCTGAAGAACTCAGCCTGCTGAGCTTTTTCAGGGTACCTGGTAGGCGGAAGCATCAGTCGCACAGCCTGAACTGAAGCCGTCTGAAAACCCGGGTTTACTTGCTGAACTCGAAAGAAGCTCTTAATCATCAGCGCTGCGCCGATTAGAAGCACCAGCGACAGCGCGACTTCAGACACGATCAGAAAAGTGCGCGCGCGATTCCGAGAGGGAGCACTTCCAGACCCACGGGCGCTCTCTTTCAAGGAATCATTCAAACTGTCCTTCGAGGCGTGCAGTGCGGGCAGCAATCCAAAGAGAAGACCCGTCAGCAAAGATAGGCCAAAAGTAAAAAGCAACACGTTCACATCGACGCGAGTTTCACTAAGACCATGAACTCCCGCCGGAACGAGTAAGAGCAAAGGTTTGATGGTCCATTGGGCCACCACCAATCCAATTACTCCCCCCAGCAAAGTGAGGATCACGCTCTCCGTCAGCAGTTGCCGAATCACACGCAGCCGGTCAGCACCGAGAGCACGGCGAATCGCAATCTCTTTTTGCCGCGTGGCGGTTCGAGCAAGCAGCAGATTGGCAACGTTTGATCCTGCTATGAGCAGAACAAACCCAACTGCGCCAAAAAGAATGAGCAGAGTCGGACGGACATTACCAACGACGCGTTCGCGCAACGAGATCACCCTGACTCCGCGTCCTTTATTAGAATCCGGATACAGTTGCGCGAGACGTTCGGCGACGGTGTTGAGGTCCGCTTGAGCTTGCTGAATCGTGGTGCCGGTTTTTAAACGCGCGATCGTGTCGAGGTAACCGTTTTCGCGGTCCTGTGTCATATCGACAGTTGGTCTGAGTATGTGTTCGGGGACTGCTGAGCGGGCTGGTACCCACAGTTCTACTTCGCCGGGAAAGTCAAAACCGGGTGGCATGACTCCGACGATTGAGAGATCGCGTCCGTTGAGTTTCAGCGTTCTGGTTGTAATAGCTGGATCAGATGCGAACCGTCTCAACCAAATGCCGTAGCTAATTACAGCTACTCGAGCGTCACCGGATTTTTCATCTTCAGGCAGTAAAGTTCGGCCAAGCATCGGCGACACCTGCATCACCGAGAACAGAGCAGGATTTGCTATTACACCGGTGACTCGTTCGGGTCGATCAGATCCTGTGACGCTGAAGCTCTCATACCGGTATGCCGCCATTGCCGCGAACGATTGGCTCTGCGCACGCCAATCGAGGTAGTTGGCGGCGGAGACTGCTTCAATGCCTGACCGCGGACTCGTTTCGCGCAGCACTACAAGCTGATCGGGTTGCGGATACGGGAGTGGTCGCAGCAGAACGGCGTTTACGACACTAAAGATGGCGGTGTTTGCACCAATACCGAGCGCGAGAGTAATGATGGCAATGGCCGTGAAACCAGGGTGTTTCATCAATCCGCGAACACCGTAGCGAATGTCTTGGAGTAGTGTTTGCATAATGCTCCGTCTGATCTGTGGCCCTTTTTGTCCTTTGTTCTTGGTTGGTTGTCAGTAGTCAGTTGGATCGTGTTCGTGTTCTTTCGTGTCTTCGGTTTAGTGTTCTTTCGTGGAATCGTTGAACTCAGCGCTAATCATCACATCGTCAAAGCAACCCGATCCACGAAATGACACGAAAGCAAGACCCGAACTGAACACGAACAACAACTGCCCACTGCCCTGCCTCCTGCCCCTGCCTCCCTGCCCTGTCTCCTGCCCCTGCCTCCCGCCCCTGCCTCCTGCCCCTCTCTCTACTCATGTCTCAGCGCAACCAACGGGTCGACCTTCGAAGCGCGGCGCGCGGGCAGGTAACACGCCAGCAACGCTGTCAACGTCAACAACAACACCGTGACGGTGAACGTCGAAAGGTCAGTCGCTTTCACCTCAAACAACAAACTGCTCATTAATCGCGTTAACGCCAGCGAAGCAGCCAAACCGACCGTCACGCCGAGTAACGCCAGCCAGAATCCCTGCTTGATCACCATCGCCAACACATGTGCACCCTGCGCACCCAATGCCATTCTGACGCCGATCTCATGAGTCCGCTGCGACACCGAATACGAGATGACGCCGTATACCCCGATGCACGCGAGCGTCAAAGCGACTATTGCAAACAATGTGATCAGAGTCGTGCGAAACCGCGGTTGGGCCATCGCTACGCTGATCCGTTCGTCCAGCGTGCTCACGTCGGCCACGGGCAGCTGCGGATCAAGCTTCTTCACTTCATTCCTTACAGCGGTGGTCAGCGTCGCAGGATCAGCAATATCGGATTTAATGATTAGTGAAACTCCCCACGAGGGAGACTGCGCGGCGGGTCGATAGAGGGCAGGCTGGACGGGGTCGGCAACGCCGTTGTACTTCACGTCTGCAACGACGCCAACGACCTGGTGCCACTGCGGTTCCGATTCGTTGCCAAGATTGATGCGCTTGCCGAGCGCGTCTTCACCGTGAAAGAACCGGCGCTTCAGCGTCTCGTTTATCAGCAGCACCCTCGGCGCAGTCGCAGTGTCTCCCTCGCTGAAGAGCCGCCCCTCCCGCAACGGAATATCAAGCGCGTGGAAGAAATCAGGACTGACCTGAACAAAGAAGGCGATTCGATCATCTATTCCTTCAGGACGAGGAATTCCCTCAATCGCGAAGTTACTCGAGAAGTCTGTTGAATCTGGTGGCAGGCTGTTGCTTACTGCTGCAGCTTGAACTCCTGGCAAACTCTTGATCTGCTGTAGCAGGCGCGAATAAAAATCGCGAACAGTAGCTTCTTCTCTGTATTGCTGGCCACGCAAAACCACCTGCATGGTCAGAACGCGATCTGGATTCACGCCCAGATCCACCTTTTGCAAACGCCACAGGCTCTTCACGAGTAGTCCGGCGCCGCTGACTAGAATGACCGCGAGCGCGAGCTCCGAAACTACAAGTAGCTTGCGCCAGCGTTGTTTAGCCGACGCCTGGCTCGAGCTTCGACCGCCTTCCTTCAGAGACTCATTGAGATCCAGTCGCGAGCTCTGCCACGCAGGTGCGAGACCGAAGATCAAGCCGCTTAGAATGGAGATCAATGCGGTCCATCCCAGCACGCGGCCATCAATACCGACCTGCTCGAACCGCGGCAGTCCGGCTGGGGCCAGCTTCAACACCAACTCAACTCCAATGTTGGCGAAGAGCAGCGCCAGTGCTCCTCCCGCAAGAGCAAGAATCAAACTTTCCGTGAGAGATTGAGCGACAATCCGTCTGCGAGTCGCTCCGAGCGCGCTTCGAATAGAGATCTCTTTTATGCGACTCTCGGCACGCACGAGCGTCAAGTTTGCAACGTTGACAGTCGCAATCAGCAACACGAGAGTCACAGCAATCAGCAATGCTGTCAGTGCCACGCGCACGTCGCCGACGATGAAGTCGCTAACAGAGATGATGTTGAATTTAAATTGACCTTTGTCGAAACTCGACGTCATAGTTCCCGTGTCGGCGAGCGCCTGCTCAATCTTCACGCCGGGTTTTAATCGAGCTATGCCACGCAGGAAGTAGGGCCCACGTCGAGCCGGCTGCTCGAGCTGCAACGCGGACCACAGATCGACTTGCCGGAGCGGGAAATCGAAGTCTCGGGGCATTACTCCAACAATTACACCGGTAGTTCCGTTGAGACTTATGTTGCGTCCCACTACGGTCGAGTCAGCGTTGAAGTGTCTTCGCCAAAATCGATCGCTGATCACTACCGCTCGTGTTGCTCCAGGACGTTCGTCGTCGGAGTTGAAGTCACGGCCTAACTGCACCGGCACACCGAGAATGGAGAGAAAGTTTGAGGTGACATTAGCTCCGAGCACCTGCTCGGGAATTCCGGTGCCTGAATAGTTGAGCTGAGCGTACTGGAAGGCGCCGATGCTTTCGAACGATCGGCTTTGAGCGCGCCAATCGAGCAGATCGGCATAGGCAAGAGGAGTGCGGTCACCACCGGCGGCTTCAACTCCGCGATGAAAAACCATGACCAATTGCTGTTGATCTCTGAACGGCAAGGGTCGCAAAAGCACCGCATTGACAACTGAGAAGATCGCAGTGTTTGCTCCAATGCCCAGCGCGAGAGTGATGATTGCGATCGCGGTAAATCCCGGATGTTTCCGCAAGCTCCGAATACCGTAGCGAATGTCTTTGAATAACGTCTCCATGTTGACTCCTGTGCCAGTAATTCCCTACTCGTTGCGCAATGCCAGCAAAGGATCCACAGTGGTAGCCCGGCTCGCCGGAACGTAGCATGCGATTAAACCTACGCATGCAGTCAGCACTGAGATTAGTGCAAACACAAACGGATCGTACGGCTCGACCTCAAACAACAAGCCTTTCAGAAACTGGCTCACCGCGAATGCTCCGATCAGACCAACGACGATTCCAAGAATTGTCAACTTCAGACTCTGTCCTATCATGAGTCTCAAAACGTCCTTCTCTTGCGCACCCAATGCGATTCGAATTCCGACCTCCTGTGTGCGCTGAGAAACCACAAAGGACATCACGCCATAAATTCCAATCGCGGACAGCAGCACAGCAAGACAGGCAAATCCGCCGATCAACCAGGAAAGCGACCGCATATCAGTTGTCTGCTCGGCGAGGCGATCGTTCATCGTTGCGGTGCTGTAGACGGGAATATCCGGATCGAAATTTCGGATCATTCCGCCTAGCGTTGTCAGCATCGACTTTGGATCGTTAGTAGTACGGACCAGGAGACTTAAACTGACCACAACGGTGCTTTGTAGATTAGGCTGGTAAATGATCGTGTCGGCGAGTAGATCCTGGCGCAGAGAACGAAATTTGATGTTCCCAGCGATACCAACTATTTCCATCCAGGGACTCTTTGGATCGTCCGGGGCAAATTTGATGCGTTTGCCAAGCGCGCTTTCGTTGGGCCAATAGCGGCGAGCGAATGAGTCGCTGACAATAACGACCTGAGGAGCGTCAAGATTATCGGTAACCGCGAAATCACGACCAGACACCAACGGGATTCCCATCGTCCGAAAATAGTCTGGACTTATAAGATGAAGAAAAGCGGACTCTCGTTCGGCGGGTGAAAGAGGAGGTCGTCCTTCAATTGCGTACGCCAGATTAATGCCATCAAACACAAATGGATCTGTGAACGTGATCGCAGCTGACTCTACACCTGGCATCGCTCGTGATTGCTCAATGAGCTCCTGTCCCAGCCTCGAACGTTGCGCGCCCTGATAGGTCTTGTTAGGCACATCGATTCGCAGCGTTAGTAAATGATCAGGTTTGAAGCCCGGATCAACTTGCCGCAAGCGTTGGAAGGACTTGAGCATTAAGCCCGCACCGATCATGAGCATGAGTGCGAGTGCAATCTCTGTAACTACCAACAAACTTCTGGTGCGGTTACTCGTTGGACCTCCGCTGCCTTTCGCTCCGTCCTTGAGCCATTCACTTAGATTGATTTTGCTGGCGTGAAAAGCAGGGACTACACCGACCAGCAAACCAGTTAGAGTTGCGATCAGAGTGGCGACGAGTAATACGCGGAGATCGATGCCGGGCGTTGCAAAGCTCGGAAGCGAGATCGGCAATACCGAGACGAGTAAATCGGTTCCCCAGAGTGAGAAAAGTAATCCGGCAGCACCACCAGCAAGAGCCAGCAACAAATTCTCTGTGAGCAGTTGCTGTACTAATCGCTTGCGCCCAGCGCCCAGCGCAAGTCGAATTGAGACCTCTTTGCTCCTTGTGACGGCCCGGGCCAATTGCAGGTTTCCTAGGTTGGCGCAAGCGATCAGCAATACAAAAGCTACCGTTCCAAGCAGCACAAAGAGTGGCGTTCTCAAGCTACCGACCAGGTAATCCTGTGCCTGAGTGAGTCCGACACCTCGCTTCTCGTTTGCCTGTGGATAGTCATTCGCGAGGCGTGCCGCAATCGCATCCATATCTGCCTGAGCCGCGGCCAGAGTTACGCCGGGTTTCAGAAGGCCGACGGCACGATGCCAGTGGATGTCGCGACTGGTAAGAAAGTTGAAGCGCGCAGTTTGTGGCCACAACATGTCGCGCGCAGCTATCGGCGCCCAGATTTCAGCGGAGTCTGAAAAACCGCGAAAATCTTTCGGCATAATGCCAACGATCGTGAATTGAGCTTCATTGAGCTTGATGGTGCGATTGAGAACGGTCGGATCAGCGCCAAATAGCCTTTGCCATGCGATATAACTAATGACCGCGACGGGCTGAGCGTTTCCAATTTGATTTTCTTCGGCAGCGAATACTCGACCCTCGGCGGCGCGCACACCGAGCAAGGCGAAGTAATTTTCAGAGACGAGCTCGCCTTCGATTCGTTCAGTTTGCATCTTCCCGCCGAGGGTGAAGTCGGTGAATGAGTACGCCGCCATCGTCTCGAAAGATTTGTTCTGTGTTTGCCAGTCAAGGAAGTTTGGGTACGAGGTTGGGTTCCTACGGTCTACGCTCACCTTTTCCCACAGCACTACCAAACGATCGGCATCCTTGTACGGCAACGACCGAAGCAGCACTGCGTTCACGATCCCGAAGAACGCAGTGTTGGCCCCAATTCCGAGTGCGAGAGTCAGAACGGCGACGACTGTAAAGCCGGGGCGTTTGAGCAAGCTTCGCGTGGCATAGCGGATGTCGTGGATTAGCGTTTCCATTATTCGCTCTCGAAATTCATTCGTAACGTAGCACGACCATCGGATCCACTTTCGTTGCTTTGCGCGCCGGAACAATGCACGCCAGCAAAGCAACTAGGGACAGCAGCACCGGAACCGCAACAAAAGTCATCGGATCAAGCGCACTCACTCCGAACAAAAGCGGAGCTCTGTCTGCGCCACCCTGAGACAGGATGTTCGTTAGTGCACGGGTTAAAGTGAAGGCGCCAAACAATCCCAGACACACTCCCGCAACAACCAACAACATATTTCGCCGGAGAATCAACCAAAGAACATCAACACGCTGAGCACCCAACGCCATTCTTAATCCCATCTCTCGAGTGCGTTGGACCACACCCCACGACACCACACCGTAGATCCCCACCGCCGCTAACAACACCGATACGAGCGCAAATGCGGACAGCAAGATCATTGCCGCTCGCTGCACCAGAATGGCCCGCTGGAAGACTTCGTCCATTGTCCGCACCTGATAAAGAGGCAAATCAGGCTCAACTTCGCGGAGCGCGGCCTGAACTGACGCCGTGAGCGATTCAGGTTCAATTTTCGTTCGCACAGCCAGAAACAGACTGCCGTCGGGTACTTGAGTGAGTGGTAGGTAAACGTGCAATGGGGTTTCCTGAGTTACACCGTTGAGCTTCACATCGGCCACTACTCCGACTACTTCACGCCATGGTGTATTCGACTCGGGCCAACCCTGCTTGAGTTTCTTACCAATCGGATTTTCATTGGGCCAAAAGCGCCGCGCCATTGTTTCGTTTATGACGGCAACATGTGGAGAGTTTGGGCTGTCGGCTTCGGTGAATTGTCTTCCGCGCAACAACCGCATTCCCATTGTCTGAAAATAGTTGTCGCTGACCGGATTGAAAGCGGCGCTGGGAAGTTGCGAACGCTGAGGAACAGGTTGATCGCCGACGATAAAAACCGAGCCCCATTCGGAGCCTTCAATTGGAAGAGAGAGCGTGAAAGCTGCTGACTCAACTGCCGGCAACGCTTCGAGTCGCGTTCTGGCTTCGCGAACGAAAGCCAGTTGCTGAGCTTCATCGTCGTATTTTTTACCACCGAGATCGAAGCGCATCGTCAACAAGTGATCGGGGCGGAAACCTGGATCAACTCGCGCGAGGTTGTAGATCGTTCGGGTCATCAGACCGGCGCCAGTCAACAACACCAGCGCCAACCCGACCTCGGCGACCAACAGTACGTCAAACAAACGTCGCCGTACTGGTGCTGCAGTGGATGAACGACTTGCCTGACTGAACACAGTCAGGAGATTTGAGCGAGTAATCTGCCATGTTGGGACGAGACCAAACAGAAGGGTGGTCAGCAGCGTAAGTCCGGTGGTGAAGATCAAGACGCGGCCATTAATCTGCACATCATCGAGCCGCGGCAAATCCAAAGGCGCAACAGCAATGAGTCCGTCCAACAACCAACGCCCCACCACGATGCCGGCAACGCCTCCCAGCAAGGCGAGGATCAAACTCTCTGTCAAAAGCTGCTTAATCAATCGTCCACGCCGCGCACCGAGTGCCAGCCGGATTCCAATCTCAGGCCTCCTCACAGCAGCGCGTGCCAGAGATAGATTGGCCACGTTTACGCAAGCGATAAGAAGAACGAGTCCCACTGCTCCCATTAAAAGAAGCAGCATAGAGCGCACTTCACGCACGACTACCGATTGTAGCGATCGCGCGATACCGCCATTTCCGCTATTGGTGGCCGGGTATTCACGCTCGAGTTGAGCTGCGATCTGCTTAACCTCGGTTTGCGCCTGATCAAGAGACACTCCGGATTTCAAGCGCGCGAGCGCCCTGATTCCCATGTGGTTCCCCCGGTCAAACCAGGGTGAGTTCGGCCGCAACCAACCGCCCAGGGGCGCCCAGACATCGTTCTTGCTGATAAACTCGAACCCGGGAGGGAGCACCCCAATAACGTTGAAACTTATTTCGCTGAGATTGATGGTTCGACCGATGATGTTCGGGTCGCCCGCAAACGTGCTTTTCCAAAGCGCATCGCTGATTACCGCCACAGGTGTAACTCCGAACTTGTCTTCCTCTTCCGTAAAGGTTCTTCCGAGCTGCGGAGTCACACCGAGAATATGAAAAAAGTTTGCGCTGACCGCCTGACCTCGCAACCGCTGTGGGGTCGCAACGCCGATGAGATTTAAAGAGACGCTACGGTACCCACCGAACTCCTCGAACGATTGGGATCGCGCACGAAAGTCCTGGAAATTGAGGAGGGAAATACTCATCACCTGCCCTTGCTTGTCCGCTTCACTAATGACGACAAGTCGCGATGGATCCGGAAAGCGCAAAGGATTGATTAGTATTGCATCGACGAAACTGAACATCGCCGCATTCGCGCCTATACCCAGGGCCAGCGTGACGATGACCACCAGTGCGAAGCCGGGATTTTTACGCAACACACGGAGCGTGTATCTGATGTCACGATAAGTCTCAGTCATCATCACTCGTACCTCAGCGCCTCGAGCGGATCGACCTTCGTCGCGCGTCGAGCCGGGATATAACATGCAAGCAGCGTTACACCGATAAGCACAACACTTACCAACGCGAACGTCAGCGGGTCGCGCACACTTACACCAAAAAGAAGCGAGCTCATCAATCTTGTTGAAGCGAACGCGCCGATCAATCCCAAGATCACTCCAGCCAGCGCTAGTCGTGTGCCTTGTCCGAGCACCAGTTTCATGATGTCCGTTCGCTGAGCCCCCAATGCCATGCGTACGCCAATCTCATGTGTACGTTGTAGAACGGTGTAGGCCACGACGCCGTAGACGCCGACAGAAGCAAGGCAAATCGCGAGGAATGCAAACAGACTTAACAGCGTCGTCGAAAAACGCTCCGATGAAAGCGATTCCTCTATTACCTGATTGAGCGACTGTGGATTGTCGAAAATGACGTCTTGATTCATTGAGCGGACGGCATTCCGGACACTACTTAACACTTCGGGCGCGCCCGGCTTTGTTCGCACGAGCAATCCGCCACCACGGGTCGTTGTTTGTAGGTAGCTGAGATAGAACGTGCTTCTCGTGTCGCGTCCCAGACCTCGATCGCGCGAGTCAGCGGCAACGCCGACGACGTTGAACCAGCGGCCCAACGGCGTCAGATTTACCATTTGGAATTGTTGGCCAATTGGATCCTGACCGGGAAAATAGCGTCGCGCAAAGGTCTCGTTTATCAATGCGACTGGAACATGTTCGTCATCGTCCTGAGTTGTAAACCCTCTGCCGCGTACAAGCGGAATTTCCAAAGTTTGCAAGTAATCAGGGCCGACGATTCGAGGGTCGGCTAGTGTTTCATGGCCGGGTTGCGAAGGGGGAGCGCCTTTGATCTGGATTACCGAGCCTGCGCCATCGAACTGTCTTAGTGGAAACGCTGTCGCGATCGAAGCGGACGTCACATCGGGGATGGATTGCAGTCGATCAAAAAGCTGTTTGTAGAAAACGGTGATCTCCTTCTGTGTGGGATACTTGGAATTGTCGAGGCAACACATTCCCACAGTAAGAACATGGTCCGAATTGAATCCAAGTCGATCATCCTTCAGATTGTGCAGTGTGCGAAGCAGCAACCCGGTGGCCACCAGGAGCACAATGGCCAATGCGATCTCGCTGACAACAAGAGCATTTCGAGCAAGCCGATTGCGGACGGTTCCCTTCGCGCCACGTCCGGCCTCGCGCAACCATTCGCTGAGCTCTCGTTTAGAGATCCGAAGCGCCGGTGTTAGACCAAACAGAATGCTCGCGACAAGTGAGACACTCATCGAAAAGAGAAACACCTGAGCGTCGATGCTGAAAGCCTGTGGTCGAAAGGAAGGAATCGTCGGCACCAGAGACAAAAGCGGACCAGACGACGCAAATGCCAACAGAAATCCGGCAGCACCTCCCATGATGCCGAGCAAAACGCTTTCTGTTAGAAATTGCCGGATCAATCGTCCTCGTGTTGCGCCAATGGCCACTCGAACAGCGATTTCACGCTGTCGCGCAGTGGCGCGCGCAAGTAGCAGATTGGCAATGTTGGCGCAGGCGATTAGCAGCAAAAGCCCGACAGATCCCAGCAATACCAGCAACGTTGTCCGTGTATTTCTCAGGTCGGAATAGAACCGCTGCAACGGCCGGACGGTCACGCCCCATCCGGTGTTGGACGATGGAAACTCGCGTTCAAGCTGCTGGGCAATTCCATTCATCGACGATTGCGCTTGCTCGATCGTCACTCCTGGTTTCAATCGCGCATAAACCATTAGGTTGTGGCCACGCTGAGCGCCTGGACTGTTGTCGAGAGCGAAGGGTGCCCAGACGGAAGTCTTCTCACGCGCAAACTGAAAGTCAGGCGAAAGCACACCGATCACAGTTGCCGGCTGGCGATCGATCGCGCGCCAGATGGTTTTACCTAAGATGTTCGGATCTTCGTTGAATTGAGTACGCCAGAGGTCATGACTTATGAGTACCACGCGATCTTTGCCTGGCTGATCTTCTTCAGCTGACCACAAGCGTCCGATGATTGGCTGAACGCCAAGCATCGGAAAGAAACTCGCCGACACACAGTTACCGGAAACAGCTTGCGGTTCGCCATCTTTCGCCAATCGAAAGCCGCAGCCCTGCAACGCCGCAAGCTGTTCAAACTTATCCGCTCGTTGCTGCCACTGGGTGAAGGTGATTCCGGTAACGAAGAGCCAATCCAGATTCTGACTTGCCTTTGTTTCCAGGACCGTCACCAGGCGCGAGGGATCACGAAACGGAAGCGGCCGAATGATCACCGCGTTAGCAACGGAAAAGATCGCGCTGTTGGCTCCGATTCCGAGCGCCAGCGTAAGGATTGCGACTCCCGTAAAGCCAGGATTTCTGCGCAAGCTTCGCACACCGTATCGGATGTCTTTAATAAATGGTTCCATTACGAGAATTCCTATGTTTCGGTAATTCGTCTTAGGTCTTGGTCTTGCTCTTTGGTTCTGGTCAGTAGTTCGTGTTGTTTTGTGTCTTTGGTTTCGTGTTATTTCGTGGATCCGGTTCCCTCCTGTAACCCAGATCCAGAAACAGAAAGCCGATCCACGAAATAACACGAAACCAAAGACACGAAACAACACGAACTACTGTCACCGACCACTGACAACAACCAAAAGCATCACCGAAGAACTCTTCATTCGTACCGTAACGCCACTAAGGGATCGACCTTTGTTGCACGGCGGGCCGGCAGATAACACGCCAACAACCCAACCACCAACAGTGCCAAAGTCACGATAGCGAACGTGACGCGGTCCAGTGATGAAACGCCAAAAAGCAAAGACGACAACATTCGCGATAACGCAGAAGCTCCTCCGATGCCGATCACCAAACCAGCAAGCACTAGCTTCATTCCCTGCCTGATGAACAGCCGCAAAACATCTCGTCGATTCGCTCCGAGCGCGATCCTGATTCCTACCTCATGCGTGCGACCAGCGACTGAGTAAGCAATCACGCCGTAAACACCCATTGCCGCGAGCATCAAGGCGAGCCCGGCGAACAAAGAAAACACCCAGGCATTAAACCGGCGCGTCGACACGACACGGTCCAACACATGATCGAAAGTGGCCACTTCAGTCACCGGCAAATCTTTGTCCACCTGCTGGACGGCGCGCGCAACCATTTCGCTCAACGCCGCGGGATCATTGGTTTTGGATCGAATCGACAGCACAGGATTCCGCTGCGTAAAACGTCCCATCGGTGTGTAGATCTTGATCAGCGTTTGTGACGCAGACCCATACTCCTTCACTGTAGGAACCAGGCCGACGATCTCGTGCCAGTTACCACTGTCGTACTTGATGTGCTTACCGATCGGATCCTCACTTGGCCAGAACCGTCGAGCCAGGTTTTCATCGACGATGACTACGGGTCTCCCCTTTTCATCTTCGTCTTTCGTGAAAGTCCGTCCGCGCAGGAGCGGGATCTTCATCGTTTGAAAATAGTCGGGAGTGACAATGGACCAGTCGACATTGATCATCTCGCCTGGTTTCAGCTCAGGATGACCCTCGGGCAAGATGTCGTTGGTCCACGTGTCGCCGAGTCCCGGCAGATTGTTTGAGAGCGTCGCGCTTTCAACGCCCGGTAGGCTTTGTACCTGGTGTAGGACTTGTTGCAGTGTCCGGTTCAGTTCTTCGCGCTTCTGGTAGCGATTGCGCGATACCTTGATTTCCATCGTCAGGACATTGCCGGGATCAAAACCGAGATTGGTTGTGAGCACGCTCACCATGCTTCGCACCAGCAGACCCGCGCCGACTAACAGCGCTACGGAAAGCGCGACTTCGCTGATGACGAGGGCTCCGCGCAATCGCTTACCTTGTAATTCCGTAGCCGTACCGCCGCTGTCTTTGAGCGTCTCCTGCAAGTGAGTCTTGGAAAAGCTAATAGCGGGAACGATCCCAAAGAGAATTCCGGTGAAAACGGAAATGATTAGATTGAAAGCGAGCACCTCGTAACTCAGGCGGAGATCCTCGAGGCGGGGCACCGTGTAATACGCAACGTGAGCGAGCCCTGACATGGCCCACGAGGAAACTACAAGTCCCAGCAAGCCTCCGGCGAGAGCCAGGATCAAACTCTCAATCAGCAACTGCCTTCCCAGGCGCCAACGCGAAGCACCAAGCGCGGCGCGCACAGCAAATTCTTTTCTTCGCGAAGCTGCGCGCGCCAGCAGTAAATTCGCCACGTTGGCGCAGGCAATCAGCAACACGAGCAAGACTGCGCCCAAGAGAATCTTCAACGCTGGTTCGACCCTGCCGGTAATACTGTCTTGCAAAGAAACTACATTCACACGGTTTGCACCCGCATTGGCAGCCGGGTATTCCTGCGCAAGCTGTTGCGAGATCCGATTCATCTCAGACCGCGCCTGTTCGATCGTCACGCCAGGCTTCAACCGCGCGAGTACTTTTCCCGCAATCCGCACATCGCGCCCGCTCCAGTTAAGCGGACCGACGAGCAGCCAAAGAGGTGGTGGTCCATGATGTTTGAAACTTTGCGGCATAACTCCGATTACCGTGTAGTCACGGTCATCGAGTGTGAGGGTCCTTCCAATGACATTTGCGTCGCCACCGAAGTACTTCTGCCACGCGCCGTAGCTGATGATCGTCACTGGGTTCGCCCCCGGTCTATCGTCTTCATCGATAAAGTCGCGACCGAGAACTGGCGCGCTTCCCATAACCTTGAAGTAACCGGCACTGACGAGACGAGTATCGAGCGTCTCCGGCTGCGCTCCGCCCGTCAGATTCACGGACCATCCGCGAAACGTTGCCATCGATTCAAACGATTGGCTCCGCATTCGCCAGTCGACGAAGTTCGGGTACGAAACCATTTGACTGTTTACTTCGTGTCCCGACTCGCTCATTGACACAATCTTGTCGGGCTCGGTGTAAGGGAGCGGCTGCATGAGGACAGCATTGACCACGCTAAACATTGCAGTGTTTGCGCCGATCCCGACACCCAGCGTGATAACTGCGAGCAGAGAGAAGCTCAGGTGCTTACGTAGCCAACGAAGACCGTAAATGATGTCCTGGTAGAGATTTGCCAATTGATCCTCCAAAATCGACAATCCCAAATCGAAAATTGAAAATTCTAAAAGTCCTGCTTATCCATTCGTTTCTGCACGCGGCCACGCTCATATTCCGAATTGATCGTCTTTGCGGTGTTTACGAACGCGGCGCGCAAACGCGCATTGGGCTGGTAATGCCCAAGCGCCTCAATGAGAAATGACGCCTTCTCGTAATCGGACGCCATGCGAGCAGCTGACTCGACCAGGCTCAACAACGCTTCGTTACTGAGCTCTGGCGCCTTCAGTGCGCCGCTGAGCACACGATGGTGCTCGTAATCCGATCCGACGGTACGCAGCGCACTCAACCAATCTTTCCTGAGAACTTCGTCAGCCTGATAGCGACTCGCCGCCTTTATGAGGAATGTCGCCTTTTCATAATCTGAGTCGATCTTTGCCGCTGACAGGACCAGTGCTGAGAGAGCTTCGCGAGACAGGTCATCGCGCTTAAGCGCACCTGACAGCACGCGATGATGTTCGTAAGCAGATTTAAATCTGTTTACGGCTTCAACGTAATCTGGGATCAGCTCCCTCTTACCCAGGAAAACCGTGCCTACCTGAAGCAACAGCTGAGCGCGTTCGTAATCACCGTCGATTGTCGTCGACGCATTACGAAGTGCTGATTTGAGATCGGCATCGCTCAGTCCCGGGACCTGCAGAAACTCTTCGAAGTAGATCCGGCGGACATAGTCACCTTTCACATAGCCCATTTCTTCGATCAGTCCGCGGGTACCGCTGCGCTTCAAGATTCTGCGTACTCGGTTTTTTGCGTCGAGGCCGCCTTCGCGCACGGCTTTTAGCAGCACCTCACGTAGCCATTGTTTGCCGCGATCATCGAAGGGCTGAGTTCGGCCATCGACTGAATACTCGCGTTTGAGTTCGCCGTTTGCACCGCGAGTTACTACCAGCCGGAAAGTCTGTGCCCCGCGACTGTCGTGAATTCTCAAAGCGCCCTCGTCTGGAATCGCGGAGACGTCCGTATAGTCTTCATTGAATTCGACTTTGTTCTCGACTTTAACTTCGATCTTTTTGCCATCGTCCGATTGATTCCAGGTCCAGTTACTACTGCTGGTTGATCTCTGAGTTTGAGTCTGAGTCTGACTCTGAGTCGGCAACGCCAGTGAGCAGAGCACGAGAAGGAGCGCGGGCAGACGAAACATCGAGAATGAATCTTTCATAACAATATCCTTTCACTTACGAGAACGCGCCAATCAGCAATCGCAAATCTAAAATCCCAAATCACACAATTACTCGTCCCTCAGCGCCACCATTGGATCGACGCGAGCGGCTCGTCTCGCGGGCAAATAACCGGCTAACATCGCGACCGCGCACAACAGCACTGAAGCTATAGCGATAGTTAGCGGATCGTTAGGCTGCAATCCAAAAAGTAACGTCGACGCAGTTTTGATTGTGGCTAACGCGCTCAACAATCCAATGACGAGGCCGATCGCGATGAGCATGAGCACCTCGCGCATCACAAGCCACAAAACGCCGCGGCTCTGTGCGCCCAACGCCATACGAATTCCGATTTCATTTGTACGTCGCGCAACGGCGTACGACATGACGCCGTACAACCCGATCGAAGCGAGTAACAACGCAAGCAACCCGAAGAACGAAGCCACTCTCGCAATTAATTTCTGTTGCACGAGGGAACGGCCGATGTGATCGGACAGCGCCACCACTTCATCGACGGGCAAATTGTGATTGACTTGCTTGATGGCCTGTCGCAGCGGAGGAACGACTGCTTCGGGCACGCCGGTAAAACGGACAACAAAGTTGCTGAGTGGTTGCGGACGTTGTGTATGAGAATAGTAGGCCATTGGATGAAACTGCTCGGTCAAACTGCCGTACTTCGCGTCTGACACAACACCGACTACTTCGATCTGATCCGCAGAGTTTGGCCCATCAAGTCCAAAACGCTTACCCAGCGGAGACATGTTTGGAAAGAAGCGTTGCGCCATTGTTTCGCTAATGACGGCTACGGGTTGTGACTTCTCGACATCCTCCGGAGAAAAATTCCTCCCGAGCAGAAGGTGTATTCCCATAGCATTGAAGAAATCCTCGCCAACGACATTATTTCGAATGACGCGGTTTTCTTCGTTCAGAAAATTTTGCTCACGGGTGAAAACCGGATTGGTCCATGCCCCCTGGTTAAAAACGAAGAAGGAGAAGGCAGCTGCTTGGACACCTGGAACGCCCCGAGCTCTTGTCTCAACTTCACGCATCATCTGCGGCAGCCTTGGATCGTCTGCCTTATATCCCGGCGCCGAGGTATCAATCTGAAACAGCATGACATTCTCTTCATTGAAGCCACTTGGAAGGCTTTCCAGATTGATCAAGGTACGAACAAACAATCCTGCTCCAACGAGCAACACAAGCGACAGCGCAACTTGCGCTACTACGAGCGCCTTGCCGAGCGGATTGTGAAGTGCCGATGTGGCCGCTCCTTTTCCGCTCTTGAGAGATGAATTTGGTTCGACTCGTGAGGCGCGCAACGCTGGCGCAATGCCAAACACGATCGCTGAAAACAGCGCAGCAGCTACAGTGAACGCGAGAATGCGAACGTTTGGCGTTACGTTGAGAGGAACGGCCTCTGGTCCATCAGACGCCATTAGCACGAGCAGCTGGCTGCCCCACCAGGCGAGGGCAACTCCAACCACACCACCAAGCCCAGCCAGCAACACACTTTCCGTAAACAATTGACGGATTAATCGAGCGCGACCGGCGCCAACCGCGAGCCGAACGGCAAACTCTCTTTGCCTTGCGGCCCCATGGGCCAGCAGCAGGTTCGCGACGTTTGCGCAGGCGATGAGCAGCACGAGAGCGACTGCTGCCATTAAGATCTTCAACGAAGGTGAGAACTGCTCGCGAAGTACCGACAAACCTTTGCTGACCGACGTGAGCTCAACAGTGGCCCGCTGTATCTTCTGCAACGTGTCGGCAGCAGGTTGAGCACCGGCTTGTTCCTGCAATGCCTGTTTGAAGACGAGATTAACAGCTGCATTAGCTTGTTGAGTGTTTACACCCTCTCTGAGGCGACTAATAATAAAAAGTGATCGGAACTGTTTACTGTTTCTGCCATCGAAGTGCGCCGGCGGCAACTGTTTTTCCATTGCCAGCGGAACCCAGATGTCCGGTGCCTGACCGACGGTCGTACCGAAGAAGTCTTTCGGAGCAACACCGACGATCGTATAAGCAACCTGATCGATCGTGATCGTTTTCCCGAGTACCGATGTACCTCCGTTGAAGCGCTTCTCCCACCATGCATGACTAACTACGGCGACAGGATGCCCGCCCGCGTTCTGATCGTCCGCATCAGTCAGAAGGCGTCCGAGCCGCGGATTGACGCCAAGCACCGAGAAATAAGTACCGGCGACCAATTGCGTGTCGATCTGTTCGATTTCACCGATGGATCCGTTTGAATTGACAGTGCCGTGCACAGTCCATTGCAGACTCGAGAGGGCCGTTACTCCGGAAAAGAGATCGTTCCGTTTCTGAACTTCCCGGTAGAAGGGATAGGAGAACAAATCCGTGCTCGAGTCTGGAAAACCGATCGACACTCCCTGTTCGCGCCCTCTGCCAAACAGCACAAGTTCGTCAGGCTTTTGGACCGGTAGCGACTTCAGCATTAGTGAATCGAGCAGACTGAAGATCGCCGTGTTCGCTCCGATACCGAGCGATAACGACAGCACAGCAATAAGCGTGAAGGCCGGTCGCTTTAGTAAGCTTCTAATGCCGAATTTGATGTCTTTGATAAGTGAGTCGATCATTCATACCTCAAGGCTTCGAGTGGATCGACACGCGTTGCGCGTCGAGCCGGAATGAGACATGCGAAAAATGCAACGACGATCAATACTGCCGCCACGGCTGCAAATGTCAGCGCGTCGGTTGGTGTCACGCCGAACAGAAGCTTGCTCATTAATCGCGTTAGCCAAAAGGCGCCCGCCAACCCGATTGCAACTCCTATCAGCGCCGGCAACATTCCATTCCGCAACACCATCGCCAGCACATCTTTCAGCTGCGCACCTAGAGCCATCCGAATTCCGATCTCCTGTGTTCGTTGCGTGACTGAGTGCGCCATTACGCCGTAGATACCGACAGCCGCCAGCACCAGCGCCATGAATGCGAAAGTTCCGAGCAATACGAGATTGAGACGTTGTGGAGCAATTGATTTGCTCAAGCGCCGATCCATAGTTACGACATCTTCGATCAGGATCTCTTTCTCGGCGCTCTTGAGATCGGCCTGCACTGCTGAAGCGATTGTTAAAGGATCACCACTGGTTCTCAGTAATAAAATCATTTCGCTCCAGGGTCGCTTTCCATGAGGTTCGTATGTCGCCAGATCCGGTTCCACATCGAGACCCGTGTGATTGACGTCTCCAACCACTCCAACAATCGTCGCCCAGGGAGCGCTCTCAACCGGACCTATCTTGATGCGTTTGCCAACTGCATCATCGTTGGGCCAATAGCGCTTCGCCATCTTCTGGTTAATGATGACAACATCGGGTTGTCCTCCCGTATCGCGATTGTCAAACTCGCGTCCCTTGAGTAAGGGAATCCCCATTCCGCGGAAATAGTTCGGAAGGATGCGGCGGAAACTCACTGTTGGCGTTTCGCCCGCAGCGAACGGTCTTCCTTCGATAGTCAAATCGCCGTGAGGATCGCCACCACTGATTGGCAGACGGTTCACCGCACTGACTGCACGAACGCCCGGCAATGCGCCGAGCCGTTCGGGAAGTTGCCGGTAAAACTCGATCACTTGAGCGGGTTCGGAGTATTTGCGTTCCGGCAGCGACACGTGGAGCGTCAGCAGGTTGCTCGATTCGAAACCGGGATTGACATTCGTGAGCCGCCAGAAACTTTTCAGCAACAGACCTGCGCCAATGAAGAGAATCAGCGACAAGGCAACCTCCGCTACCACCAACAGTCGCCCCAGGCGGTTTCCGGAAGCGACACTTCCCTTTCCGCCGGCTTTGAGTACTTCATTGACGTTGCCAGTCGACGACTGAATTGCAGGAACAAGTCCAAACACAATTCCGCTCAAGACTGAAACGAAAGCGGTGAAAACAAACACCGAGCTGTTGATGCTGATTTCAGAAGCTCTTGGAAAACCATCCGGGAGATGCGACAGGAGCCATGCAACCGTCCAGATTGCTAAAAACAGTCCAAGAGCTCCGCCGATCGTTGCGAGCAGCAAACTTTCGACTAGGGATTGCCTGATCACACGCCAACGGCTCGCGCCAAGCGCTGCGCGAATTGCCATCTCTCTTCCCCGCGAAGCGGCACGGGCCAGTTGCAGGTTCGCAACATTCACACAGGCGATCAGTAAGACGAAGATCACCGCTGCCAGCAGCACGTACAAGGCCGGTTTCAAATTTTCGGTGATGCGCTCGTGCAGCGCGGTGAGTCTTATTGTGTGTCCGGCATCTTCACCGGGATGTTGTTGTTGAATACCGCTGAAGATTGAAGCTAATTCGCTGGTAGCCTGTGAGCTGGTCACGCCTGGCTTGAGCCTGCCGAGTCCAAAGATGAAGTGGACTGCGCGATTCTTAAAGGACCTATCATTGCTCTGTGTTCCAAACGGGACCCAAAGCTCAAGTTTGTCGTCGGGAAACTGGAACGCCGCCGGCATGACTCCTACGATTTGGTAACCGAGTCCATCGAGCTTGATTCCCTGTCCAGACAAGCGTTGATTCGCAAAATACCGTTTCCAGAACGCGTGACTTACTACGACGACTCGATTCGCGCCGGGTCTTTCATCCTCAGTTAAAAAAGTTCGACCCTGTTCCGGTGTTGCTCTCAGAACAGGAAAGAGATTCGCTGAAACGCCCATCGCTATGATCCGCGATAGCTCACCGTTAAAATCCAGGATGAAAGCTGAGAAGCTTACGCCCGCCACTTCCTCGAACGATCTGCTCTGCTGCCTGATGTCGAGCCAGTTGAGATAAGAGAGCTCGAAGGGTTCGGTGCCTTGCTGCGGGTTGAATTCATTGATCACGAACAATCGATCCGCTTCAGGATAATTGAGCGGCTTAAGAAGGACTCCGTTGACGACACTGAAGATGGCTGTATTTGCTGCAATGCCGAGCGCAACGGTGATCACAGCAACAGCTGTGAATCCCGGACGCTTCATCAAGCTTCTTAGACCGTACCGGATGTCTTTAATTAGGTTGCGCATGTTGGCAACGCTCCTTCACAGGTCCTAGAGGTCCTATTCACATCGCAGCGCTTCAAGGGGATCAACCTTGCTTGCCCGGCGGGCCGGCACGTAACACGCAATCAACGCGACAACTGTTAAGACCCCGGCAACAATGACGAACGTCATGATGTCAGTTGGCGCAACTTCGAAAAGCAAACCACGCATCAGGCGAGTCAACGCAAAAGCGCCTGCCAAACCGACTACTTCGCCAATGAGCACCAACTTCATGCCGTGCGCCAGAATCAGTTTCAAAACATCCTGCAGACGCGCGCCGAGCGCCATGCGAATCCCAATCTCCTGCGTGCGCTGCGTTACTGAATACGTAGTCACTCCGTAAATACCCATCACCGCGAGTAGCAGTGCTACCGCAGCAAAGACACTGAACGTGACCAGACTGAAACGACGCTGGTCCAGTGACGACGAAAAGACTTGATCCAACGTGCGAAGACTCACCGGAAGATTCGGATTCAACGACCGAACAGTGTCGCGCAAGGCAGGACTCAATGTGTCAGGAGGCACCTGAGCTCGTACTACCACTGTGACGCTGGAGAACGCAGGGCGTTGGTAGGCATTGCCATAAACGGTTGGCTTGACCTTGGTATCGACACCGCTGTCATGGACATCGCCGACGACACCCACGACGTTCAGCTGTCGCAAATCACCATCCATGTTGCCAAACTGAATTCGTCGTCCAATAGGATTCTCGTTGGGCCAGTATTTCTGAGCCAGCGACTGGCTAATGAGCGCGGCATGTGGTGCATTCTGCTGATCACTGTCGTCAAATGAGCGACCGCGCAGCAATGGAATTCCCATGGCCGCAAAATAGCCTGACGTGGTGACGCGGTATTCTGCATTGCCAGTCTTAGCCGGATTGTTATCGATCAAAAACGTGCCGCTGCCTGCCTCTGCAGCAAGAGGGAGGGCGTTGATCGTTCCAGCAGCAGTAACTCCCGGAATATGGGTCAAGCGATCGAGCAGTTGTTGGTGAAACTGTCTTTGCTTCTCTTCCAGCTCGTTGAATGGTGGGGCGGTTTCGGCAACAACGCCTTCTGCCAGCAGCTTTTGGTACGATTTCATGAACTGCCGATATTGCTTCTCGTCCCATTCAATGCTCGGCAGAGATATCTCCATTGCGACAGCGCTCTCGGTGCGAAAACCGGGATCGATCTGCAGCAGGCGATAAAAACTCTTCCCCAGAAGTCCGGCGCCAACAAGAAGGATCACCGTAAGCGCCATTTGCGTGGCGACAAGAATCCCACGCGCGCGTCGCCCTTTGCGACCGGATTGAGTTCTTCCTCCTTCCTTCAGCTCTGCTTCAAGGTCTCGAGCCGAAAGACGCAGGAGCGGTACGAGTGCAAGCACGATAGCGACTAACGTAGAAATGCCGAGAGTGAAGGCCAGTGTTCGGGAATCGACTCCAATCTCAGATGTTCGAGGAAGGCTTCCTTGATTCAGGCTGATTAGGAGGTCAAGCCCCCAGAATGAAAAGAGAATTCCCAACCCGCCCGCGACGAGTGCGAGAACGAGGTTTTCGATCAAGAACTGTTGGGCCAGGCGCAGCCGCGAAGCTCCCAGCGCCGCTCTCAATGCGAACTCGCGTCGTCTTGCCGTTGCCTGGGCAAGAAGAAGGTTAGCGACGTTTGCGCAAGCAACAGCCAACAAGAAGGCTACTGCGACGGTAATGATCACGAGCACGCTGCGAACAGAACCCACGGTGTATTCCTGTTGCGAGAAGAGCGTCATGCCAATTCCATCCATCTTGTCGCCATTCTCCTGCTTAAGTTGTTTGGCGATGGCGCTCAAATCCGCGCGGGCCTGTTCAATTGTGACGTTTGGAGACAGCCGGCCGATTACGCTCCAGTTATGTGCCGAGCGCGAAATCTCGGCGCCAAAGATTTCGCGGGGAACCCAAACCTCAGCTCTCGACGGAAATGAGAGGCCTTGTGGCATCACTCCGATTACAGAAAAAGTTTTGTTCGAAATCGTGAGCGTGGTTCCGCTCAGGTCGGATCTTCCGCCGAGAAATCTTTGCCAGAAGCCGTAACTTACGACTGCGACTTGTGCCGTGGCAGAGTCTTTTTCCGGGCCAATAAAGGTGCGACCAATGATGGGTTGTACACCGAGCACCTTGAAGAAATCGCTTGACACGACGTAACCCAAAGCGCGAACGGGTTCCGAGCCTCCTGTAACAGTAGTTAGTTGGCCACTGTACTGTGCTACAGCTTCCAAGGTGCGGGTCCTTGCTCGAACGTCGAGAAAGTTGGGTTCCGCAAAAGCCATCTGCCCGCCCCGGTCGTTGATCTCACGGAGTTGGACCATGCGATCAGCATTTGGATACGGCAGAGGTCGCAACAAGACGCCATCAACGACGCTGAAGACTGCGGTGCATGCTCCGATGCCCAATGCAAGAGTGAGGACCGCGAGCACGCTGAATGCCGGCCGCTTCAACAAGCTTCTTATGGAGTAGCGGATGTCTTTCGTTAGTGTTTCCATAACTTCAGTCCTGGGTCTTGGGCTTTGGGCTTTGTTCTTTGTCAGTAGTCAGTGGTCCGCGGTCCGTGGTCGGTCGTGTTCGTGTTATTTCGTTCGTGGTTCGTGTTATTTCGTGGATCGGAGATTGTGCGAACGAAAGCAGATCCACGAACCAACACGAACCAAATCCACGAAGTAACACGAACCGTAAACATAACTGACAACGGACCACTGACTACTGACTACCGCAAATCGACAATTCCTTCACTCGTATCTCAGCGCCACCAGGGGATCCACTTTCGTCGCGCGACGCGCGGGAATTACGCTTGCGATAAGGGCAACCACCAGTAAGAGCGCCAGCACAAAAACGAATGCAGCCCAGTCATACCCACTGACGCCAATCAACAAGGTCGATAACACCCGCGCCAACGCGAGCGATAACAACAACCCAAGAAAGATGCCGACACCTGCCAGCCGCATCCCGCTGCTGGTGATCATCCGCAACACATCGCGCTGCTCGGCACCTAACGCCATGCGAATACCAACCTCGCGAGTGCGTTGTGAGACGACGTAAGCCATCACGCTGTAGAGCCCAACCGCACTCAGGACCAGCGCGACAACGCCAAAGGCCAACGCAAGCGTCGCTGCCATTCTCGGCGCCCAGAATGCGTACGTCAGATGCTCGGCCATAGTCTTCACTGAGTAGACCGGCATGCGGCGATCGATTGCGAGCAACTGGCTACGAACAGCCGAGACAAGGCTGCGCGGATCGCTCGAAGAGCGAACCACTAACGTCATCTCGAGTGGTTCCCGTTGCGCCATCGGATAGTAGTAAAACGGCTTTGGATCTTCGGCGAGCGCGCGGTACTTCCCTGTCTTTACGACACCGACTACCTCAATCGGATCGCGACTATCAACTCCCACAAAGATTCGTTTGCCAATCGCGCTCTCACCGGGCCAGAGCATCTGTGCCATACGTTCATTGACGATCGTTACTCTTTGAACGCCATTGCGGTCTCGATCATCAAAGTCGCGCCCTTCGATGATCGGTATCTGCAGGGTCTTGAAGTAGTTCGCGCTGACGATGTTGTTCATTATGTTGCGGCCTGCGCTGCCGCGCGGAAGTTGCTCGCCTTCTTTTAGGATTGGACCACTGGAGTTTGAGCTGTCGCCTAGAGGAATTCGGCGCGCCAGCGCAACGCTCTCGACACCGGGTAACGTTGAGGCGTCGCTCATGATGCGTTTGAACACCTCAGCCGAGCGCGCTGCGTCGTATCCGATCAGGGCCGGATTGATAGTGACGAGCAATACACTTTCGGCGCTGAATCCAGCATCGACTCGCTGTGCGTTGCGAAAACTCTTGACGAAGAGCGCACCGCACACGAGCACGACCAGCGAAAGTGCAACCTGTGTCACGACCAGCGAATTCCGTAGCGTGACTCGACGACGCTTTCCTGCCGGCGACATTTCGACTCCACCCTTCAGCACGCGCACGACGTCGGGGCTTGAACCATGCCATGCCGGCGCAAGCCCGAACAGGATTCCGGTAACAACTGAAACAACCAGAGTGAAAACCAGGGCGCGAGTATCGATTGAGAAGAAATCTTCGACGACGTTGTACGGCAGCACTGGAATGAAGCTCTGCATTACGTCGACCACCCAGTAGGCGAGCACCAGGCCGAGTATTCCGCCCATTGCTGACAGCAACATGCTTTCCGTTAACAGCTGACGCAGAAGTCGCAAGCGACTGGCGCCGAGCGCTAGCCGGATACCGATCTCTTTCCGGCGTGCGGCCGCGCGAGCCAGCAGAAGATTCGCTACGTTGGCGCACGCTATCAGCAACACCAGTCCAACGATCGCCATTGCCAGGGCGGCGCCGCTTTTCATGATGGGAGCAGCTTCGTCCCAGCGACCGTCGATTTCACTCACGACCTGCGCTGTGGTAGTGAGGGCGCGGTCGTTGGGATAGGTCGTGTTAAGTCGCTTAGCGATAGCCGTCATTTCCTGAGTTGCCTGTGCGAGTGAGACTCCAGGCTTCAGCCGGGCCAGCACGTTGGCCCAGTGACTGCCACGTGAAGAGAGCAAACCGGGTGAGCGCTGAAGCTCTTCGGCCATCGCCATCGGCGCCCAGAAGTCCATAGACAGAGCGAATTTCGTTCCTTTAAAAAATTCGGGCGCTACGCCGATCACATCGTAGGGCCGGCCGTTCATGTCGATAGCCTTCCCAACGATCTGCGGATCCGAATTAAACCGACGCTGCCAGAGGCTGTGGCCTATCACTACTACGCGATGAGCACCAACCGCTTGGTCTTCTTCGGGTAAGAACCCGCGACCCATCACCGGCTTGATTTGCAAAACGTCGAAGTAGTTACCACTTACGACCTGTCCCCAAATAACGTCGTTCTGGTCTTGTGTGCCGAGTGCAGCCTGGACCAAGTCTTCGGCGAAGATGCCCACGAAGACTGTGTTCTGATCGCGATAATCTTTGAAGTCGGGATACGAGAACTCGTCGGCTCCGCCGCGGTCCTCGGTGATCTCCGCGGGCCTTGCTAGTTGATCCGCATCGGGAACGGGCAAGGATCGAAACACAAAAGCACTGACGCCGCTGAAGATCGCTGTGTTTGCTCCGATGCCGAGCGCCAAAGTCAACACTGCGACTAAAGTGATGACGGGGTTCTTCGCCAGCATCCGCGCGCCGAAACGAACGTCCTGGAATAGACTGCTCATCTTGATTCTCCGATCAGATGCTCCTTTATGCCCTATAACTCCTATTCATATCTCAGTGCGTCCAATGGATTGATCCTGGTTGCACGTCGAGCCGGCAGGTAACACGCCAACAGCGCCACCGCCGTCAAAACTGCAGCCACCAGAACCATCGTCAGCGAATCTCGCGTGCCGACTCCATACAACAGACCCGCCATTAAACGGGTCAGCACGAATGCTCCGACGTATCCAAGTGCTAATCCAATGACAATCAATTTCAATCCTTGTCCCACGACGAGACGCAATACATCTCGCCTTTGAGCACCAAGCGCCATGCGAATACCGATTTCGTTAGTGCGTTGGACCACGGCGTAACTCATCACGCCGTAAAGACCCACGATGGTTAGCACCAAAGCCACTGAAGCGAAGATCGTCAGAAGTGTTGTGTTGAAGCGAGGTGCTGCAACGGCTCCGGCCATGTATTCATCGAGCGACTTCACACTGAAGACAGGAAGCTCGGGATCGATTGAAGCAACTTCCTTCGTAATGGTTTTGATTAGCTGCCTAGGATCGTTGCTCGTTTTTATGACAACGGTCATCTGGTTGAAAGGAACCTGCGTGTTGGGAACGTAGTAAGCCGGTCTCGGTTCCTTGCTAAGGGTGCGGCTCCTGACATTGCCGACCACTCCAACGATCTCGCGCATCTGGCTCTGCTCGTTGTCAAAGGTCGAAATGCCTGGCTTGATTCTTTTGCCGATCGGGTCTTCATTGGGGAAAAAGCGGCGGGCAAACGTTTCGCTGACGATTATGACCTGCGTCGTCTTGTGCTGATCACGTGCGTCAAAGTCACGTCCTTTGATCAACGGAATCTCCATCGTCTTCAGATATCCGGGTTCGACAGAGAAAAAGTCAGCGGATGGCAAGTCACCTTTCGCCATCGGACGACCTTCGGTTTCGAAACTCAGGCTGAAGACGTCTCCACTGAGTGGAAGAGGTATGACTGAACTCGCTGACTGCACCCCCGGGAAGGAGTGGATTCGAGCGAGTAGATCTTCAAAGAACCGAGTCGACTTTTCGCCTGGGTACTTGACGTCGGGCACAGCCACGCTAAAGCTCAAGACGTTGTGAGGGTTGAAACCAGGATCGATTTGACGGAGCCGCCACAGACTCTTGATTAGCAACCCTGCGCCGATTAGCAGCACAACAGCAATAGCCAGTTCCGTAACGACCAACGCGCCACGAACTCGATTGCGATGCGATCCATCCGAGCCACGACCTCCCTCTTTGAGCGACTCGGTCAATTGGAATTTTGAGGATTGCAGGGCTGGAACAAGACCAAACACAACTCCTGTCAGCATCGATACGCCGAAAGTAAACGCAAGCACGCGCCAGTCGAGTCCGACCTGCATAGCACGCGGAATGTCCTGCTTACCGAGTGCAATAAGCAGATCAGACCACCAGACAGCCAGAACCAACCCGAGACTTCCGCCTGCGAGTGCGAGCATGATGCTTTCAGTTAATAGCTGACGAACGACGCGTAATCTGCTAGCGCCAAGAGCTGATCGAATCGCCATCTCTCTGTGTCGCGCCATCGACCGAGCGAGCAACAAATTCGCTACGTTTGCGCAGGCGATGAGCAACACGCACCCAACGGCGCCCAGAAGAATCAGCAACGCCGGACGAATGTCGCCGACGAGTGCCATCAGGGCAGGTTGAACGTGAATCCCTCTGCGAGTGTTTTGATCGGGGTATTGTTGCTCCAACCGTTTCGCAATAGTGTCCATATCTGCTTGGGCTTGCTGCTCTGTGACACTCTCTTTGAGACGGCCTATAACATTCATGTAATGCGCGCCTCGTTGCTTAGTGAGGGGCGTGTCACCTTCCGCGTCAATGGCGACGGTGGTCCAGAAATCGACCGGCTCGTTTTGGATTGGGAAGTCGAATTCACGCGGCATGACGCCGATGACTGTATAGGCTCGGCCATCAAGAGTGATGTTCCGGTTAATAACTCCCGGATCTCCGCCAAAATGGTTCTGGAAAAACGCATGACTCAGCAACATCACCAGGTGCGAGTCTCCTGGGTTGTCTTCGTCAGGAAGAAATCCGCGGCCGAGGATGGGAGTGGCGCCCAGTAATGCCGGCAGATTCGCATTGACGACTGAGCCCTGGATCTTCCTTGGCTCGCCGTGACCCGTCATGATGAAGTCGCTGTTGTGAAACGACGCCATCCCATCAAAGACATGGTTTTGATCGCGCCAATCGGCGAAGTTCGGATAAGAAGCTGAGCCCTGCACGATTCCACGAGAGTGCTCCGTTTCCCATACAATCATCAGCTGCTCAGATTTCGGATACGGCAAAGGCTTCAACAGGACCGCATTAACCACGCTAAAGATGGCAGTGTTCGCGCCGATGCCGAGTGCAAGAGCAATCGTCGCGATGATGCTAAACGCCGGTGTCTTGACCAACATGCGCAGTCCATACCGCACGTCCTGGATCAGGTTCTCCATAGTTCGACTCCCCTATTCTCAATTGCCGACTGTTGATTTCCGATTGTCGATTTGCTTTCCAATCGAAAATCGGCAATCGAAAATCTCATTCCTCTCTACTTGCCTGGACGTTGATCACGACCTTCAGCCGACGGCCGATCACGCCCCATCCGTACGTGATGCCAAAGCGCGAACGGTCCAGCTCGGTTGTCGCGCAGTAATAAATGACCTGTTCGCCACGCGGAGACCGGCTGCGATCAACTTCGCTCACCTCAAGCTCCACTTCGCCGCTCTTTCCTTTGATACTCAACATACCTTTAACGCTGAGCAGGTCTCGATCCTTGCCTGGCCCGACACTTGAGCTTTGAAAATGAATTAGCGGGTGATTACTCGCGTCGAGAAAGTCTGACGATCGCAGATGTGCATCGCGGCGGCCGATGCCGGTCTCTATGCTGTTGGCTCGAATCGCTGCAATGACTGACGAGCGTGTAATGTCGTCTTCATCAAGCAGGATCGAGCCTTCGAGCGTTGACAGCCTGCCCTTTACAGTGAAAAAGAGGTTTCTGACGCTGAACTCTACGAGTGTGTGCGTGGGATCAAAACGCCAGACACCTCTCTTGTCGTTGCTGGCGATTTCTTTATTTGCCTGCATCGAAGAGACTCCTTTGAATCAATTGCTCGTCGGTCAGTAGTCAGTAGTCATTCGTGTTGTTTCGTGGTTCGTGTTTATTCGTGGATCCGTCCTGACCGCGAACCCAAGCGATCCACGAACTAACACGAACCACGAACGAAAGAACGAATCCAACTGACCACTGACCTCCTTCGTGTACGACGCTGAAAATGGCGGTGTTGGCGCCGATGCCAAGCGCGATCGTCAATACAATCACGACGGCAATCGCCGGATTCCTGATCCACGTCCTTAAGCTGTAACGTAAGTCTCGCAGCACTTCACTCGTTCCTTAGGGCTACCAATGGATCCACCTTCGCAGCCCGGCGGGCTGGGATGTAACACGCCACCAACGCGACGAGAGCAAGACCAGCCAGCACAACGGCAAACGTCGCAGCGTCGGTTGACTTAACTCCGAAAAGCAATCCGCTCATCAGTCTTGTGAACACCAGCGCACCAGCCAGTCCAATCAACTCACCCACAAACACCAGGACCATTCCGTGTTTGATCACCAGCTTGAGTACATCCGACACCTGCGCTCCGAGTGCCATCCGTATTCCAATCTCCTGCGCGCGTTGCGCAACGGCGAACGACAACAATCCGTAAACTCCAACCGATGCCAGCAGCAGGGCCAGGCACGCAAACAAGACCATGAGCAGCATGTTCAAGCGTGGCTGAGCAATGTTGTCGTTCACGATCTGTTCAAGGGTGCTGATAGTTGCGATCGGTTGGTTTGAATCGATTGACAAGACGGCGTTACGAAGTGGCGACACGAGTGCAGTTGGATCCCCTTGGGTTCGCACGAGGATAGACATGTCAGGCAAAGGCGATTGCGATGCAGGCACGTAGTAGGTAGGCTCCGGATCAGCCTTGAGGCCGCCTGACCTCACATCACGGGCGATTCCCACGATCTCAAACGAGACGAACCGTTGGTTCTGCCAGATTCTCGCGGGTGGATTTGGTTGAATCCGCTTGCCCACAGCTTCTTCATTTGGGAAAAAGCGACGCGCAAATGTTTCGTTGATGATCATGACTCCAGGATGATCTTGATCATCCTGTTGCGTGAACTCACGACCTCTAACGATTGGAGTTCCGATAGTGCGGAAGTAATCGTGACTAACAGGATTGAAGTGTGCGGACGTGTCGGGCAGCTGTGAAGCAGGTCTTCCCTCTATCGAGAAGCCGTCCACCCAGTTCGACTGCAGCGGATGATCGTAGGCGATTGCTGCAGACCTGACTCCAGGAAGATTCTGAATCCGATCAATGAGCTGATTGTAGAAATTGTTAATCTGCGTTGTATCTCTGTACTTCGATTGCGGCAGAGTCACCGTCAACGAAAGAACATGTTCTGGTTTGAATCCTGGATCGACTTGTCGCAAGTGCCAGAATGTTCTGATCAAGAGACCGGCGCCCGTCACCAGGATCACTGCAACACTCACCTGAAACACAACCAGCAAACGACGAAATGCCTGACGGCCTACGCCTGTACCCGACCCACGGCCACCCTGGTCCAGCGCGTCCTGCAGATCCGGTTTCGACGCATGCCATGAAGGCAACAATCCAAATGCAATGCAGGTAAGGATTGAAAGCAACAAGGTGAAGCCGAGGACCGGCAGATCGACACTCACTTGATTGAGACGTGGGATCTGCTGAGGCACGAGTTTCAGGATCAAGTCGACTCCAAACTTTGCGAGCAGTATTCCCACCGCTGAGCCGAGTAGCGATATGAGCAGTCCCTCGAGGAAGAACTGTCGTATAAGCCGTCCTCGCCCTGCACCCAGCGCAGCACGAATCGCGATCTCCTTACTTCTGGCAGCGTATTGCGCAAGCAACAGACCGGCGATGTTCGCGCACGAGATCAGCAACACAAGTGCGACAGCAGCGAATAAGATCAGCAATGCGGGTTTCACGTTACCGATCATTTCGTTCATGAATGGATTGACGATGATGCTTTCACCCCTATTCTGGGGATACTCCTGCTCGAGTCGCGCGCCGATCGTCGTCATTTCAGCTTGGGCGCGTTCGGTCGTGATACCGGACTTCATACGAGCCAGTACGCCGAGAACGTGGGCAGTCCTCACCGAAGCCCATTGAGCCGTGAAAGACATCGGAACCCAGAACTGTTGTTCAGCTTGATCGAAGGAGATGCGTCCCGAGGTGGTGGGCCAGACAGGATAGACACCCGGCGGCATGACACCGACAACGGTGTAAGCAGCATCATCGAGCGTCACGGATTTGCCTAGAATGTTCGGATTGCCTCCTAAACGTCTGGTCCAGAAGGCGTGTCCCAGTATTACGACGCGACCTCTGCCGGGCTCGTGTTCTTCGTGCAGGAACGTGCGCCCGAGCATTGGCTCAACTCCGACCACGGCAAAGTAACCTTCGCTGGCGCGAGTTCCGAGTAGCTGCTCGGGCTCGCCCTCTCCAGTTAGAGTTAGTGTGGAGGCGCCGAACGCGGCGACGTCCTCAAAAACTGTGTTCTGCTTTTTCCAGTCAAGGAAGTTGGCAGGCGCAACTCGCCATTGGCCATAGACCGGAACTTTTTCCCACAGCGATACAAGACGATCCGGTTCTTTGTATGGAAGGGGACGAAGGATTACGCCGTTGACGACGCTGAAGATCGCGGTATTGGCCCCGATGCCGAGCGCGAGAGTGATTACGGCAACGACGGTAAAGCCGGGCCGCTTGAGCAATCCACGAATTCCGTAGCGAAGATCTTTGATGAGAGATTGCATAATCATTAGCTCACATTCTGGTCTCTGGTCTTTGGTCTTGGTCATTTGTTCTTTGTCAGTGGTCAGTGGTCAGTTGTTCCTATCGCTTCGTTCGTGGTTCGTGTTAGTTCCTGGATCGGTTTGGATCCGGCGGTAAGAGGGATCCACGAACGAACACTAATCAGGAACGAAAGGACACGAACAACTGACTACTGACCACTGACAAAGAACGAATCCGCAATCCGCAATCCACAATCCGCAATTCCTACTCCGCTCTTAGCGCAATCAGCGGATCCGTTTTGCTGGCGCGGCGTGCGGGAATCCAGCACGCCATCAATGCAACCACGCCCAGGAGCACCGGTACCGCACCAAACGTCAGCGGATCAATTGCCTTTACTCCAAACAACAACGACGTCATGAGCCTGGTTAGCGCTAGCGACGCCGCGAGTCCTAGTCCAATCCCAAGCAACGTCAACCCCATTCCTTTACTCACCACGAGAGCTACGATTCTTCCGGGACTCGCACCGAGCGCCATCCTCACTCCGATTTCATTTGTGTGCTGCACAACGAAGAACGCCAACACGCCGTAGATGCCGATCGTCGCTAATAACAAAGCGAGTGCTGCAAACGTTGCGAGCAAGATCATCCCAACGCGACGTTGAGCAGTTTCTTCACCTAACAACTCTTCCATCGTGGCTACATTTGAGATCGGCTGATTCGGATCGACGCTTCGGACGACGTCACGGACCATCCCCACCAGCGCCATTGGATCGCCATTCGTCCGGATAGCGAGATCACGAGGCGCGAACCACGGTTGGTCAGTTACCTGCTGATGCGGAAGATACATCTCAGCCTTGACTGGTTCATCCAATCCCATCTGGCGGACGTCTGCGACGATTCCAACAATCGTGTACCAGGGACGATCGTCGTTCGGATCACCGGGTTTGAACCGTTTTCCCAATGCATCGCCTGCCGGCCAGTACTGGCGCGCCATGGTTTCATTGATGATCGCAACCGGAAGCGATTGGTCATTATCGTGCTCATCAAAATAGCGACCCTGGCGAAGCGGGATCTGCATCGCCTTCAAATAATCCGCACTCACCTGTCGATGGTTCGCGTCGTACGACAGTCCGGGAACCGGTTGTGCGGTGCCTTCCGGATAGAACCCATTCGTACCGCCTTTCCAGGAGAGAGGAACTGAGGTGCTGTAGCCAGCCGACATAACATTGGGCAGGCGCTGCACGCGTTGGAGTACCTGCTGATAGAAAGCGGTTCGTTTTCCTGGTTCGCCGTACGACTGCCGCGGCAGCTGTGTACGCAGGGTCAAGATCTTTTCGGGCTCGAGCACCGAATACTGGTTGTGAAGTTGAAAGAGTGTCTGGATGAGAAGTCCGGCCCCAATCAACAACACGAATGAAAGGGCAACCTCAGCGACAACCAGCACCTGGCGCAAACGGCTGCCGCCACCGACACTTCCGCGACCACCGCTCTGTTTAAGAGCTTCATTGAGATCGAACTTCGCGGCCTGAAGCGCTGGAACCAACCCAAAAATGATCGAGGTGAGGACTGAGATCCCGATCGCAAAAAGCAGCATCCGGATATCGGGTTTCAGATCTGCAGAGAGGGTCATCGCAGGAGGAACAAGTCTTTGGAGGAAGTAGAAACTCCATGACGCCAGGAGCAGACCGATCGTTCCTCCAGCCAGGGCCAGCAGTAAACTTTCAGTGAGTAGCTGCCTGACAATGTGTAAACGACTCGCTCCCAGAGCTGTTCGAACAGCAATTTCGCGACGACGACTTGCGGCGCGCGACAGCATCAAATTGGCGATGTTTGCGCATGCGATCAGCAATACGAAACTGACAGCGATCAGCAGCACCATCAGTGGGCGTCGCGAATCGCCGGCCAATTGTTCGCGCAAAGGCACGACGACTGCTCCGAGTTTGCCATCAAAGGTTTCATTCGGATGGTCTTTGGAGATGCGAGCCATCACCGTCCGCATGTCGGCTTGCGCTTGCGGAACGTCGACTCCAGGTTTCAATCGCGCTACGACCGTCAAGAAATGCCCGCCGCGATTGTTCAGAGTCTCCTGATCGAAAGCGATGGGAACCCACAACCGAACGTCGATTTCAAGAAACTGAAAACCTGCGGGCATCACACCCACGACCGTGTATTTCTCGCTATTCAGCAGGATGTCTTTTCCAATGATGGCGTGATCTGCTCCGTAGCGCGTTTGCCATAGCCGATGACTGAGGATGACAACCTTATTCGCCTCGGGAGTGTCTTCCTGGCTCGCAAACACCCGGCCAAGCATGGGTTTCACACCGAGCAGCGGAAAGAAGTTCGCAGAAACACCGTAGGCTGACACGTATTCCGGATTTCCGTCGCCG
Organism: Acidobacteriota bacterium; assembly: GCA_046726175.1. Lineage (GTDB taxonomy): Bacteria > Acidobacteriota > Blastocatellia > Pyrinomonadales > Pyrinomonadaceae > PSRF01. Next base: position 34,177 of record JBKPAC010000069.1, read on the forward strand.
GTGAGATTGAAGTTGCGCTGGTCAGTCGCGGCCATGTCTTCGAACGAGTGGTTCTGAGTTTTCCAGTCGACATAGTTGGCGGGCGCGGGCGTGTTGCGCGGGAAGCCGGCAAAGGACGCCTCCTCCCAGACCATCATGAGGCGTTCCGGATCGGTGAATTTAAGCGGTCGCAGCAGCACCGCATTGATTACGCTGAAGATGGCTGTGTTTGCTCCGATTCCAAGGGCGAGAGTAATAACAGCGATTGCTGCAAACCCAGGTCGTTTGAAGAAGCTGCGGATTGCGTACTGAAAGTCTTTGTAAAGCGAATGAATCATGTTAAATCCTGTCATCGTGTCCTTTGATTTTCGATTTTTGATTTCGTCAGTTGTCGGTAGTCCATAGTCAGTCAGTAGTCAGTGGTCAGTGGTCAGTAGTTATTTGTTCGTGTTCTTTCGTGTCTTGGTTTGGTGTTCTTTCGTGGTCTTCGTTTAATTCGTGGATCGTCTTTAGTCGCGGCAGTCAAACGATCCACGAAACAACACGAACAACTGACCACTGACAACTGACGACTGACCACTGACAAACATCAAATCCGCAATTCATCACTCGTATCGAAGCGCCACCAACGGATCGACCTTCGTTGCTCGTCGCGCTGGAATGTAGCAAGCGAGCAGTGCCACGATCGTCAGCAGCACCACCACCGCGACATAGGTCAACGGATCTGTAGAAGTCATTTCGAACAACAGAGTCCGCATTAACCGCGTCAACCCGAACGCGCCGCCAAGTCCAACCACTGTACCGAGCGCCAGAAGCAGAAGACCCTGACCAAAGATCAGTCTCAACACGTGCAATCGCTGCGCTCCCAATGCCATTCGCACGCCAATCTCCTGCGTTCTCTGCGCGACGGTGTAAGCCATCACTCCGTATATGCCGATAGCTGCCAGGAACAGAGCAATCGAAGAAAACGTTGCCAGCAGTAGCGAAAGAAAGCGGGGTTGGACCATCGACCGCGCCACGACTTCAGACATCGGCCGCAATCCGTAAACGGGTAGGCTCGGATCGGTGTCGCGGACCGCGGCGCGTACGGCTGAAGCAATCGTCTGTGGGTCACCCGTCGTGCGCACAACGAAGTTCATATTCGTGCTGAGACCGAATTGGGCGATCTGGGCAGCAGGCAGGTAGAGCTCAGGACCAGCCGGCTTGTCCATTCCGGCGTTCTTGGTGTCTTCGACAACACCAACGATGGTGAACCACACTTTTGGATTTGCGAACCCAGGATTGACACGACGGCCGACGGGACTACCTGTCCAGAATCCCCGGCGCGCCAGTGCCTGGTTCACAACGACGACTCGTTGTGCCTGCTCGTTTTCATCCGACGTCTCGAAAGTTCGACCTTCCAGAGTCTTGATTTTCATGGTCTTGAAGTAATCGGTGCCGACTACGTTCCAGTAATCAACATTCTGGGCTGGACCTTCAGGTGTAGGTTGGTACCCTTCGATTTCCGTGTCGTTCGCATTGATTCGTCGCAAGGGTGGCAGACCGCCTGCGAGCGCTGCCGAATTGACACCGGGTAGATTTGCGAGACGCTGTTGCAACGTGTTCGCGAAGCGCAGTCGGTCAGGAGGCCTGTATGCCGAACCAGGCAGATTGATGCTGAAACTTAAAACACCATTCGGATCGAAGCCCGTCTTCACTTGCTGCAGTTTCCAAAACGCGCGGATCATCAGTCCCGAACCGATTACAAGAATCACTGCGAGTGCAATCTCGACGACCACTAGACTCTTGCGCAAACTCTGACCGGCGACTCCTATAGAGCGTTGGCTTGCGCCGCGGATCCAGTTGGCAAGATTCTGTTCGCTGATTTGCGCCAGCGGAGCAAGAGCAAATAGAAAGACCACAACAACCGATAAGCCGAGAGTGAAGGCCAGCACCAGCAAGTCGACGCGGATATCACTCGTGCGTGGAACGCTGTCAGGTGTAAAGAGCAGGAGCAACTTCAATCCGGTAAACGCCAGTACGGTCCCAAGCGTGGCTGCCAGGAGGACGAGCAAGAATCCTTCGGCTATGAACTGCTGAATCATTCGCTTTCGACCGGCTCCGAGGGCGAGGCGCACAGCAAACTCGCGGTGCCTCGCTTCGGCTCGCGCAAGCAGAAGGTTGGCGACGTTGACGCATGCGATGAGCAGTACGAAACCAACTGCCCCCATTAATAAAAGGACGGCACGACGAGCAGACCCAACAACGTCTTCGTGCAGCGGCAACATGACCACTGGATGACCCTGTGGATTCAGCAAATGCTGAGCACGATTCTCACTTCGCCAACCCGCCATCAAGCTGGTCATTTCAGATCGCGCCTGATCGAGGGTGACGCCGGGTTTAAGTCGACCAATGACAGATAGAAAATGAGAACCGCGGTTTCCTGGGTTTGCTGGATCGAATTGGAACGGAAGCAGGATCTCTACTTGATCGTTGCTGCCGGGAGGAAAGGCAAAGTCGCGCGGCAGCACACCCACTACGGTCGTCGCTTGGGCGTTAACCTGGATTTGCTTGCCAATGATGTCACTGGCGCTACCGAAAGCTCGCTGCCAGAGCCCGTACGAGATGAGCGCTACGTTTGGACCACCATTTCGATCTTCTTCGACGGTGAAGTTACGACCGAGTACAGGCTGCACGCCGAGAGTGTCGATCAACCCTCGGGTGATGCCTGCGGATGTAACTCGTAAGGGCTCGCTGTCAGTGCCGACGTTTGATCCGCCGGGCGCCCACGCTCCGATTGCTTCCCACGACTGCGCTTCCTTCTGGATGTCCAGCAGCTCCGGTGGGGACAGCCAGAATGATTTGAGCTTCATGGTGGGAAACTCACTGTAGACACGCACGAGCCGCTCGGGTTCGCGAAATGGCAGCGGACGTAGCAGCACGCCATTAACCACACTAAAGATTGCTGTGTTAGCTCCGATACCAAGTGCCAAAGTGATCACAGCAACAGCTGCAAATCCCGGATTCTTCCGCAGCATCCTCAAGGCGTAACGTAAGTCTCTAGTCATTGTTCGTTTTTCCTCGTCAGTAGTCAGTCGTCAGTTGTCAGTAGTTCCGAACGGATTTGGACCAACAACTGACTACGGACCACTGACTACTGACAACTGACAAATCAAAAATCAAAAATCGAAAATTCCTTCACTCATATCTCAACGCAACCATCGGTTCGACTCGGCTGGCTCGCCAGGCCGGATACAAACAAGCGAGCAACGCGGCGACGAGGAGCAGCACGAAGACTCCTCCAAACGCGTATCCATCTATCGCTCCAACGCCATAGAGCGTCGACTGCATCGTGCGTCCAACGAAGTACGCTCCAATCAATCCAATCGCCCCGCCGATAGCCGCTAGAATCGCTCCTTCTTTCAACACCAGATGGATCACTCCCGAGCGCTGCGCGCCGAGTGCAATGCGAAGTCCAAACTCCTGGGTTCGTTGAGCCACTGCGAACGCCATCACGCCGTAGATTCCAACTACAGCGAGCAGCAACCCCAATACGCCGAAGCACGCGAACAGAACAACGCTAAACCGATCGATGGCTACTGTTTCAGATAGGATTTCGTCGATTGTCATAACGCCCGCGAGGGGCAGATCCGGATCGACTGAATTGACGGCCGCCGCGATACCTTTGATCACACGAGTCGGATCGCCTGTCGTGTGGATCACCACTGCGGCTTGCGGCCATGGGCTTTGCCAGAACGGTACGTTGACTTCAGAGTAGCCGTCACTGAAGCCTGGACCTCGCACGTCGTGGTAGACCCCGACAATCTTTAGTTCAACCGGGTTTCCTCTCGGCGGGCCGGGCACCAACTCGTCAACAACGATCCGTTGATCGATTGGATCAACTTCCCCGAGATAGCGCTTCGCAAACGTCTCATTGACCATAGCGACACGCGGGCTGGTCGGACTGTCGTGTTCATCGAAGCTGCGACCCTTGATCATGCGAATGCCGAGCGTGTCGACATATCCCGGTGTCACCATCTGAAATGCCGCTCTGGGCCGCTCGGCCGGATCGAGCGGCGCTTGGCCCGCGATGCTGAACCTCCGCCCCAACATGGTTCCGCGTGTCGGAGTACCAGTCATGACGACGGCATTTCTCACCTCGGGCACGGCCTGAATCTTCTCGAGTATCTGACCGTAATACGTTCTGATCTGCTCGGCTCCATTCAATCGCCGGCTCGGAACGGGAAGACGAAACGAAAGAAGATTGTCCGTACGGATGCCGAGGTCTATTCGCGTGAGATGCCAAAAACTTTTAAGAGCAAGACCCGCGGCGGTCAGCACAGTCAGCGCAAGAGAAAACTCCGCGATTACGAGGATCCGCCGCGCTCGAGATCGCGAGCTGCCGGCTCCTGTGCGACCACCTGACTTGAGCACTTCATTGAGATCGACGCGCGTTGCTGACCAGGCCGGAGCCGATCCAAAAAGCAGTCCTGCAACGGTTGTAACACCAATAGTGAAAAGCAGGACAGGGACACTGATTCTGATATCTGCTTCGGATGGAAGCATCGTCCCGACAGGAGGCATCACGGCGAGAATTCCCTCGATGATTCCTTTCGCAAAGAGAATTCCGAGGCCTCCACCGATGAGCGCCAGCAACAAACTCTCAGTCAGGAACTGAGCGAAGAGCCTTGGTCTCGAGGCGCCTAGCGCAGCTCGAACCGCGACTTCTCGTTGTCGCGTGGTGCCACGTGCGAGCAACAGGTTGGCTACGTTTACGCAAGCAATGAGCAAGAGGAATCCGACCGAGCCCAATAATAGCCAGAGGTTGCGCTGCGTTTTGTCTGTCACGAAATCAAGGTGAAGCGGCTCAACGCTTATGTTCCAATTGGCATTCGATTTTGGATATTCCTTCTGCAGCTGGAGAGCAATGCCGTCCATTTCTGCTTGCGCCTGTTCCAGAGAGACCCCGTCCTTCAATCGAGCCATGACGAGCATCGAACGCATGTCGCGGTTGCTCTGTGTTGAATCAAAGACGAGAGGCACCCAAAGTTGTGACATGAAGCGATCGTGCACTCCGGGTGGAAGGACGCCGACGACCGTATACGGTTCTCCGTTCATCCGGATATCTTTTCCGACCATGTTGGGGTTCGCCCCGAACGCCCGTGTCCAGAGTCGGTTGCTCAGTATGACAACGTGATCCTTGCCGGGCTGTGCTTCGTCAGGAAGGAAGTCACGTCCCAACATCATCGGCAAACCTTCCATCGTAAAAAATCCCGGCGTTCGCTGTGACCCATTAACTTGCTCGGGCCTGTCATCGCCGGCCACGTTGAACGAGACTCCGGCCCAGGCTGACATTCCCGAGAATGAGATGCTACGTTGTTTCCAGTCATTGAAGTCGGCTGAAGATGCGCCGTTTCTTGCACCCTGCTTCTTGGTCCACACCATGACGAGTTGATCCGGTTTCGGATAAGGCATCGGCTCGAAGACTGCATGTACCACGCTGAAGATCGCGGTTGTCGCGCCAATTCCCAGCGCGAGGGTAAGCACGGCCGTTAGGGTAAACCCGACATTCTTTCGCAAGGTGCGTAACGCGTAACGGACATCCTGCATGGCTTCAGTAATCATGTTTATTCCCTGTTCTCGGTTCCTAGTTCGTTGTCAGTCGTCAGTGGTCCGTGGTTGATGTCGCTTGGCAATTCCTTTGGTGTTGCTTCGTAACTTAGTCTGATTTCGTATCCATAGTTTCGTGTTATTTCGTGGATCATTCACTGGTGTGGTCATCAAGACCCGACCCACGAACCGACACGAACCACGAACCAAAGAACACCAACAACTGACCACTGACTACTGACAACCATCAAATCGAAAATCATAAATCCCTTCACTCATATCGCAACGCAACGATCGGGTCGACACGGCTGGCTCTTAACGCCGGAATCAAACAAGCGACCCAAGCGGCCAGCAGCAGCAAACCGAAAACCGCACCAAACGCATGGCCGTCCATCGCACCTACTCCGTACAGAATTGACTGCATTGCGCGGCCTACGAGGTAAGCTCCACCTAGTCCAATAACAGCTCCGATGAGCGCCAGAATCGTTCCCTCTTTCAACACCAGTGTTATTACTCGCGAGCGTTGGGCTCCAAGCGCCATGCGCACACCAAACTCCTGCGTACGCTGCGCTACCGCAAAAGCCATCACGCCGTATATACCAACGACTGCGAGAAAGAGTCCGAGAACTCCAAAGCTGGTGAACAACACAACGCCAAAGCGATCGCTGGCCAGCGATTCAGTAACGATCTCGTCAACTGTTTTCACGCCGGCCAATGGCAAGTCCGGATCGACGGAACCAACTGCCGCTCCAATGCTCTTCATCGACTGTTTGGGATCACCATCCGTGCGCACGACTATTGAGGTTTGCGGCCACGGACTCTGCCAGAAAGGCACAACGATCTCTGGAAACTCCTCGCGAAATCCCGCACCTCTAACGTTGTGAAAAACTCCGACGATGGTCCATTCAACGGGTTTTCCAAGTGTGGTCTCTGCATTTATTTCTTCGACGGAAAGTCGAATCGTAAGTGGATCCCTTCCCGCCAAATAACGATTGGCAAAATACTCGTTGACCAGCGCCACACGCGGCGAGGTTTCGGTGTCACGTTGATCGAGGCCGCGACCTTTGATTACTCGAACACCCAGCGTCTCGAAGTATCCCGGAGTCGCCATTTGAAATCCGGCCCCGGGACGTTCGGAAGGATTAATTGGAGGATCGCCCACTATGCTGAATCCCATCCCGAACATCGGCCCACGAGCTGGGACTCCGGTCATTGCCGCCGCGTTCTTAACTCCGGGTAAAGCTTTGATCTGTTCCAACATGCGCCGGTAGTAAGAAACGATTTGGTCGTTTCCTTTCAGACGCTTATCCGGAACGGGTAACCGGAAAGAGAGAACGTGTTCGCTCCGCAAACCAAGATCAACTCGCGACAGGTTCCAGAAACTCTTCAGCGCCAAGCCGCCGCTGGCAAGCAAAGTCAACGCGAGTGAGAACTCGGCGATCACTAGTATGCGTCGCGCGTTGCGTCGAGAACCGGCGGAACCGGTCCGCCCACCTGATTTGAGAACCTCGTTGAGATCGAGACGAGTAGCCTGCCACGCCGGGGCAGATCCGAAAAGTAAACCTGCAATCGTGGTAACGATTATCGTAAACATCAGAACGGGAACGCTGATTCGGATGTCGGCCTCTGAAGGCAGCATCGTGCCGGTGGGAGGCATGACTGCCATGATCGCGTCGATGAACAGACGGGCAAGCAAGATGCCGATTGCACCACCCACTAAAGCGAGTACCAGACTCTCGGTAAGGAACTGGCCGAACAGACGAAGTCGTGACGCGCCCAGGGCGGCTCTGACTGCAACTTCGCGCTGACGCGACGTGGCGCGCGCCATAAGGAGGTTTGCTACGTTGACGCACGCAATTAACAAAAGGAAGCCAACTGCGCCCTGAAGTAGCCATAGACCTCGACGCGTTGTGTTCTCGAGAAAGTCGAGGTGCAACGGTTCAACGCTAACGCCCCAGTTCGTATTTGACTCCGGATACTCGTTTGCCAATTGCTTCGCAATCCCATCCATCTCGGCCTGGGCCTGCGCGATTGACACGCCGTCTTTCAGACGAGCCATTACAAGCATGATGTGTGCGTCGTGCCTAATCTGCTCCGGTTTGAAAGCAAGAGGAACCCAGAGTTGCATTGGCAGACGATCGTGCATACCGGGAGGCATTACTCCGACGACGGTGTAAGGCTCGCCGTTCATGCGGATCTCTTTTCCGACGATGTTGCGGTCGGCGCCGAAGTACTTGGTCCACAAACGATTACTCAGAATCACGACATGGTCCCTACCGGGCTCACCCTCTTCAGGTAGGAAGTCCCGGCCATACATCAACGGGAGACCCATCATGTTGAAGAACCCTGGTGTTTGTGGTGAGCCGTCAATCTGTTCGGGTCTCTCGGAGGTTGCTACGTTAAAAGAAGCGCCGGCCCACGCATGCATGTCCTGAAAAGAAGTGTTCCGGCGTTTCCAGTCGAGGTAATCGCCTATAGAAACTGAGTTTCTATTGCCCTGGATCTTCGACCACACCACCACCAATTGGTCCGGCTTTGGATAAGGCATGGGCTCGAACAGGGTCGCGTGAAGGACACTGAAGATTGCGGTCGTCGAGCCTATTCCCAAAGCAAGGGTGCCCACTGCTGCAAGCGTGAAGCCGATGTTCTTGCGCAACGCCCTTACGCTATAGACGAGATTCTGTTTGACGACTCCCCACATACTTCTTCTCCCATGAGTTCAATTAAGTCATTTTCGATTTTTGATTTTCGATTTTTGATTGCGACAATCGAAAATCGGCAATCGGCAATCGAAAATTCCTTCACTCGTACCTGAGCGCAACAATTGGATCCACTTTCGTCGCGCGCCGCGCCGGGACATAACTTGCAAGTAGCGCTGCAAGGAGCAACACCAGCGTTGCCCCGACAAAACTAAGGAGATCTGTTGGCTCGACACCGAACAGCAGGCTGACAATCAACCGAGTCAAGCCAAACGAGATCAGCAGCCCCACTAATGCGCCGACCGAAGTCAGCACGATTCCCTTCTTCAGGATCATTCGCAGCACGGTGGGGCGGCTCGCTCCCAACGCCATTCGAATTCCGATCTCTTGAGTGCGTTGCGAAACTGTGTAGGAAATCAGCCCGTACACTCCCGTGAGCGTCAGCACCAAACCGGTTGCGCCGAATAGACCAAAGAGAAAGGTATAGAACCGCGATTGGGCCACCGTTTCAGAGATCGCCGCAACCAACGGTTGTACGTCTGTAAGCGGGACTCCTTTGTCGACGCTCTTGATCTGGTCAGTAAAGCTCTTCGACAACAATGCTGGATCGCCCTTGGTTCGGATCAGAAAATTGCCCCAACCCCAACTGTTTTGCTGATTCGGTAAGTAGAGCTCGGGATTTGCGGCCTTGATCAAACTGCTGTGGTGCACGTCACCAACAACTCCAACGATCTCCCACACGAGCGGATCACCCTCGTTTTGATTCGCGCCAATATGCGAAATGCGTTTTCCTAACGGCTCTTCATTGGTGAAATACTCCTGGGCCAGAGCCTGGTTGATAATCGCGGCCCCGAGCCCTCCACGACGGTCCTGTTCGTTGAAGTGCCGTCCTTTTATTAATGGGATCTTCATTGCCTGGAAGTAATTGTTCGTCACACTACGAACAGCCGCGCCCGGCTCGTTTCCTGGCTCAGGCTCGGGTCTACCCTCGATACGAAAATCTCCACCGACGTTGCCGCCGCTGAACGGCATTGGTGCGACAAACGCCGCGCTTTCAACACCCGGCAAGGCTCTCAATCTTTCAAGCGTCTGTTCGACGTACGCCGCGCAAGCCTCAGGCTTGTCGTATTTGGAAGACGTCAAGCTGATTCGACCCGTTAGAACATTGTCTGGATCGAAACCCGGATTCACATTCACGAGTCGCATGAAGCTCTTCATCATCAACCCGGCGCCGACGAGTAGGATTAAACTCAAGGCGACCTCAGAAATGACGAGCGAGTCTCGCCACAGCTGCATGGAACGCGCGCCCGTCGTTCCCTTCACGCCAGACTTCAGAACTTCATTAACGTCAGGACGAGAGGCCTTGATGGTAGGAATCAGCGAAAACAGCAGACCAGTTAGGACGGAAATACCGAACGTGAACAGCAGGACTCGACCACTAACGCTAACCTCCTCGAGTCGCGGCAGCTGATCAGCACCGTAGTATTTGATCGCGCTCAATCCCCAGATCGCGAGAAGTAGGCCGACGAATCCGGAAAGTACCGAGAGCAACACACTCTCGACGAGTAAGGACCGAGCAATGTGCCAACGGCCAGCGCCAAGAGCTGCTCGCAGTGCGATCTCTTTCTCCCGACTGTTAGCACGTGCCAGTAAAAGATTCGCGATGTTGGTACACGCGATCAGCAGAATCAAAACAACTGTCCCTAACAACAACCACAAGGCACGACGGACATCGTGGCCAACTAACTGTTCCTGGACGCTTACGATGTAAGCGGTCCGGTCGCGATTCGTCTGCGGATATTCACGCTCGAGACTAGCGGCGATTGACTCGATCTCAACCTGGGCGTGCTGAAGCATTACGCCGGGCTTAAGTCGCCCAACTACACGCAAGACATTCGCGCCCCGCTCGTCGAGATTTCCTCCCTCACCGACAACTGTGGTCCAAATCTCAGCATGCTTGGGCGCAAGCGGAAATTCGAAGTCCGGCGGTAGAACTGCAACGATCTGGTGAGGCTTACCGTTAAGAGAGATCATTCGATTCAGTGTTGCTTCACTGCCGCCAAACCGGTTGCGCCAGAAGTCGTAACTGATAATTGCGACAGGTTGGCTGCCGCGCTTGTCTTCTTCCGGTTGAAAATTCCTGCCTCGGTAGAGACCGACTTTCATGAGAGGAAAGAAGTTGGCGGTCACGCGCATTCCCTGGATCCGCTCGGCTTCGCCGTTGTTCAGAAGAACAAACCCGTTTGGCTTATATCCGGCAATGTCTTCGAAACTCTGATTCCGAGCGCGCCAGTCCTGCAGGTTCAGATAAGACGAAAAGCCTTCAATGCGCTCACCTCTTGGAGTAGGCCAAATCGCAACGACGCGATCGGGATCCACGACCCGTGGCGGATTTAATATCAAGGCATTAATCACACTGAAGATCAGCGAGTTCGCGCCGATGCCGAGCGCCAAGGTCACTATGGCAACAGCCGTGAAGCCCGGCTGCTTCAACAGACCACGCAACGCGTAGCGAATGTCCTTAATAAAAGTATTCATGGCAGTGTTAAGCCTCTGTCAGTAGTTCGTGGTCAGTTGTTCGTGTTCTTTCGTGGTTCGGGATGACCGTGAACGTCAGAACGATCCACGAAACAACACGAACAATCGACAAATCGAAAATCGAAAATCAAAAATCGAAAATTCCCTCACTCGTACCGCAATGCCTCCAGAGGATCGGCTTTTGTCCCCCGCCATGCGGGAATAAAGATCGCGAGCACCCCCACCAGCGCAAGAAACAGCGAAACTGCTCCGAAGGTGATCGGATCAAGCGGACTAAGATCGATTAATACGGTTGCGAGTAACCTCGAAATCGCAGCGCCGATCGCCAGTCCAGCGGCCAGTCCGATTCCGATCAACCGGCCGCCATAAAGCAGAAACATCCGAATCACATCCACGGGTGTTGCACCCAGAGCGACACGAATACCTATCTCGCGCGTTTGACGGGCCACGACAAACGACATGACGCCGTAGAGTCCGACCGACGCGAGTATCAAGGCGAGAATTCCTAACGCACTGGAGAGCCAGGCTATGGCGCGAAACGGAGCGGTGTGGAACGCAAGGTCGTCATCAATTCGCCTCACCACAGTGCGAAGCGCGGGGTCGAGTGACATCCCAATCTCGCGAATAGATCCCATGACGCTGGTTGGATCGTTGCGAGTGCGAACGAGCAAGTACCGGCTTGATGTTGCGGTAGCAAACGGCACGTAAAGGAAGGTCTGATCCTTTTCCCACAGCCACCGACTTCTCGTATCGCGAGTGACACCGATCACTTCATATTGCTGATTTTCAAGTCCGATGCGTTGGCCCACTGGTTCAGTGCCCGGCCAGAACCGCTGGGCTGTTGCTTCACTAATTACGATAACTGGAGCTCTGGAATTTACTTCCTGAGTCGTGAAAGCACGGCCGCGAATGATAGGGATTGATAACGTCGAGAAATAATCAGCTGAAACATAGTTGAAGCGGACCTCACGCGGCTCAGCTTCGCCTGTCAAGGAAACAAGCCTGTTGCCCATTTCGCCAGACAGCGGCTGATTGAGGGCTTCACTCACGGCAACGACGTGCGGCATTGCGCTAATGCTTTGTGCAAGGTCGCGCCGCGCGTCTGCCAGCCGAGATGAAGCAACCGTTGAAGACTCGTTTAATCCAACCGCGACGGAAAAGACGTTTGCTGTCGACATTCCGGTGTCGGCTGACTGCATCTGCCGCGCGTTCTTGACCAGCAGTCCCGCACTCACGAGAAGCGAAAAGCAAACCGCTACCTGCGCAATGACCAACCCGCTTCGCATTCGTGAGCGACGGAGATGGGCACCCAATGCTGCTCCCTCTTCCTTCAGTGACGTGATCACGTCAGGCTTCGAAGCTTGCAGCGCAGGAACCAGACCTGCAGTAATGCCCGCGACCGCGGCAATGCAGAGAGTGAAAAGGAAGACGCGCCAGTTTGGAGTGAAGCTGATTGAAAATCCTTCGGCAAGATCTTTAGGCAGCGGGAATGCGGAAAGCACAATCGGGTAAAGGCTGCTGAGTGTCCACACGGCAGCTATGACGGCGGCGACTCCGCCTGCGAGAGAGAGCAGGATGCTTTCTGTCAATAGCTGCCGAACAATTCGAAACCGGCCAGCACCCAAAGCGAGTCGCACTCCGATTTCCTTCTGCCTACCAGCAGCGCGGGCCAACAACAGGTTCGCAACGTTCGCGCATGCGATCAGCAATACCAACCCGAAGCCAATCAGCAGCGGCGTAATCAGCGGCATCAGTTCTCTGTCGACATAGAAGAACGTGCCACCGCGTTCCAGGCGAACGCTAGTCTTCCGGTTCGGTGAGGGATAACTCTGTGCAAGCTGCGAAGTCGTAAGTTGTAAGGCGGCCTCAGCCTGACGGCGCGAAATCCCTGGAGCGAGCCTGCCAAGGAATGTCACGACTTCAGTGTTGCGATCGGTGAACCAAATTTTGTGTCCCCATCCACCCGCGCGAATCAGACTGTCGCGCATCATCAGTGGCGCCCAGAACGAAGGTACGTCCGGCGTAGTTCCCGCGAATCCTTTTGACGTTACTCCGATTACGACGAAGGGTTGGCCCGATAAAACAACCGTCTTGCCGACGATTGCCGGATCGGAATTGAAGTGGCGCTGCCACCCGCCGTAGCTAAGGACGAGAACCGGTTTTTCCCCGGCTCGTTCGTCTTCGTCCGGAGCAAATCCGCGTCCCAGATGCATCTGCGCCCCCAGGACATTGAAGTAATTTCCCGAAACCATTTGTCCAAACAGATGAACGTAGCCTTCGGCCAGCGTGGAGGAATCAGACGAATTCGGTGGTGCCTGTCCCAAAGTCGCGGTGATCTTGTTCCAGGCAATGAGGTCGCTGATGACGTTCTTCTGTTTGCGGTATTCAAGATAATCAAGGTACGAGAACAATCTTTGGTGATGACCTTCGGCGTCGGTTCCCTCGAAGACCACAAGACTGTCTGGATCTTTTAGAGGCAATGGCTCAAGTACAAACACATCAAAGACCGCAAACAGCGCGATGTTGACACCGAGTCCCAGGGCAAATGTCAATACTGCGACGACCGTAAAGCCCCGATGCTTACGTAAGGCTCGAAAACCATACTGCACGTCTTGAAACAGCGTCTTCATAGTGCTTACTCGGATCTCAATGCCACCAAAGGATCCACTTTCGTTGCGCGCCGCGCCGGGATGTAGCAAGCGAGCAGTGCAACAACGAACAGAGCTAGACTCACAAGCGGCAACACGAAAGGATCTTTCGTCGGCAATGACGGAATCAGTGAGATCAACAGTCGAGCTACCGCGTAACCACCAGCAACGCCAATCACAGTCCCCAGCAGAATCAGCACGGCGCCTTTTCGAAGCACGAGCCAAAGAACGTCACCCGCTCGCGCACCGAGTGCCAGTCGAATTCCGAGTTCTCCAGTTCGCTGCGCGACTGTGTAAGAGATAACGCCGTAAATTCCGATCGCGGCGAGTAAGAGGCCCACTGTTGCGAACGCTCCGAGCAGACTTCCCAGCAAGGAGATACTTCCAAGTCCCTGATTAACTGCTGTGCGCGCCGAGCGAATTCGATAAACGGGCAGACTCGGATCGAGCGAAGCGATCGCCTGACGCAAACTGTTGCCAATTGCCTCCGGGCTCAAGGGCGTCCGCAGCGTGATCGTCAAATAAGAAGGAGAAGCCTGCGCCAGCGGTACAAACGCCTGGAAGCGCGTATAGGGCTCTCCAAGACTGCCAGGGAAAGCAATGTCATTAACAACACCAACGATCTCTTGATACTTCTTGTTTGGACCAGTGTTGCTAATTCGCTTGCCGATTGGACTTTCGTTGGGCCAAAAGTTGCGGGCAGTCGTTTCGTTAATGATGACTACGGAGGGGCGATCAGCTACGTCAGCGTCGGTGAAAGCACGACCTTGCAGCAAATGAGCTTCAAGAGTTTCGAAGTAGTGACCGCTTACGGGCTCAAAGAACATCTCGAGATACTTGTCGGGCGGAGGTTCGGGTTGTCCCTCGACCAGGAATGAACTGCTGCTATTAAAACCGAACACCGGTTGTGAACTGCCGATGCCAACACTCTGCACACCAGGTACTGCGCTCAACCGGCTTTCAAGTTCTTTGAGAAAGGCTGCGCGTTGCTTATCTTCGGCGTACTTCTCTCCTCGAAGGTTCATCTGCGCAGTCAACAACCCATCAACGCGCCAACCTGGATCTGAGTTAATGAACCGCTGCAAACCGCGCAAAAAGAGTCCGGCAGCAACCAACAAAATCATCGCGAACGCTACTTCGCCGATTATCAATGAGTGACGCAGTCGATGTTGTGAGCGTCCTGCGGTCGATCCGCGCGAGTTGTCTCGCAGTGCACGGTTGACATCTGCTCGCGACGCAAACCACGCGGGCACTGTCCCAAAGAGCAGGCCTGTTAACAATGAACACAGGAGAGCGAAGCCGAATACCTTGTAGTCAACCTTGACGCTCGCTCCCGGTAGATCGGTAAACAGATAGTTGCTGATGAATTTGACACCCCACACTGCGAGAGCAAGACTGAGGGCTCCGCCGATGAGTGCGACTACAATGCTCTCCGTAAGCGACTGCCGGAGCAGACGGACGCGACCCGCGCCTAATGCCGCGCGAATTGCCAACTCACGCGAACGCGCCGTGGTCCGGACAAGCTGCAGGTTTGCCAAATTTGCGCAAGCAATCAGCAAAACAAAACCCGCTAATCCGAACGTGAACCACATCACTGTTCTTCCGATGTTGTCGGACATGGACCGCTGCAATGGCTCGAGGCGGAGACTCTCTCCCTCGTTCGAGGAATTCGCCTTGCCAATATTTGCAGCGAGCGTGACGATGCTCTGCTCGGCTTGCTTAATTGAAACTCCTGGTTTCAGGCGCGCAAACGAAGAAAGAAAATTGCTGTCGCGGGACTTTTTGCGTTCAGGGTTGAATGCGAGCGGCTGCCAGATGTCCACCGGTCCCCAAAGGATCGGATGTTCAAAACCCGGAGGCATCACGCCGACGATCTCGACGGTCTTCCCATCAAGCTGAATTTTTCGGCCAACTACATTGGGATCGCTCCCAAAGCGACGAGTCCAAAAACGATCACTCAAGACAATGACGTTGTCGGCGCCAGGTTCGAACTCTTCGGGTTTGAAAACACGGCCGCGAGCGGGTGCAGTTCCTAAGAGTGGAAAGAAATCTTCACTGCCGGCAATGCTCAGCAACCGTTCCGCTGTCTGGCCCTGCTCAGTCAGATTGCGACTTACATAGTTGTAAGCGGCCATCTTCTCGAAGACTGTGTTTTGTGCTCGCTGGTCGTAAAAGTTGCCAGGCGAATGCGGCCAATTCTGAGAATGCGGCGATGTGCGCCACACTCGCACCAGTTTGTCTGATTGTGGGTAAGGCAACGAGGCAAACAGAAAGGTGTTTAGCACGCTGAACATCGCAGTGTTCACACCGATTCCTAATGCCAACGTCAAAGCGGCCACTATGGTGAAGCCCTTGTTCTTTGCCAACATCCGAATGCTGTACTTGATGTCTTTAACCATTCACGACTCCAAATTCATTGGTCCTATCAATCGTATTGCTCCTGTTTCTCACTCGTAACGGAGCGCAATCAGGGGATCGACCTTCGTCGCGCGACGCGCCGGAATAAAGCACGCCACAAAAGCAACGACGATCAGCAACGCTGCAATGACGGCGAAGGTCAAAGGATCTCTGGGTTTCACTCCGAACAGCATCGTCGTCAAACTTTCCAGGTAACGCGTCAATACGTAAGCGGCACCCAACCCCAACACGACTCCAACGATCGTCAATAACAGCCCCTGCCTTAGAATCATCCTCAGCACACTGCCGCGCGTAGCGCCCAGCGCCATCCTGATGCCGATTTCATGAAAGCGTTGGGAAACCGAGTAAGCCATCACACCGTACAAACCAATTGCCGCCAGCTGCTGCGCAAGCACGCCAAAAAGGCTGAGCAGTTTGGCAAACAAACGCTCCATTGCCATCGTTTGATCCGCTTGCTGAATCTGCGTTCTGATCTCGCTAACGGGTAGATTACTTTCCACCTGACGGACGGCTTCCCGGACGGCCGTAACGAACGCAGTTGGATCACTCGCAGTTCGCACCTCGACTGTGACGAAGCCCATTGAACGCAACGACTGCTTCATTGGGAAATAAGCTGTTGGTTCCGTCTGGTCGCGTTGGCTCGTGTACTTCGCGTCGCGCGCCAGTCCGATGATTTCGATGTCGGATGGTTTTTCGGAATCCACTCCAAACCGTTTGCCAACTGGACTCTCATTCGGGAAATAGTTGCGGGCAAAAGCTTGATTGACAATCGCGACCTTTGGAGCTTTCTCGTCATCCTCCGCTTTAAAGTCGCGTCCAACGAGCAAAGGAATTTCCATCGCTCGCAAGAAATTCTCGCGAACGTGGTGAATCTTTAAATCGCCTCTTTGGGCCACCTGTCCTTCTGGAGACGTGGCAGCACCTGGCAGGTAGAACGAACTGGTGGTCGCACCCAGGGCCAACAGCGCATGCCTCGACGCGGTGACGCTTTCAACGCCGGGAACGGCTTCCAACCGCTCAAACATTTGCTGATAAAGATTCTTGAGCCGATCATCTTTGTAACCAATGAGTCTGGGCTCGACGCTAAAGAGCAACAGATTTCGCGTATTGAAACCCGGGTCGACCTGTTGCAAGTTAAGCAGCGTTCGTATCAAGAGTCCGGCGCCAATCAAAAGCAGCACCGACATTGACACTTGCACAACGACCAGTGACTTTACGAGCCATGATCGAGCCTGACCCTGCGAACCTCTGCCCATGTCCTTGAGCGTGGGACTGAGATCAAGACGCGTCGCACGCAACGCAGGCACAACGCCGAAGATGATTCCAGTGAGAAAACAGAGCCCGAACGTGAAGCCAAGCACGCGCAAGTCAAGTCGCGGATTGAGCACCAATCCCTGACCGGCCCAATCGCTTACAGGAATCAAGCCATCCTTCATCCATTGCGCGAGCAGAACTCCGAGCGCGCCTCCACAGAATGCGAGCAGAACGCTCTCAGTTAATAGCTGACGTATCAGTCGCCAGCGGCTGGCGCCTATTGCCAACCGTACTGCAATCTCTTTTTGTCTCGCCGACGATCGCACCAACAATAGATTCGCTACATTTGCGCAGGCGATGAGCAGCACCAAACCAACGACGCCAAATAACAAACGCAGCGGTTTACTAAGGAAGCTGCGCGAATTCATCTCGCCTTGGCTGCCGGAATCGATCACCAGGTGCGGCAAATCTTTTGGCTCGACCGGGCGAGGTGGAGCTTGTAGCTGCGCCTGGCGCGCTGCGCGGTGCTCAACCACAGATTGTTGGAATGGTCCGTCCAACGCTGTCTGGGCTTGTTGGAGAGTTGCGCCGGGCTTGAGGCGACCCATTAACCTGAGCCACCAAATACCAGCACCCTTCATGTACGAACGCTCGCCGGCAACCTGCTGCTCCCACGCGAGTGGGATCGACACGTCCTGTGACGTTCCAACTTGTCCAGTGCCTTCGAATCCCGGTGGAGTAACTCCCGCAATAGTGAACGCCACGTTATTGAGATTGACCTGCTTGCCGATGACGCTGCGATCGCTGCCAAAGCGATTCACCCAAAAGCGATAACTCAGAACCATAATCGGAGGCGCAGCGGCATTGTCGTCCGTCTCGCCGATCGTGCGTCCGATTAGCGCAGGAACACCGAGCGTTGCGTAGTAGTTTCCGGAAACGACTTGAGCGCTAATGAGCTCGGCCTGGCCACCAGCGTTTAGATTGAGATCCACAGGGGCAAACGCGAACACGTCCGAAAGAGGACTGTTCTCCTGCCGCATCCGCCACAACGTGTGAATTGGAAACGATGTAGCGGTCGTAAGACCTGTATTCGGATCGCGTCGATTGCTTCCGTTGAAGCTACCCGGTGAAAACCGGTCTCGGTTCCATGTGGCATTGAACAGCACAAGGCGGTCAGGATCTTTGACTGGCAGCTTCTTCAACAGCACGGCATCGACTACGCTGAACAATGCTGTGTTCGCGCCAACACCAAGGGCGAGAGTCAACACGGCGATAACTGTGAATCCCGGATGCTTGAGTAGCATCTGGATTCCGTAGCGCAAGTCTTGAATTAGACCGTTCATCGCGTTCCTCCAGTCAAGGTTGTCATTGGTCCGTAGTCAGTAGTCAGTTGTAAATCGTGTTGTTTCGTGTCTTCGTGTTCATGTTGTTTTGTGGATCGCCATATTCGTCGTGACCCACATCTTGGCTACAAAACAGATCACGAAATCACACGAACACGAAGACCAAACAACACGAAGATCAGCGACGGACAACTGACTACTGACAAAGATCAAAACCGCAATTCCTCTATTCTTGTCTCAGCGCTACCAACGGATCGATTCTTGTCGCGCGACGTGCCGGGATGTAGCACGCAATCAACGCAACAATGAGAAACCCCACGGTAACAATCGCAAACGTTGACGCATCTGTCGGCTTTACTTCGAATAGCAAAGTCTCCATAAGCTTCGTCAGCCAGTACGACGCTACCAGTCCCAACACGACACCGATCAGCGCGAGGGCCATGCCATGGCTCACGACTTGTTTCAGCACATTTATTGGTCGCGCTCCGAGCGCCATTCGCACACCGATATCCCGAGTCGCTTGTGTAACCGAGTAAGACATCACGCCGTAGATACCCAACGCTGATAGCAAAGCTGAAAGACCGGCAAAGCCCGCCAGTAAGAATGTCGTGAATCTTTGCGGGGCAACGAGATCAGAAACCGCTGCCACCATCGTCTTGAATGAGTGGATGGGCTGGTTTCGATCAATCGACCCGAGTTCAAAACGAATTGAACCAATCAAACTCGACGGGTCACCCGACTTGACTCTCACCCTGAGAGACATGGAGCGCCAGTTTTCCTGTAGATACGAAAGGTAAATATGAGGAACCGGATCGCCATTGAGGCCCCAATAGCGGGCGCCACCAACAACGCCGACGATCTCCCACGATTTATTCCAAAACCTCACATGCTTGCCGACCGGATCTTCGTCGCGGAATTCGCGACGAGCGAAGCTCTCGTCAACCACAACGACCAGCGGCGCTCCTTTAGTGTCGCGATCGGAAAACACTCGACCGGAACGGACGGGAATGCCCATTGCGGCAAAGTAATCCGAGCTCACCTGATTGGTGTTTGTTTGCGGTCGCTGCTCCGGCGGGACCGGAGGGTGCTCGTCAATGCTTATGGAAGTCGATGAATCAAGGCTGTTAATAACGCCAACATGAGTCACTCCAGGAATCGCAGCAATTCTGTCCAGCAAATTCTTGTAAAGGTTGAGGACTTGATCAGCTTCCTCGTATTTGGCCCCTGATGGATCTATCTGAGCCGTTAGCAGCCCCACCGGCTCGTAACCAGGATTGACATGGACCAGGTTCCACAAGCTCCTGATCATCAGAGCCCCGCCAATCAATGTGACCATTGCGAGCGTCACTTCGGTGATGACCAGGGCCGAGCGAAACTTGCTGCGCGAGACAGTTGTCCTGCCTCCTTCTTTCAGGAATTCACTAAGACTCACCTTCGAGAGTTGAAGTGCCGGCACCAAACCAAATAGAACCGTGGTGAGTATTGACAGCGCGAGCGTAAATCCGAGAGCAGACTTGTCGATGGTCAGCAGCGCTACACGTGCGTTCGCGTTCACCAGGTATTCAGGAAGGCCATCGGCGAGAAAGTGAACTGTCCAATTGGCGAAAAGAAGTCCGACGGCGCCACCGAGCACAGCTACCATTCCGCTTTCGAGTAGCAACTGGCGAACGACTCGCATGCGTCCCGCACCCAGGGCGGCGCGGATCGCCAACTCTCGTCGCCGGCCCATGCCACGAGCCAATGTCAGATTCGCCATGTTGACGCAGGCGATCAGCAGCACAAAACCCACTGCTGCTGACAAGAGATACAACACCGGACGTACTTCCCGCGTTAGAAGTGTCTGCGGTTCTCTGAGTCGAGCATGCAGATTTGTCAGCGGCAGGGCCTCAAGGCGTTGATCCGATTTCGGATTATTGAAGAACTGCCGAGACAGCCGATCAACTTCTATCGCGGCCTGCTGTTTTGTGACGTCCGACTTGCGACGAGCAGTAATTACGAGGTAGTTCGAGTTGTTCTCGTGCTCTTCCTCGATGGAAAAAGCTAACGGTGTCCATAGATCAGTCTTGGTGTAGAAGCGAAAGTCATAGGGCATAACACCTATGACGGTGTATGAATCGCTGTTAAGAGTCAGTGAACGACCAATGATGTTTTGATCTGCACCAAAGCGCCGATGCCAAAGATCGTGGCTGAGCACGACTACCCGATTTGCTCCTGGCTTATCCTCGTCACCGGTGAAGTTGCGTCCAAGGAGTGGCTTCACTCCAAGCAACGGAAACAGATTCGCCGAGACTTGATAACCCTGTAACCGTTCGGGATCTCCGGCGCCGGTTAAGTTAGCGGGCCAGCCCTTGTTGCTAAGTGCTGCTACGTCGGTAAAGACCGAGTTGCTCTTTTTCAGAAATAGGTACAAGGCGGGAGAAAAAGGAAAACCGCCTTGCACCTCAGTAGTCTCATGTGACGCCACATCGATTCCCACGAGCTCACTGGCGTTCTTGTACGGGAGAGGCTGCAGAAGAACAGCATTCACTACGCTGAAGATCGCGGTATTAGCGCCGATGCCCAGAGCCAGCGTGATTATCGCCAGCAGACTAAAGGCAGGGTTCTTCATCAACATCCGCGCGCCGTAGCGCAAGTCCTGCCAGAAACTATTCATAAACCTCTCCAATTCCTGTCCGTCGCTTCATCCGGGCTTTCATCATCTGGTAGACGTGTTTTGACCCCAGTCTTCGTGTTGTTTCGTTCGTGGTTCGTGCGATTCCGTAATTTTGGTTCGTGTAATTTCGTGGATCGTGTTCGCCGTGTGGACATCAAGACAGATCCACGAAATGACACGAAGCACGAACGACACGACACTAACAACTAACTACTGACGACCGACTCTACTGACGAAGATCACTCGACAATCGGCAATCAAAAATCGAAAATTCCTTCACTCATAACGCAGCGCAACCAGTGGATCGACTCTCGTTGCCCGTCGTGCTGGTAGATAGCAAGCAAGCATTGCGACTGCCGTCACCAGTACCGAGATAACCATGAACGTGGACCAATCTGTTGGGCTGACGCCAAAGAGCAATCCTGTAAGCAATCGCGTCAACGCAAACGCTCCTGCCGAACCGATGCCAACGCCGAGCAAAGCGAGGATCAGTCCTTTGCTCAGCACCAGCCTGAAAACGTCGCCGCGCTGAGCGCCCAGAGCGATCCGAATCCCGAATTCATGTGTGCGCTGAGCAACGGAATAGTTGATGACTCCGAAGACACCGATCATTGACAGCAGGAGCGCCAACGACGCGAAGACACCAAGCAACACTGCGTAGAAGCGCTGACCCGCCAGGGACGCGGAAAAAATCTCGTCCATCGTAGTAAGCGTCACAGGAAGATCTTTATCGAGTGTCTTGAGCTCCGAGCGCGCTGCGCCTGCCAGCTGCAAGGGATCACCACTGGTGCGAACCATGACTGCCAGCGCTCCCTGTGGTTCCTGTAGGTGCGAGAGATAAATCTCGGGGTTCGGCTTCGTATTCAATCCGTTGTGTCGCACGTCACCGACGACCCCGATTACAGTCATCCATGGACTTTCAATGATCCGCAGCCGCCTGCCTATTGGATCTTCATTGGGCCAGTAGAGCTTCGCCATCGTCTCGTTGATGACCACCGAGGGAATTGGTTGCGGATCGTTGAAGCGTTTGGGATAAGGCTGTTGTGGGAACCAACGGATCAGAGGTAACGCGACGCGAGCATCCGCATCACTGAAGAACCGTCCTTTGAGCAGCGGAATCTTGAGCGTGCGGAAATAATCGTTGCTGACAGCGCGTGTTGCTGCTTGTTGCT
>JBKPAC010000070.1:0-11802 GCA_046726175.1 Acidobacteriota bacterium
GGCTGTAAGGTATCAAGAACATCCACAGATTACACAGATTACGCAGATTACGCCCAATTCAGCTAAGTTAGACAATTGACGTCTTCTTCCGCTGGGGCCCAACAAGTCAACTCACCTACTTTAGGACTTAATCTGTGTAATCTGTGTAATCTGTGGATAGTTTTTCTGCCCTACGACATTCCATACTTCTGCAATCGACGGTACAGGGCGCTGCGACTAAGTCCCAGCGCTTCAGCGGCGCGGTTCGCATTGCCGCCAAATCTTGCCAATGCCTTGCTAATCAACAGTCGCTCGACCTCCTCTAAACTCATCTCATCAATACGAGACGAGGCGCCGGTTTCGCGACCCTGCAACGCCAGATCAAAAGCAGTAACTACGGTGCTCGTCGACATCAAAACCGCACGTTCGATCACATGATCGAGCTCGCGCACGTTCCCGGGCCAGGAGTGACGCATCATGGTCTCGAGCGCTTCCGGAGTGAATCCGTGCAGCAGGCGCCGGTACCGAATCGAGTGCTGCTGGAGAAAATGCTCAGCCAGTGGGCGAATATCCTCTGGTCGTTCACGCAGCGGCGGAAGATGAATTTCGACCGTGTTGAGACGGAACAGTAGATCTTGTCTAAATTCCCCAGCTTCCGCTTTTTGTTGCAGGTCAGCGTTCGTCGCTGACAACACACGAGCATTCACCCGATGAGTTTTTGAGGAACCAACTCGCTCGAATTCACCAGTCTCTAAAACTCTGAGAAGCTTTGCCTGCAGATTCAAAGGAACATTAGCAATCTCATCGAGAAACAGTGTTCCGCGATCGGCCAACTCAAACCTGCCAACACGATCCGTGCGCGCATCAGTGAAAGCGCCACGCACATGACCAAATAACTCGCTTTCAAATACTCCTTCCGCGAGTGCGCCTGCATTCACAGAGACCATCGGCTTGGAAGCCCGCAACGAAAGACTGTGCAAGCTACGCGCAATCACTTCCTTCCCTGTCCCGTGTTCACCAGTTATCAGCACGTTGGCATCTGCAGGTCCAATGCGCGTGACGAGGTTCATTACAGCCTTCATCGAAGACGATTCAGCGATCAATTTGATCGCCTTCCCATCTGAGCCATCCGCGCTGTCGCGCAACGCCAGATTCTCAGCTTCAAGCTGTTCGCCACGCCTCAATGCCGCTGACAGTTCGACTTGTGTACGCAACACTGTGAGCAACCGCGCGTTGTCCCATGGCTTTTGTATGAAATCGCGGGCGCCGCGACGCATTGCTTCAACGGCGAGATCAACGCTGCCCCACGCAGTCATCACGACAATTGGCAGAGCGGGATCCTTGTCTCTGATTCTGGTTATCAGATCGAGACCTTCGCTACCCGACGTGGTGTCGCGGGCGTAGTTGAGGTCGAGGAGTGCGACATCGAGATCGCGCGAGTCAACTGCTTTGAGGACGGCGGCGGGCGAAGAAACTGTTTCTATATCGAACCCCTCGCCCTTGAGAAGCAGCCGCAGCGCTGCCAAAACATCAGCTTGATCGTCTGCAACAAGGATACGAGGCATGGTTGGAATATTGCAGCATCAGCATCCGTGTGGCAAACAGTCACTACTACCTCGCGGTAGCGGGCTATTCAGTACCGTGCGCGGTAGCGGACGGCCACCACTCAAGCTGCGGTATTGTTCGCACCTGAATGCTCATGAGTTGAGTCTCGGCCGTCCGCTACCGCGCACGGTACTGAATAGCCCGCTACCGCGAGGTGTTACTGACTGTTTGCCACACCGTTGAGTTCATTCGTACCGCAGCGCCACCAAAGGATCCACCTTCGTGGCACGCCGCGCGGGAAGATAGCACGCAAGAATCGCAACCACCATCAAACCAGCCGAAACAAGAACGAACGTTAATGCGTCGGTTGGGCGAATCTCAAACAATAAACGCGTCATCAAACGCGTCAAAAGAAACGCACCAACGAGACCGATTGCTAATCCTGCGCACGCGAGTGTCAAGCCGTTTCTCATGATGAGCTTCAACACGTCCATAGTCTGCGCGCCCAGGGCCATGCGCACTCCAATCTCCTGTGTACGCTGCGCAACTGAATAACTGATGACCCCGTAGATTCCGATAGCCGCGAGCAAGAGCGCGACTCCCGCGAAGCCCGCAAGCAGGAACATTCCAAATCGTCGCTGAGAAACCGACTGTGCCACCAGTTGCTCCATCGTGTTCACGTTTGAGATCGGCAGGTCGCCATCAAGTTCTCGCACCTTGGCGCGAACCAGCGAGATCAATGCCTTCGGATCGCTCTTCGAGCGAATTACCAGCACCGGACCAAAGGGTGGAGACGTATTGGTGTGGTAATAGAGTTCGGGACGCGGTTCTGTGTCCAACCCAAGATGACGAACATTCCCGACGACACCGACAATCGTTTGCCACTGTGTTTGCTGGCCCGTTGCTGTCGCCGTGCTGACATGCTTGCCCACAGGATCTTCACCGGGCCAAAATCGTTTGGCCATTGCTTCGTTGATGACAACTAAGCGCGTGTTGTTTGCGACGTCCTGATCCGTCACCAATCGCCCAGCGCGCAGTGGTATGTTCATCGTTTCAAAGTAGCCTGTGCTAGCGCGTCGAAAATCGATTTCGGGTCGGTCACCCGGCGGCATGTTTCGTCCTTCGATCATTAGGAAAGTGGTCACGTTATTTAGCGCACTCAGTAACGGCAGACGTGTCACTATTCCCGCAGCGGCCACATCGGGGATTGCTTTCACATTAGTTTCCAACTGCTGCATGAACTGAATGCGCTTCTCCGGTTGACCGTAGCTGGCGTTTGGCAAACCCACTTGCATTGTAAGAACGTGCTCTGTATCGAATCCGGGATTAACGTCAATCAGTCGCGCGAAGCTGCGAATCAACAGGCCCGCGCCAATTAGCAACACAAGCGCTGTGGCTATCTCGAGAGTCACCAATGAATTGCTTAGCCGGTGATGTCTCGAATCGACTGTTCCACGTCCGCCTTCCTTCAAGACCGACTGCAAGTCGAACTTGAACATCTGCCATGCGGGTGCCAATCCAAAAACGATTCCGGTGATCACTGATGCTGCCAACGTGAAGAGCAGCACGGCGAAATCAACCCCAATCTTGTTATAACGCGGCAAGGCGATTGGATTGAGACTCAACAGAATCTTGACTCCCCATGTCGCAACCAATGCGCCGGCAACGCCTCCCAACAACGAGAGCGTGATACTTTCAGTCAGCAATTGCCTCAGCAAGCGGAGTCGACCAGCGCCGACGGCCGCACGCACCGCAATCTCCCTGGTTCGACCCGCACTCCGAACCAACATCAGATTCACAACGTTTGCACAGGCAATGAGCAATACGAGTCCGACGGCGCCGAGGAGCAGCAACAGTGCAGATCGCACCTTGCCGGTTACCTGTTGGTGCAATGGAAGCGCACGCAAACCGAAACCGCTGTTTGTGTCCGGATATTGCGCTGCCAGTTGGGCACTCATCGCCGACAACTCCGAGTTGGCTTGAGTTAAAGAAACGCCGCTATTCAACCTCCCGACGACGGACAGCAGTCGGACATTCCGCGTGCTGTTTGCAAATTGATTCTGTGAAAGAGGCGCCCAAAGTTCAGCCGCAGCTTCGAGAAAATGAAAATCGGCAGGCATGACGCCGATGATGGTGGCGTTGATTCCACTGACTGTTAACGGTCGACCGACTACACCCGGATCTCCACCAAAGCGCCTTTGCCACAACGCATTGCTGATCATTACAACTGGATTCGCACCTTGTCTGTCGTCATCAGCGAAGAAGCCGCGACCGATCGCCGGTCGCGCTCCCAACATGTCGAAAAGGTTCTGCGACACAAACAATCCATGAATAGGTTCTGGTTCGCCACCTCCTGTCAACGTGAAACTCCACAGCGGCGAGGCGGCAGCGACGCTCGAAAACGATTTTGCTTGGGTTCGCAAATCGTTGAAGTCGGCGAATGAAAATGGCTGTTCCTGGTTTCCATCTTTCGCTGTAGTGCCCCAAAGCATCGCGAGTTGCTCCGCATCCGGGTATGGGAGCGGCCTGAGAATCACAGCATTGACGACACTGAAGATGGCTGTGTTAGCTCCGATGCCGAGTGCGATCGTGATGATTGCAATCGCAGTGAATGAAGGTTGTTTCAACAGCGTGCGGAAACCGTAGCGGATGTCTTGAAGTAGGGTTTGCATGATTTAGTATTGCTCGTAATCGGTCTTATTGGTCCTATAGGTCCGATAGGTCCTATTCGTATCGAAGCGAAACTGTCGGCTCAACCTTGGTCGCGCGTCGTCCCGGTAGATAGCACGCGAGCAGCGCGACAATCGTGAGCAACACAGAGATCGCGCCGAACGTTGTTGCATCTGTTGGTTCGACTCCGAACAGCATCGACGCCATCAGTCGAGTCAAAGCGAACGCGCCGACCAGGCCGATTCCGATTCCAAGGAGAGCGAGCTTCATACCATGTCCGAGAATCATCGCGAACACGTCACTCGGCTGCGCACCAATGGCCATGCGAATTCCAATTTCGTGAGTTCGTTGTGTGACTGAGTAAGACATCACGCCGTAGATACCAACAATCGACAGTACCAATGCGATACCTGCAAAGATGCCTAACAGCGTCAGGTTCAATCGCTCAGGCGCGACAGACTCGGCGCGAATATCTCCCATCGTGCGTGGGTTATAAATCGGCTGATCGGGATCAATTGATTTGACTGTTCGTCTCACTGACGAGATTAATTCATTCGGATCAGAACTGGCTTTGATGATTACGGTCATCCCGCTATTCGGCATCTGCAGAAAAGGAAAGTAACCCTGAACGCGGTTATCGTCGGTGCTCAAACTTTCCATCTTAACTCGGCCCACAACGCCGATTACTTCCAGTTTTGGATTGTCTGGCGCCGGACCCCCGATCTGGATGCGCTTACCAACCGGATCCTCGTTGGGCCAATGCTTCTTCGCGAATAACTCATCAATAACAATGTACTGCAATCCAGCAGTCTGTTGCTGATCTTCCGGCAGCTTGCTGACAGTCTCCGGGTTTACATGCGATCGATTGTCTTGATCGGTGAACACACGTCCTCGCAAGACTGGTATCTGCATCGCCCGGAAGTAATCCGGACTAACGAGGCATGCCTCCATCAACGGCCGCTCTTTGCGATCCGGGGTCGGTTGACCGACAACAGTAAATCCCGTCTGCCAACCATTGTTTCCGAGAGGTAAACCGGAAGCGACCGCCGCCGACTCGACTCCTGGCAATGTTCGGATATTTTCCAGCAGACGACTATAGAAGACTGCCTGCTGATCCTGAGTCACATACTTTTTCTCCGGCAACGACACACTGAAGCTGGCGAGATTGTCATATGAGAATCCAGGATTAACTTTTTGCAGCAAATAAAAACTGCGAATCATTAATCCTGCGCCAATCAGTAGCACTAGCGTGGTTGCGACTTCGGCAACGACTAGGGAGCTGCGCAACCAGTGTCGACCACTTGTGCCGCGGCCTGTTTCTTTCAAGGTCTCGTTGACGTCAACTTCTCCTGCTTGCAATGCCGGAACGAGTCCGAAGAGTATTCCGGTAATGAACGACACGCCGATCGTGAATGCGAGCACGGTCCAATCCAATCCAATTTCTCTTGAGCGTGGAATTGCGTTCGGACTAACTTTCAAAATGAAGTCGATACCCCAGCGTGCGAGCCCCAATCCAACCACACCACCAACGAGCGAAACCATAATGCTTTCGGTTAGAAGTTGGCGCGCGATTCGCCAACGTCCTGCGCCCATCGCCGACCTGATAGCCATTTCTTTTTTGCGCGCGCTGGCTCGTGCGAGCAAGAGATTTGCGATGTTCGCGCAGGCGATGAGCAGCACGAATCCAACCGCGCCAAAGATAATCCAGAGCGGTCGCCGTGCATCGCTGATGAAGATCTCCAACAACGGGCGAATTCTGACGCTTGTGCCCGCGTTGGTGTCGGGAAACTGCTTCTCAAGATTTGCGGCGATTAAATCCATGTCAGCCTGTGCCTGCGCCTGCGTCACACCCGGCTTTAGACGCGCTACTCCATAAAGGCCAGGATGATTTCCGCGATTCTTCCAATCAACTGAGTCTGACACCTGGCCCACCGGAACCCACATCTCCGTTCGACTCGGATAGAGGTAACTAGCAGGCATGATGCCGATCACGGTGTAGCTTTTCCCGTTCAGGGTGATCTGTTGATTTACAATGTTCGGGTCACCGGCGAAGCGTCGTTGCCACAATCCATAACCCAACACAACGACCGGAGTGGTTCCCGGTTTGTCCTCATCATTCGTGAACAAGCGTCCATACGCGGGTTTGACGCGCAAGACCGTAAAGAGATCGGCAGAGATTTGTCCGGCGACGATTCGTTCAGCTTCACCGGCACCGGTGAGGTTGTAGCTCTGCCTGTTGTAGACACCGATGGCTTCGAACGCTCGGTTCTGTGCCTTCCAATCCTGATAGTTGGGATAGGAGATCGACATCTCGTCGAGTGCCTGACTCTTTTCATTGAGCAGCACCAATTGGTCAGACTCTTCGTATGGCAATGGGCGTAGCAACACGGCGTTGATGACGCTGAAGATTGCGGTGTTCGCGCCAATACCAAGCGCCAACGCCAGGATGACAATCGCGGTTACGCTTTTCGTTTTCATCAACATTCGCATGCCGTAACGAATGTCTTGCCATAAGGTCTGCATGCTAATACGTCTCCTTTGCGAGTACGTCCAATAAGTCCTGTAGGTCCTATAGGTCCTATGCAATCTATTCGTACCTCAGAGCCACCAGCGGATCCACTTTCGTCGCTCGTCGCGCTGGCAGATAACAACCGAGTAAAGCCACCAATGTTGACGCAGCGATGACAACTGCAAAAGTACTCGCATCGATGGGCGCCACTCCGAATAACAAGCCGCGCATCACTCGCGTCAAAGCAAACGCTCCTGCCAATCCAAGGGCCTCTCCAATCAGCGCCAGCGTCATCCCCTGTTTTAGAACGAGTTTCAGTACATCCCTCGTTTCAGCTCCAAGAGCCATGCGTATACCCAACTCCTGCCGTCGCTGTGTCACTGCGTACGACATCAGACCGTAGATTCCCACCACCGCCAGCAGCAACGCGAGCACACCAAACATTCCCATCAGAAACATGTTGAACCTGGGCTGCGCGACACTGTCAGACACGATCTGTTCCATCGTACTAACATCGGAGATTGGCTGGTTTGGATCTATGGCCCAGACTGAACGCTGAACCGATGAAACAATTGCGGTCGGCTCAATCGCAGTTCGCACGAGCAGCATCATGTCTTGCAGAGGCGCCTGCGCAGTTGGCAGATAGTAAGTTGGTTCAGGCGCCTCTTTTAATCCCGCCGACTTGGCATCGCGAACTACTCCGACGATCTCGAACCAGTTGTAATTCTGATCCTTCCAGATTCGGGGCGGCTGATTGACCTGTATTCGGCGACCGAGAACTTTTTCATCCTGCAGATAATGGCGCACGAAAGTGTCATTCACGATAGCAACAGCTGCACGTTGGCGGGTGTCGTCCGCCGTGAAATAGCGTCCGCTGATCAAAGGCATGCCGACAGTTCTGAAATAGTCCGGTGATACTGGATTGAAATTCGCCTGCGGTGATCTGCTGCCTGACGGCGTAACTCTACCTTCAATCTCAAACGATTCGGCCCAGTTCGACTGAAGCGGATGATCGTAAGCAATTGCGGCAGATTCGACACCGGGAACACTTCCGATGTCAGTGATCAATTGTCCGAAGAACTGATTGATCTTTTCCGGCTGATCATACTTAGTGAAAGGTAGAAGGATCCCAACGGAGAGCACGCGTTCGGGGCGAAAGCCGGGATCCACTCGCTGAAGCAGCCAAAAACTCTTAATCAACAACCCGGCTCCGATAACGAGCATTACGGCGATGCTTACCTGGAACACAACGAGTGACTGGCGAAATCGCAGGCGGTAAGAACCTGGTCCAGAAGTGCGACCCGCCTGTTCAAGCGCTGTGTGTAAGTCTGGTTTGGAGGCTTGCCACGCCGGTATTAGCCCGAAAAGCACGCAGCTGCCAATCGTAAGAATCAAAGTGAAACTTAAGACCCGCCAATCAAGTGTGGCCTGGTCCAATCGCGGAATGTCGCCCGGGACGAACTTGATTAACGTGTTCATTGCTAATGCGGCCACTCCCAAGCCGGCAATTGCCCCGGCGGCGGACAACAGCAGTCCTTCTATAAAGAATTGCGTTACCAGTCGCTGCCTTGCTGCGCCTAACGCGGCGCGAATCGCAATCTCTTTACTCCGAGCAGAATGTTGGGCAAGTAACAGTCCGGCAATGTTGGCACAGGCGATCAGCAGCACCATGCCAACGGCCATGAATAGAACAAGTAGAGCCTGGCGAACATCACCGACCACTTCATTCATAAACGGGTTAACGATGATGCCCTCGCCTTTATTGGCCGCATGCTCCTGTTCGAGACGCGCGCCGATCGTGTTCATCTCCGCAATAGCTTGTTGCAGTGTGACGCCTTGTTTCAGACGGCCGAGGACCCCGAGTACGTGAGCAGAACGGACTGAAGCCCACTGGGCGGTAAAGGACATTGGGATCCAGTATTGTTGTGCTCGATTGTCAAATGAGATGTGGCCGGATGTCATTGGACGAACCGGATAAAGACCTGGCGGCATTACACCGACAACGGTGTAAGGCTCGCCATCCAGCACGATACTTTTGTTGAGAACACCTTGATCTGATGCATAGCGACGCTGCCAAATCTCATGACCGAGGATGACAACCTGTCCTTTGCCAACCTCGTACTCTTCCGAAACAAACGCGCGACCAATTGCAGGTGTCACTCCAACCACTTCGAAGTAACCGGAGCTGACTCGAGTGCCTTGCAATTGTTCTGGTTCACCATTCCCGGTCAACGTCATCGCCGAACCGCCGTAGGCCGCCATTCCTTCAAACGATGTGCTCTGCTTCTTCCAATCGAAGAAGTTTGCCGGCGCAGCTCGCCACTGACCTTGAACCGGCACGTTCTCCCAAAGCGCAACGAGCCGTTCTGGATCTTTATAAGGAAGCGGCCGCAGCAGAACAGTGTTAACGATGCTAAAAATGGCGGCGTTAGCACCAATTCCGAGAGCGAGCGTAACTATTGCGACAGCAGACATGCCGGGATGCTTCAGTAACATTCGAACGCCGTAGCGGATATCTTGAAGAATGGTTTGCATGATGGATGTCTCGTTCAGTAATAGGACTTATTCGTCCTATATGTCCTATATGTCCTATATCTATTCGTATCGAAGGGCCTTCAGTGGATCCACTTTCGTTGCGCGACGCGCGGGCAGATAACATGCAGCCAGCGCTACGAGCGTCAACAACAGTGAAACACCCACGAACGTCCATGCGTCGGTCGCTGAGATGCCGAAAAGCAAACTCGATAGGAACCGCGTTAAGGCCCACGCCGCTCCCAATCCAATCACAACACCGGCGAGCGTTAAGCTCAGGCCAGTTTTCAGTATCAGTTGAAGAACATCGTTCATGCCTGCGCCGAGCGCGAGACGAATCCCGATCTCATGTGATCGTTGTGTGACGAGGTACGACATCACCGCGTAAATGCCGAGTAGTGCAAGCACCAACGCGAGACCGGCAAACAACCCCATTAACAACATCGTGAAGCGCTGCTGACCAACGGACGCGGATAACACCTGCTCCATCGTTCCGATTCGCGAGACCGGGATGTTGCGATCCTGAAGGCGTACATGCTCTCTGATCACGGGTGCAAGGGCGAGAGGATCGCCTTTAGTACGGACTAAGAGCGTCAATCCGCCAGACGGAAGCTGCGCGTGCGGCACATACATCGTGGGTCGAAGTTCAGAGATCATGTCTGATTGCTTGTTGCTGCTCACAACTCCGACAATTTCGCGCGCGTCAGTTTCGAATCCGATGCGTAGTCGTTTTCCGATCACCTCTTCGTTGGGCCACAAGCGTTGTGCCAGCACATCATTGACAATTGCTACTCTAGGAGCGTCTTTGACATCTTGTGCGGTGAACTGTCTGCCTTTTAGCACCGGGATTCGTAGTACCTTGAAGTAGTCGGGAGTGATCGTGTTGTAATCTGCCGTTGGCCTTGTACTCGCACCTTCTTGTGCGCGTCCTTCAAGAATTACATCGGTGCTTTCCCATGCACCTGAAAGCGGCAAACTCACAACGCCAGCCGTCGCTTCAACACCGGGCACCGTGCTGACCCGCTCGATCAATTGATTGAAGAATGCGACCTGTTCAGATTCGTTCGCGTAACGTGAAGGCGCGAGCGTGGGTAGCGCGACTTCAAATTTGAGAGTATTTGAAGCGTCAAATCCCGGATTTGTATCAAGCAGTTGAATGAAACTTCTCGTCAACAATGTCGCGCCGATGAGAAGCACGACGGCGAGGCTAACCTCCGCGACGACGAGAACGTTGCGAATTCTGTTGTGCCTTGCACCTGACGTCATTCCTCGTGCGCCTTCCTTGAGCGACTCATTTAAGTCGACTTTAGAGATTTGCAACGCAGGCACGAGGCCGAAGACGATTCCGGTGATAAATGAGATCCCGACGCCAAAGGCGAGAATGCGCAAGTCTATGCCCACTTCTTGAATGCGCGGTATGTCTGTCGGAATCAATGAGACAAGAAAAGTATTTCCCCACCATGCCAGCAAGATTCCGATTGTTCCACCAAGCGACGACAACAACACACTTTCAGTGAGAAGCTGCCGGATGACACGAAGACGTCCGGCGCCCAGAGCGACACGAATCGCGATCTCGCGCTGTCGTGAGGTTGCTCGTGTCAATAAGAGATTGGCCAGATTCGCGCAGGCAATCAGAAGAACGAATGCCACTGTTGCTAGCAATACGAGCATCAATCTTCTGACGCCACCGGACATCTGCTGATGAAGCGGTACCAGGTTGACTGTGTAACCGATCGTTCCTAAAGGTAAACCGCTTTGGATGGAGCGTGTTTCGTGTTCGGCTTGTGCCGTCGTGACACCAGGTTTTAGTCGGCCCACGACCGCGAGATTCAGATTCCCCTGTTGGGCCTTTTCCTCCTCCGTCAGTGCCAACGGCATCCAGACATCGTTCTGAAAAGAGAACTGCAAGCCGGGAATCAAGTTTGCTCCTCCCGGAAATCGAAAACCCGATGGCATGACCCCAATAATGCTGACCGTTCTGCCAGAGAGGGTCATGGTCTTATCTACAATGTTCCGATCAGAACCGAACTGTCGTTGCCAGAGTCCGTAACTGATAATCGCGACAGGTGGCCGATTTGGATCATCTTCTTCTGGAGCAAACGGACGGCCTAACATCGGACTGGCGCCGACGGCGGCGAAGAAGTTTGCTGACACACGCGCACCCTGGAGTTGTTCAGGTTCACCGCCGCCGGTGAGTTGCCACGACCATGAACGGAACGCAGAGAGTTCCTCGAACGACTGGCTTTGATTTTTGAGCGCGAGATAGTTGGGAGCTGACGACGGAAGCTTGTCAGTGGTCTGCGCGAGCTTTGGAAGGTATCCCCACATAAGCACGATTCGATCAGGATCTTTGAAAGGCAGAGGTCTGAGCAGGACTGCATTGACGACGCTAAAGATCGCCGTGTTAGCGCCGATGCCGAGGCCTAACGTGATTATCGCAACAACAGCAAATCCCGGACGTTTGCTCAAACTGCGAATGCCGTAACGAATGTCTTGCCAGAGTGTTTGCATAGGTCGTATTCGTCCTGTAGGTCCTATTCGTATCTCAATGCCACCAGCGGATCGAC
>JBKPAC010000071.1:0-27532 GCA_046726175.1 Acidobacteriota bacterium
GACCTAGCGGGCGAGACGCCCGCGCTCCCAGTTTACAGTTGATCGTTTTTGCCGGGATTGAGCTATACTGCCGGCCGGCCGTATTCTCTACCTCACCAAAGGAAGGATTGACAACAGAATGAGCTTCATCAACTCCTCACACCGCCAATAACTGCGCGAAGCAGGTTGGCACAGTCGTGGCTACTTACCGCACTTCTTTGGGCGTGCAACTCCACAGTTCATTACACTTCGTCTAGCCGACTCGATGCCCCGAGAAGTCATTGAACTTTGGCAATTACAACTAAAACACCTTGAAAAGAAGTATCAAGCGATTGTCTTGGCAAGGCGAATCGAAAAGTATCTTGACCAAGGACACGGAGACTGTTTTCTGCGCGATGCGCGAATTGCGACAATCGTTCAAGATTCTCTTCTCAAGTTCGACGCTGTCCGTTACAACCTCTTTTCTTGGGTCGTAATGCCAAATCACTCGCACTCGCTACTCACACGTTTTGACGACTGGACAATTGAACGCTTAATCCATTCCCACAAGTCCTATACCGCGCATGAGGCAAACAAAGTATTGAATCGCAGCGGTCAATTCTGGCTTGAGGATTACTTTGATCGATATATTCGAAACGAGGAACACTTTCGGAACGCGGTTTCCTATATAGAGAACAATCCGGTTAAGGCGGGCTTCTGCAGCAAACCAAGCGATTGGCCGTTCAGTAGCGCTTGGTTTCGTGAACATTCGCGTTAATCATTGGGAGCGCGGGCGTCTCACCCGCAAGGTCTGTGCATTCGGATGGCGCGCATTTGTCAACGGGTGCGGGCGTTTCGCCCGCAAGGTTTGTGCAATTCGGATGTCGCGTTTTTGTCAACGGTGCGGGCGAGACGCCCGCGCTCCCAGATCAAGCTCCCTTTTGTTTGCTGGCGACAGCAGCGCGTAGACGCTCATCCCGCTCCCGCAATTCAGGAGTGTATTCATCACCAAAGTCCGCCGCTTCAAATAAAGGTCGAATCTCAAGCTCACCGCCGCCACCCTCGTGTGGTGATGGACATTTCTTGGCCCATTCGATCGCTTCCTCCATCGACTTAACTTCCCACAACCAGAACCCGGCAACCAGTTCCTTCGTTTCAGCGAACGGCCCATCGATCACCGTGCGTTTGGCTCCGGAAAACCTCACGCGCTTCCCTTTCGAGCTCGGGTGAAGTCCTTCTCCGGCAAGCATCACGCCCGCTTTCACCAGCTCTTCATTGAATTTACCCATTTCACTAAGAAGTTCATTGCTCGGCATCACACCCGCCTCCGACTCTTCGTTCGCCTTGACAATAACCATAACTCGCATTTTTTCTCTCCTTTAAGCTTTTAGACCGGATATTTCCGGATATTCATTCGCCAACTTCGACTTTCACTGTTAAGTCGAACTGAGGGTCGGGATATCGACAACTTTAATTTCTTTTTTCCAAGTATATAATCCGGCAATAATGATGGTTCATCTGATCGATGGCACGTACGAACTTTTTCGTCACTTCTACGGGATACGTCGCTTTAAGAAATCCGACCCTAAATTCGGCGCCGTAGTTGGTCTGCTCCGGATGATTACGAAGATGTTGTCTGACGGCGCAACCCATATCGGTGTCGCCACGGATCACATCATCGAATCATTCAGAAACGAGCTCTGGCCGGGCTATAAAACTGGCGCGGGCATTGATCCCGCCCTTCGCGCGCAGTTTCACCCGCTCGAGGAAGCACTTGCATCGATGGGGGTCGTGGTATGGCCGATGATC
Organism: Acidobacteriota bacterium; assembly: GCA_046726175.1. Classification (GTDB taxonomy): domain Bacteria; phylum Acidobacteriota; class Blastocatellia; order Pyrinomonadales; family Pyrinomonadaceae; genus PSRF01. The sequence continues at coordinate 1,768 of JBKPAC010000071.1, forward strand.
GAGCTCGAGGCCGACGATGCTCTCGCTTCCGCAGCATACCTTGCAGCCCAGGACGAGCGCGTGGAAAAGGTCTGCATCTGGACGCCTGACAAAGATCTCGCGCAGTGCGTGGTTGACGATCGCGTGGTCCAGATCGATCGTAAGAGCAACCAGATTAGGAACGCCGCGGCGGTGCGCGTAAAATTCGGAGTTCCACCCGAGCGCATTCCCGATTACCTGGCGCTGGTAGGCGATGCTGCAGATGGCTTTCCGGGAATTCCAGGCTGGGGACCAAAGACCGCAGCTCAGTTAATCAACCGGCATGGCCCAATTGAAGATTTCCCGCCCGAACTTTTCAGAGGCAATCGCGACCTCGCGCTCCTATTCAAGAATCTTGCAATGTTGCGGACCGATGCACCACTGTTCGAGGATGTCGAGCAGCTCCGCTGGCAAGGAGCTACCGATTCTTTCTCGAGTGTGGCAACGAAGATGGGCGATGCTGGCTTGATAAAGTACGTTCAGGATCTGGAAAAGACTCGACGATGACTACTGCTCCGGCCGTTTCTCAAACTGAAACCGCGTCCCTTGATGCACAACCGGCCAAAACACCGGCCAAGCGGCGCTACGATCGCTCGATTGTCGAGGGTCCGCTTCGCTCTGCCGTGTGGAAGATCGCCTGGCCAACAATGCTCACGAACATCATCGGTGGGTTTCAGGGAATCGTTGATCATGTGTTGGTGGGCCATCTGGTCGGATTCAAAGGCAATGCGGCGATCGGAGTAGCATGGCAAATCTTCATTGTCGTAATCGTTTTCATAAACTCCCTGTTCACCGGGATGAGCGTGCTGGTAGCTCGCTTTGCCGGAGCTGGTGAGGAAGAGAAGGTCAACAGAACAGTCTACCAGGCGTTTCTCACTGCGCTAGGAATCTCGCTGTTAATCATGGCTCCGCTTGGATACTTACTGGCTCCGACGCTTCTCGATTGGGTCCATGCAGCACCCGAAGTAAAGGCTGAAGCACTGCCCTTCTTGCGCATCTCTTTTTTGTTTAGCACGGGAATGCTGATCTTCTACATGTTGGGTGGCGCGTTGCGATCGGCGGGCGACGCGCGGACCCCAATGATTCTGGGAATCGTTCTCACGGTTTTGAACCTGGTTTTGAACGTTATTCTGATTCGAGGTCTCGGGCCAGTTCCAGCATTCGGCACTGCGGGTTCTGCGATGGGAACAATGCTCGCGTCTGGCCTAATTGCATGTTATGCGATCGTGAAACTCTGGCGTGGTGATTGGGTCGTCTCGTTTCCCCGTGCAGATGGTTTCGCACCTGACTGGAACATTATCAGGTCGCTATTTCGATTTGGCTTGCCCACTGGAATCCAAGGGATCGCGATGAACATCGGTGGAGTGTTGATGCTCTCGTTCATCGGATCACTCGCGCAGAGTGCGGCAGCACAAGCGGCATTCGCAGTCTGCTATACACAGCTATTCTCATTGATAACTTGGACTTCAGTTGGTCTTCTGGGAGCGGCTGCTGCGGTTGCTGGACAAAACCTCGGTGCCGGCCGCCCTGAGCGTGCTGATGCGGCGGTGAATGTGGCCGCGCGGTTCGGCTTTACGGGTGCGGCGTTCATCGGCGTGTTCTTTCTGTTTTTTCCTCATCAACTGCTCGCAGTGTTTGGCATGCACGACACCACGGTCGTAGAGATCGGCGTACAACTCTTGCGCGTTCTGAGTCTCTCAGGTCTGCTGATTGCAGTCGCACTAACTTACACGGGAGGTTTGCAGGGAACAGGAGATACGAAGAGTCCGTTGTACATCTCGATCATCTCACAGATCATCGTGCCGCTCGGGATCTGTTTCGTGATTCAGCGAGCCGGCACCCTGGACCCGATTGATGTTTGGATAGCAATACTCCTGGGTCACTTTACGAGGTGCATGTTAAGCATCGTTCGATTCAAACAGGGAAAGTGGCGCAACATCACCGTTGACATCGAGCTACGCCGATCCTAAGACTCTCATCCACAGATTCCGCAGATTACGCAGATTCAAACCAAGTGTGCGTAGAATAAGCCCTCCATGTTTTGGTTGAATCGGCGTAATTTGCGGAATCTGCGGATCTTTGTGGATCTTTCGCTATGCGGTCAGATAGACCGCTGCTTAAAACCAAAATCAGCTTGCCCATTTCGGGGTTTCTGTTTCAAGATTCTAGAACTGTCCCAGCTTCCTCATCTTCCCGACCGTGCTTCTGAAATTTCTCAAAGAACCTTATTATCGACACACGAACTGCAAAATACGGGCGTTGATTCTTGCGTCATTCAAGCAATTGAGTTATTTCCCAACCTAATTCCTATGTCGTTCATAAGTAAAACTGCCGCATTCATGAGCATGAGCTCTCTGCGCAATTTGGTCTCTGATTCGCTCGCTATCGACATGGGATCAGCCGCGACCATTATTTACGTTCGCGGCCGGGGTGTCGTTGTTGACGAGCCTTCACTTGTTGCTGTCGATGCGGTCAGCGGAGAAGTAATAGCTTTTGGTCTGGAAGCTCAACAGATGTACGGCCGTGAGGCTCGCGACGTCACGGTAATGGCTCCAATGTTGAATGGTGTAGTTGCGGACTTTGAAAGAACGAGGGGGATGCTCGCACACTTTGTCCGCAAAGCTCGCAGCGGTTTGTCCTACTTCAGCCGGCGAGCGCTCATGAGCGTGCTGTCAGGCGTTACCCAGGTTGAACGACGGGCGCTGCTCAGCGCGGCTGAGCATGCACGCATTGGACGTGTCGTTATGATTGAAGAAGGGCTGGCGGCAGCGTTTGGTGGCGGAGTAAAGATCGACGATCAGCACGCTTCAGCGGTTGCCGACGTCGGAGGTGGAACTACCAACGTAGCCATCGTCGCCAATGGCGCAATTGTACATTCGCGGGCAGAACGAATTGGAAGTTCAGACATTAATGCCGCGATCATCGATCACATCCGTCGGCATCGTGGTTTGGTCATCGGAGCGCGACGAGCAGAGCGTCTGAAGGTTGAACTGGGTTCGGCCACGGTTCCGCAGGACCTTGCAAAGGAAGTCACGATCAATGGTCGCGACATCATCACGGGAAGCCCTGGCGCAATTGACGTTACCGCCGGAGAAATCTATCCTGTCGCCCAGCAGGTCGTACGAAAGATTGCAGAAGTGATCAGCTCTTCTTTGGCCGAGCTCTCTCCGGAAGTTGCCGGTGATATTTACGATCGAGGATTGATTCTTACCGGCGGAGGCGCTTTGTTTGAAGGACTGGATGATTACCTGCGTGACCACATCAAGCTGCCGGTTGAAATCGCGAATGAGCCCAGGTACGCGATTGTCCGAGGTCTGGAACAGATGTTCGACGAGCCACTGTGGTTACGACGTGTAGTTCGTAACGAACCTCATCCACTGCTGGACATGGAAAGCTCGAGCTTCGAGACTTAACTTCACTCGATAATCTTAATTCCCTCCTGGTTATCAAACAGTGCTTTGATTCCCCAGCCACCCACGTTCTCGCTGACTGCCATCCACAGTTCGTTATCGCCTCTCTTCAGTGGAAGGTACAACTCGTCCCAGAGACCGAGCGTTCCAAGGAAGCGATAGTCTCGGGATCGATAGATGTCGCTTCCGCCATAGATCAGGTTCCGGTTGAAATAGACCTTTACGTTGTCGCTAAATCCGAACCGCATCTTCTTGATTTGATCTCGGTCTGAGTTGATCTTCAGGCGGGCAAAGACTGTGTTGCCATTCCGTATTCCCTGCAGTCTCGCAAGATTTGTGAGGCCTGTGCTTTCGGACGCAAGCCTGGTCCAGGATAGTTTCTGCTCGTCACCAGGCGTTAACACGTATTTATTTTCGAGAGACTTTTCGTCGAAAGGATTCGATACGGACCATGCCATCACGGTTCCGGCAGGCGCAGGCTCAGGTTTCTTAGCTTTCCCCTTCAACTCTGGTTTCTGATCAGTGAAGCTGAAGTTCGCGAAGTGAGCCGCTGCGAAGTCACCGACGCTGAGGCCCACTCGTCCCTGCTTCGTTTCGCGCTTCAGCTCATTAACAAAAAGCGCGGGTGTCTGCATGTCGTTGATGTATATCTCAGCATTGTTACCGGCGACCGCGATTTTTATGTGTATCCACTCATTGAACGCATACTTCACCGGCGCGCTGTATTCCTCGCCATAATAGAGTTGCCATGCGGCTACTCCGTTGAAGACGCCCTGGTACTGATTGGCATCTGGATTCCCCGACTGATGCGGTCTCAGATAGAACTCTTCATAGTTATCGGTGTCCTGCATTCGCCACACAACACCCATGAACCCGCGCTCGCCTGTCATAGCAATATCGAATTCGATCACTCCGTCAGTGAATTTCGAGTCTTTGACTGAAGCAATTCCTCCCTTCAGATAGAAGCTCTTCCGGCCGAGGTGATCTTCAACTCGGCTCTCCTTCGCCTGGATATCCCAGAGCTCGGGAGTAAAGGCCACTGTTTGCATGTAAGTGATTTTCGGGAGGATCAGAACACTGAGTGTGGCAAGCAATGAAAAGACAACTCGCTTCATAATCGATACCTCAGGGTGCTTAAGAATTGGTTTGTACCGTCTTACGCTCGCTTTGCAATTATTCAGTGACTATTCTTCGACCTCGTCGCGCGAGTGCGACAGTATAGATCGATAATTGCGAACGACAATGAATGTTAAATCTCGACAAGAATCCAAAAACTCGGCACTAAACTGCCCTTGGTGGGAGTTGTCGCCAAGCTGAACAGCCCATAGAATCGATGCTATCAACGCATGGTTCACGACACCCATGACGCCAACAAGAAAGTTCTGACAGTAACGCTCTGTCTCACCATTCTGATGACATCGCTTGCCACGGACGCCCAGCAGCCCACCTATCCAGACAAACTCCGCGGTTATAAACTCTCGCGCGCCAACGTCGAACTAAAGAAATCTGATCCGAAAACAAAAGCTGCTACCGCCGATGATTCGACGTTAGACCTTGACGCACAGGCGCTGATCCGTTTTGGACCGCCTCAATCGGCGCGCGTGACACCGATGGGAATCAGCTTCGAAATCCCTATCGTCGTAAACCCGGTGCGGCAGAAAGGACACGTTGACTTCCTGGTGTTCGAAGAGATGATTGTCAATGGAACATCTGTAGAAATCGACGAGTACCACCACAGTTTCGATCTTCCGAACAAGACACCGCTGACGCTAAAACACCCATTGAAGTTTTTTGTCTATCTTCCGAGTGCGCTGCTGGCCGCAATTGGTGAGTGGACCGATTCCAAAAAGACATGGGTGGTTGAGGGGCGTGTCTACGTATTTGGGAAGTTTAAGAAGACGATTTTTACCTTCAAACGCTACGTGCCCGTCGAACTGAAGATCGCAATCGACAACCCGCTCGACTAGTTTCGAGTTTGAAGTTTCGAGTTTCGGGTTGGAACTCCAAACCCGAAACCCCAAACTTCAAACTTTTTCCTCCTGCCCTGATCCATCCGAACCCTTTTTTACGCATATATAGATAGATGGAATTGACAATTACGGGGGCTTGGAACCTTAGGAGGTGTTCCAAACATGAATCACGGTTATTCGTATCAATCGGCACTGGCAGCCGCTGAGTCAATTCACTGGCGAATTGAAGACATCATCGGTGGCGAAAAGCGCCTTGACTTCACTAAACCCTTTATGCCTGAGTCACTTGCGTTGGTTGAGCCGCTCACGTTTTTGACCCCCGGGGAAAGGCGAACGCTCAATCAAATCCGCGGCAATACGTATCTGCGCATCTTTGGTCTGGTGGAAGAGTTTATCCTTCCCTTTGTGCTGGACCACGCGCGTACGCAACTGCATGGAAACGACTACCGAGTTCGAGCATTGCTCAAGTTTGCGGGCGAGGAAGCCAAGCACATTCAGCTCTTCAAGCGCTTTCAACAGGATTTCGAAGAAGGTTTCGGTATCGGTTGTGAAGTTATTGGACCACCCGAGGCTATCGCCGACGCAATCCTGGCGCACGATCCCTTAGGTGTAGCGCTTACGACGCTGCACATCGAATGGATGGTTCAAAAACACTACGTCGAGAGCATAAAGGATGATCAGGAGCTTGATCCGCAGTTCAAGAGTCTGCTGAAGCATCACTGGCTCGAGGAAGTGCAGCACGCGAAGCTGGATACTCTGATGGTCGAGTCGCTGGCCGCGGGCCGCGATGAAGCATCGATCCTTCAAGGTGTTGAGGAGTACATCGCGATCGGCGGTTTCATCGATGATGGACTAACGCAACAGGTGGAGTTCGATTTGAACAGCTTCATTCGCTCTACCGACAGGGAGCTCTCCGTGAGCGAAAGAGAAGAGTTCCGAACTGTGCAGCGACGAGCGAATCGATTGACTTATCTGGGCAGTGGCATGACACACGAGAGAGTACTTGAAACTCTCGAAAGTCTGTCGCCTAAAGCAAGGCGGCGAGTGGAGAGCATTTCCCCCGCGTTCTGCTAAAGAAAAAGTCTCGGAGTCTGGGAGTCTGGGAGTCTTGAAGTCTTGACTCCCAGACTTCCTAGACTTCCTAGACTTCCTAGACTTCTGGACTCCCAGACTTCCTAGACTTCTGGACTCCCCGACTCCTAGACTTTCTTCCATGAGGAACATCACACGCCTGCTCATTGATTGGCAGCATGGCGATAAAGCGGCGCTGGATGATCTTCTACCTCTCGTCTACAACGAACTCCATAAGATTGCCGCCAACCTTCTCAAAAACGAAAGAAATGCTGAGACGCTGCAGCCAACGGCGCTGATAAATGAGGCGTACCTGAGAATGATCGATCAGGAACCGCCACATCTCGAGAGCCGAGCTCATTTCTTTGGTGTCGCCTCGCGGCTAATGCGACAAATCCTCGTCGATCATGCTCGCACCAATAATGCGTTGAAACGTGGTGGTAGCTCGCAAAAGATTTCACTTGAAGACGCACCAGCGATCCCTAGTTCCGAGGACGCAGTGGATCTACTTGCCTTCGATCGTGCGCTAACGAAGCTGGCTGCCTTGGACGAACGTAAATCGCGGGTGCTGGAGATGAGGGCGTTCGGAGGAATGTCGGTCGAGGATACAGCCGTTTTGTTGGGCGTCTCAGTGCCTACGGTCAAACGGGATATGCGATTGGCGCAGGCGTGGCTCCGTCGTGAGCTCAGTTCGTGAATTTTAGATTCGCGTTCTTAGCTCCTGGAGAAGATCCTCTACGGCTGGGTATCGACTATCTGGTTTCTTGGCAAGCAAACGCTTGACGATCGTTTGAACCTCCGTCGGAACGGCAAGCTCAGGGGGATCCAGCTCACGTATTGCCGATAACGATGGCTGGTCCAATTCACCACCAAAGGGATGACGTCCTGCAAGCATTTCATAAAGCACGACTCCCAATGACCACATATCCGTTCGGTGATCGATGACGGCACCATCGGCTTGCTCCGGGCTCATGTATGCCATCGTTCCAATCAGCACGCCGGAACCGGTGAGATCGACTTGCTCGACCTTGGCTACGCCAAAATCCAGTATCTTTAGCTGACCTCGCGTCGTCACGAAAAGGTTGGCCGGTTTTATGTCGCGATGCACGATTCCCGCGGCGTGTGCCTGTCCCAATCCTTCAGCGGCCTGAGTCACATAGCTCAGTGCATCCTGGACGGGCAAGGGACCACGCGCGATCTTCTCCTTCACCGTCTCACCCTCGTAGCACGCCATCGAGATGTAGAGTTGCCCGTCAGCCGATTCACCAATCTCGTAGATCGTGCAGATGTTCGGATGGTCGAGTGCTGCAGCAGCTTTCGCTTCCAGCACAAACCGGTGTTTCAAGTCTTTGCGCGCGCTGAAGTACTTCGGTAGAAACTTGAGAGCGACGTAGCGGTCGAGCCAATCGTCATGCGCTTTGTAGACCGTGCCCATGCCGCCTTCGCCCAACTTCTGCAGGACGCGGTAATGAGAGATTCTGCGTCCCGCCAAATCGTCACTGCTCTCGCCAAAAGCGATTACAGACCCTCGCACCATGTCATCGAGTTGCGGCAAAAGACTGCCGGCGTCATCCTGCTCTAAGAGAGTCTCGACTTCGTGGCGCAGTTCAGCGTCGCTGATTTCGCCGAGAACGTTTTCGCGATCGGACCCACTGACTCCGGCAGCGCGCGCGAACAGCGAACTAATTTCGTTCCAACGCGAGTCAGTGTGTTTGGAAGTCTTCGAACCAACTGTAGTTCTAAGTAGCGTTTCGGGTTCAACTCTCTCAGCAACTCCTAAAAATGAGCGAACTTCAGTGAGGAACCGCCGCCAGGCCGGCTCAGTCTTAAGCAAGATGTGGTTCCTACTTTCGAGCGGAACAAAGCGGGAATTTGGAATCAGAGCTGCCAGCCGGCGACCCTCGGCAAATGGGATTCTCAGATCTCCTTCCGCATGAAGCACGAGAGTCGGCACAGTCAACTTCTGCGCTAACTCGGTGACATCAATTTCAAAAAACGCAGCCAGCATGCGAGCGGCGTTTTCGGGTGAGCTAGATACTCGTTGAAGTTTATTAAACCAACCCGCCTGTTCCGGTGTTGCCTCCGGCATAAACAGCGAGGTGAAGACCTGGCGGAAAGCCGGATGTTCTTTGCCCCAGCCCACACGAATGAGCTGCAAGAACACATCCGCCTCTTCGAGTTCTTTCTGACTGAACTTGCGTCGCTTCAAACCCAAGGCATAGCTGCCGTAAAGAATCAGTTGTGTGACTTTTTCCGGATGCCTGGCTGTGTAAGTGATAGCGATGGGGCCGCCTTGCGAAATGCCGAGGAGCGGAAAGCGATCCAGCTTATTTGCTTCTACGACGGATTCGAGATCATTGACCCAGGCGTCCAGCGAGAAATCCTGTACATTCCAATCGGACAATCCACAGCCGCGTTCGTCGTAACGTATGAGTTTGTGGTCGCGAGAGAGCTCAGAGATCCAGTGGCGCCAGACAGGAGTGTTCCAGTCGTATTCAAGGTGATTCAGCCAGTTTGCGGCCTTGACCAGCGGCGGTCCTTCACCCACCGTGGCATATGCCAGAGAGACACCGTCTGATGACGTGCAGAAACGAATCTGCTGTTCGCTACTCTGCATAGAGCGATTGTAGCCTCATTCAACTCGATCGAGCTTCAGGAAATGGACGCGGCCCGAGTCTTCGCCCGCGACTACAATCGTTCCGTCGGGCGAAAAAGCGCAAGCTGTGAGCGCACTATCCCCTCCGAAACTCGCGATGGCGGTGGATGTTCGTACGTCCAAGCATCTCAGTAGGTGGTCGTCCGAAACCGACACTACCCAACGATCAGAAGGATCAATGGGTCGCCTTTGTTGTACGAGATGAACACTTGATACTGAAAACTCATTACTGACCTCCCTAAGTATAAATCGTGAGCGCGACCCGAATACTGATTCATCAGGTCGAAATCGGATGGGCGGCAGCCTCAGTACTCGCCAGTTCTTTGAGCTCGGTTGGCTCGAAGTTCGTCAAACGTCCCCATCTCAGGTACAGCTTGTCAAAAACGTGCAGATGAAGACGCGCTATGGGCCAGCCAACTGTACCGAGCACGAAGTTGGGCAGGAGTTGGCCAACGGTTTTGCGAAACCAGATTCCGCGAATAATCAAGAGAACCAGGAACACCAGAAGTGCAACACTTGCTGTAAGGCTCAGGACCGGTGCGATCACGGACTGAAGCTGCTTATACGCCGCCACGGCGCCCAGGATGGCGACGACAATAATCGGCACCAGCATTAAGGCCGGTGCGAGTGGACTCAACCGCCAGATCTTAAATCCTCGATGGCGTGCTGTTTCGAGCAGACGCCATAATCTGTAGTGCCGTTCGGCGCCTTCATCTCGCTGCATCGGTTCTTCAATGCCAAGAAAACGCCAGGCGGCGCTGGAATTCACGCCGAGTGCCTGATCGCTAAGCCGCGCAAACTCAGCCTCAATCATCCGATAACCACTCGTCATCAGCGCATAAGCTTCGGCTTCCGCAAACGAATCCAAATCCGTTCGAATGCCGGCCAGCAGAGCCTGAACGCGCTTCAATATCCCGTAACGAGTCATTGGACCACGTAGCTCAACCGGGCGTGGCTCGTCGGAACTTTCAATAGGATCCGCGCAATCGATCCAATTTACCGGGTCTTCATCCAGATCCTTTTTCAGGTGAACGAAAACCATTCCTCTCAGCAATGCAGATCGGCGTCGAGCATCAAGTTCGTGAAATTGAGCTACTCTTACACGAGCCTGGAGTATCGAGTTCGAACGCAAGGGTACGCTCCAGAAACTATTGCTGGCGTCGTCTTGTGTGCGCATTTGTCCACTCGCATCACTAACGATCATCACGGCACATTCCTGCTCAATTAAACTCGCGGTTCCCTGGTTGTCATGTACGCCGCCATCGACGAGTCGAACCGTCTTCTCCGGATAAAGATTAGTCAACGCTAGAGGCTCGAATAGCCCTGGTACGCATGCTGAGGCCGCGACCGCATGTCCGAGGCGAATGTCCCTGTGCCGCTGAGGCGCTTCGTCGTAATACATCCGTCGCAGGCGATAGTTGCCGTCGATCTCGGTCTCGATGCTCGATGGAGGTTCGCCCATCCAGGTCGCGGTGAACTGCCAGTTGTGTCCCGTGTTCAGAGCCGTCGCATTAATGACAAGGATGGGAACTTTCGCGCGTCGCCGCCAATTCTGGTACTTGGGAGCGAAGTTAGTGACTTCTCCCGGAGGCTGAATTCGCAGGTCACGTAATAAGCGGGGCTCGCTGCCCTCGCGGTCCTTCACTCGACTGAATATGTTTTCTTCGAGAAGTTCTCCAACGCGCAGGGTACGCGAGTAGTTAGGCAGCAAGATCAGTTTGATATTGGTCCATAACTCAGCGAGCACTTGAGTGCGAATATTTGTCTCGACGCCTTCCAGAAAATCTTTCTCAATACGACGGACTATATCGATGTAGTCTTCCCGTGTGACTTCCTTGTCCAGTTTCTCCTGAAGGAGTCGTCTGGCCTCGAGGTAGTAATGCGCGCCGATGATGGAACCGCCTGAAACGCACGACAGAACCTCAACGTGACGAAGCAGATCCAACTCAGCTAGCTTTGCCAGCACGCCGATGTGAAAGAGTGACGCTCGAAAACCGCCGCCGGAAAGAGCCAGTCCTACCTTTCCCGCAAAGGCTGTCCCGACTCCCGCAAGATTGTCTTGAAGAAAGTCGCTCAGCACTTCCCAGGCAGGAGAACCCGAAAGCTGGTCAGAAGAACCTGAACCGCCGTTCTCCGCCTGAAGCCGCGCGATGGACGCGAGCTGACGTGCAGTCGCTTCATATTCCCACTCAACAACCTCGCGAATGCTGCGGGCCTGCCGCAACCAGTTTTTAGCTTCTTCATATCTCTGTAGACCGAAATAAGCCTCGGCCAGCGTAACGACAAACCACCAGTCGCCCTCCCAGACCTTTTTCTCAGGATCGTTAATTACTTCCGATAGCGTGGCACATACGTCTTCGCGGATTCTCCGTGCCTGCTCGCGTCGAAGAGTGATCGAATCGCTTCCCTCTCCTATGGCTTCGAGCTCACGAGGTTCCTGTGCGGCGAGCAGATCGAGAATGTAAGCTGCATTGATTGCGGTGTAGCCCCTGTCTGAAGCGACGCCAACTTTGTAGCCGCGCATGTAGTACACAAGCGCTCGGTCGAGATGTGATTTCTGCCCGTCGAATTGCCATTTGCGTTTGTAGATACCGCCTGCAATACCCAACGTTTCCTGATCGAGTGTGGCGTCCAGTGGATCTTCCTCGTCGAGAATCTCCAACGCGCGATCAAACCGTTGGCTGGCGGGCAGATCTGAATCCCTCGATGTGCATAGAGCATGCTGCTGCGCAAGCGTACGGGCCAGAGACGGAATGTTTCTTAATTCCGGATCTCTCCTCGCGCGACTCAGGATTCTTCTTGCGAGACCAAACTCCCTCTCACCCTTGAGCTGCTGGGCTAACCTCATCAGCTCCGAGAGCGTTCCCGGTTCGCCCCGAAGAAAACTTTGCGCTCGGCGAACATTCTCACTCTTCTGCGGTGATTCAGGAGGAATATCTGGAGGTCGGTTCATGACTTGATTCCACAGGAGTAATTGCGGAGTTGTAAGGACCGGAATTTTTGTCAACCGGTGGCGGTGGCACTGAGGTCCCCGCTATGATCAGGGCACCGCTAGCAACCTTGGATTGGAAATTCGCAAGTCACGCGCAGCATTCTTGAGGCAAGGGCGCTACCGTGAAAGAGAAAGTGTCAAGAATCGCGTGGCTATTGAGCTACGGGGCGGATGTTATTTGCTGCCCATTTCACTGTCAAGAAAGTTTGATTGGTTCAATACGGCCGCCGCGGAATCTGAGATACTGTTCCTACTCAGCGGTACGCTAAGGAGGGAATTATGAAAAGAAGAGTATTTCTTCGGAATTCTGCCCTTGCCGGAGCAGCTATTGGAATCGCAAGTCTTCCGGGAACGACCTGTCAAATGGCGCAATCAGATAACCGGGATGCCCGAAATCTCAAAGCAGAAAATGACAATCGGCTTACTCCGCCAGCCAAGGGCAAAATCCACGTCGCTTTTCTCATTTCAAGCGGTGTAACGATGATCGACTATGCGGGGCCATGGGAGGTGTTTCAGGATGTGCACGTACCGGGTCGTGGAAGCGATATGGACGAGCAGATGCCGTTTGAGCTCTTCACTGTTTCCGATACGACGGAACCGGTCGTTGGAAGTGCGGGTCTGAAGATCATTCCAAACTACTCATTTCAGACCGCACCACAACCCAAAGTCATAGTCATTCCTGCACAGGGCGGAAGATCGAAAGCGATGTTCGACTGGCTTGCAAAGGCCGGAGAAGGTGCCGATGTAGTGATGTCGGTTTGCACCGGCGCATTCATTCTCGCCAAAGCTGGCCTGCTTGACGGGAAGCAAGCCACGACGCATCACGATTTCATAGGACGGCTGGAACAACAGTACCCGAAGATCGAGATCAAGCGGGGACTGCGATTTGTCGAAGGACCAAAGATTTCTACGGCAGGCGGTTTGACATCGGGAATCGATCTGGCTTTGAGGGTTGTCGAAAGATACTTCGGCCGCGAAGTTGCTCAAACGACCGCTACGTATATGGAATACCAGAGCAAAGGCTGGATCGTTTGAAGCTCTATTGCAGCGACTGACGGAAAGCTCCCGGTGTCATTCCGGTTCGCTCCTTGAAAACGCGTGTAAAGTGACTCTGGTCAGCGAATCCCGATGCGAGGGCGATGTCTGCGAGACTCTTTTCCGATTTGCCGAGCTCGTCACACGCGAACTGAATGCGAAGCCGGTTCACGAATTCACCGACCGATTGCTGGTTGAATTGTCGAAAAACTTTCGACAGGTGAAATGGATGGATGTCAACTTCCAATGCAATCTCAGCAATCGTTAGACTCTCAGAAAACCTCGCATGAATCAGATCGGTAGCTCGGCTTAACCAGGCCGGCCGATGTCGCTCGTTATTCAGCCGAATACGAGTGATATCCGCGAGCATTGCCATCACGAGACCTTCAACTGCCAGGGGGGAGCAAACGTCGGGCTGCCGAAATTCTCTGAATAGCCGCATCGCCAGCCAGGTCAGATCGCCGGCTTGCGTGGGCGTGACGACAGTGGGCACCGTGGCGTGTTCTTGCAACCTCTCGATCCAGGATGTTTCCAACTCGACGCTGAAGAAGTGACCTCCGCTTGCCCCTACCTCGTCCGAATGCGTCAGCCAGGCGGGATGGAACATCACAGTTAACGGACTGTACGAGTAGCTCCGCTGACCCAGGTGTTCTGAGTACTCGCCTGAAAGCAATAATGAGAAGTATGAGAGTTGGTGTGAATGCTCGGGTAGCTTTCTGCCTGTTGGGTGATGCAGCTCGGACAGTAAGACTTGGGCGCACGCGCGTTTCCGCGCAACGTGGCCGTAGAACTGCCCGGGTAGCATTTGCTGAGGAGCAAGAATCTGCTTGTTTTCATCCATCGTGCAGCTTGGGAGGATAGTCGCTTACCTTGAGAGATGCCACAGTCTGCCGCATTCAGTCTTGAACGAATCAAATGTTCGGTGACTTAAACGAAAAAGGGGGCCAACCTCTGGAAGGCTTGACCCCCGAATGAATTAAATTAATGGCAAAGAAGTCAGAGACCTAGCTCTTCATCGACGAGCGTCTCGACGCGGCACAGAGTTTCAGTCACTCCACATACCTCAAATTCCGACCGTGCTCTCATCTGACCACAGTCGGCTTCCATTTCATCGCGATAAATCCGTCCTTCAAACAGCCCGTCTGGCCGCATGTAGATTTCTGCGCGCCGCCGGCCGTTGCGTGACAGCTTCTCTTCAACTAAGAACATTCCGTCCTCCTGAATCCTCCGCGGTGTCAGTACGCGGTTTAGTATGTTCCGCATTGTGAACACTGGCTCGACAGGGTGTCGCGGGATGTGTAACATGCGACTCTCGAGAGACTCAACCATCAATTCCGAATAGTGAACACTATGTTCTCCGCTTTGTAGATGAATATGTTCAGAAGCCACGGTTTTCCAGTAAACACCGGAAGTTCTGCTTGCAGACTCTCGCACTGTGTTCAGAATCGTGAACACAATTTGGATAACGGAGACATGTCGGAAACGTTATGAAACGAACTGCCGGCAAACCAGAGAATACAAATTCGAAGAACCGCGAGCAGGTCACGTCGGTCGAACGCGCTCTGTCAATCCTTGAGTTGCTAGCCAGCAAACATCAGGGACTGAGTACATCCGAGATCAGCCGCTTCGCTCACCTGCCGAAGAGCTCCACCAGTTACTTACTCCGGACACTCGTCGGCCGCGGCTACGTTCACCGGAATGCAGAGACCGGTCAACACACGCTCGGTATTCGCGTGCTGAGCCTGGGTGGGCAGGCGACGCAAGGTATGGCGCTGCGCGAAGTCTCGTTGCCTTACCTGCGCCACCTGGTGGAAAGAACTCGGCTCGGCGCGCACCTCGCAGTTCTTGACCATGGTGATGCAGTTTATGTTGAGCGCATCGAGTCGCCCGGTTTCATTAAGATGGACATTTGGAACGGGCGCAGAGTAGCTCCGCAGGCTACGGCAATTGGTAAGGCTCTCATCTGTCACCTCGACAAGCAGGAGATCCAGGAGATCGTGGCACGTCATCGAATCAATCCTGCATCAGCCAAAACGATTACGAGCGTGCCGCGGTTGATTACTGAGCTCGCAGAGACGCGCCGGAGGGGATACGCGATCGACGATGAGGAACATGCGGTCGGAGTGCGCTGCATAGCGGCGCCAGTTTCTTCTGCAAGTGGTGAGATCGTTGCGGCAATCGGAGTGAGTGGAACGGTCAGTCAGCTTAGCGACTCGTACCTGGACTCGGTTGGTAACATCGTTCGCAATGCAGCAATGAAATTCTCTGCCCAACTCGGCACCTACCGAAGCAAGTAAGTTCAGCCGCGGATGAACGCGGATCAGTTGATAAAACGGATGACAGTTGCCACATGAGGTGGTCGCCAGACGGCAAGGCCATTGATTACGTTGAGACGCGAGACGGTGTGGGAAATATCTGGAGACTTTCGGTGGATGGCGCCGGCGAACCGAGAAAACTGACCGATTGGAAAGACGCGCTCATCTTCCGTTTCGCGTGGTCACCTGACGGCAAGCGACTGGTCTGCGCACGTGGAACGCACGGCAACGATCTAGTGCTGCTGGAAGACCTCGATTTCAGTCAGTGAAGCGTCAGCATTAGCTCCGACACGAGGGATTCAGCAGTTCAGAAATTCTTGTAGCTGAAGAAACGGGTGACAATTTCGCGCGGTAGATGCGCCAGCCCGATTGTTCTACGTTCGACTTCCTCGCCACATAACAACCTGCGAACATCCGCTCTGCTCCATTTCGACGACGCACGAGAAGGATTGTAGGAATGTCCGCATAGAGACTCCCCGCCGCTCCCTCGATTGACGGATTAGGATCTGTCAGGACTTGGACCTTTACAGTATCCGAATAACCTCGAACGAAGTCGTCGAACTTTTGTGGCGGGGTCTCCCACAGCCGAAAGGCACGCTCGTAATCTCGCGAATTCACTGCGTCGTAGAACGCGTCAATCACCCGCAACGGGCTCTCCTCTCCTCGGCCTCCGTCAGGAACGGCCGAATCGTTGACGAAGTTAAGTGTGTTACCGCCGTCTCCATAATGGATGGTCAGACGATCGTCACGCAGCTGAAACCTGTTTGCGGATTCGAGAGCTGATAGATAGCGCGACTCCTGCCGGTTTGCTGCATCGTCAATGCATGCCCTCTTCGTGCTCACAAGCCTGCTAAAGGAAATACTCTCCTCTCGGACGCGATAATCTCCAGCGTAAGAGTTGCAACCCGCGTTTCCAGAGACGCGGCCGTCGGGGCCGAAGTTCAACGAGATGCTCGTGCCCCGCAGCACCGAAGTTAGCGATCCCGACGATCCGAACGAGGACAGTCGCCACTGGGTGTTTGCCAATGAGTTCTGTGTACTCGACCGTTTAGCGCCGGCAAGGCCGTTAACCCACTGCGTCGCGCACAATGCTGTCATTATAACCAAGCTAAATACTCGTTTTAACAATTTAAGATTCATACCTCCAGTCCATTCGCATCAGTTCAGAAGAACGCATGAAGCCGAGAAACCTTGCATATCCTGTTTGACGCGCTAATGGGAGAGAACAACGAAAGGAGGCTAATTTTTCTCGTAGTAAGTAATTGTCCTGTAGTTTACGGCGGCGGGATGGAAATCCTTAGAATCACCATTTGCAACCAGTGTGGTTGTCTTGATGATATTTCCGTATGAATCGTATTCGTGAACATAACGCTGTGTGTTGCGGATCGTACCGTCACGATTGTAGGTCACTCTGGAGCTCTGATTTTTTCCTTCGGGCTTGAACACTTCACGCTTGAATGACCCGTCCGTTCCCTCTTCCTTGAACTCTCGACTGCCATCCGGATTGTCAGCCATTTCAATGTGAACGTTCTTGGATTCTCTCGGAGTCATAAGACGCGATTCTGCCGTCTTGCTTTTCAGGTCATTCGTTGTCGCGGACTGGTATATGACGTTCCCATTCAAATCGTATGCGATGGTTTCATTCCGCGATTGATTTCCGTCGTGATGAAACACAGTGCGACTCGCGAGCGTTCCATCCTTTCTGTAAGTCACTCGCTCGCTCAATCGCTTGTCTGGCCCATATACCATGACGACGCGTGACTCGAGCACTCCATTCCGACCGAGATCATTCGATTCTTGCAGCCGTCCATCGGGGTCGTATGTATCGAGAGTGCGACGAACGATTTCGCCACCCTGTGCGTATGTGGTCCGCTCCTGTTTTGTTCCATCCTCATTGACGGTCAGCATCGACATAAGGACCCGAGGCCCTTCAACAAACTCGCCATCCTTGAGTGTGAACTCTGCGCGCTCCTGCTTGATCGTGTGGACGGGACCAAAGATCTGAGGATTCCCTGGAATGTGTTTCGGTTTCTGTTGCGCAAATGAAGGAGAAACTGAGACCAGGACGAGGAGAGAAATTCGGGAGAGTAGCTTCATTACTTTCACCGTGGTAGTTCGTCAGCGCGCAGTTTAAACCAGTCGATGAGCAGAATCCATTTTTATAGGGACGCAGCGGCAGAGGGCGCGGCGGTTGCGGCACATTCCAAATCGTGCATAAACGCCAAATCAGGTAGCACTTCGTTTAGCCATCTCCCTCATTGACCGACTCCCAACCCTCGATTCGTCACAAAATGCGCCCGAATTCGGTCGATAAACATAGGCGAAAGGATTGGCACGGACGTTGCCAAACTGTCCTGCGGAAGCATGAATTGACAGTGTGCTTCCTCAAGGAGAATGCTTGATGACAAACCGAATTCAGAATGGACCACGCAGGCTCGCAACTGCGATGTTCGTTATTGCGGTGCTGGTAGCTAGTACAGTTACGCCGGCGTTCGCTCAAACCAAACGCAGAACGCGCACGCGACACAAGAGCCGTACAACTGTTCAGAAGGTCACGCCAAAGCCTGCAGAGCCGGTTTACTACACGGTGCACGCAGGTCAGTTGATTCGCGTGAGGATGGACCAGACGATCACTTCAGAAACTGCTCGCGTTGGTGATCAATTCACGACAACGGTTGTCGATCCTGTCTACGCAGGCGGCGTCGAAGTGATCCCGGCGGGAAGCACGGTAGTGGGCCAGGTCGCGACAGTTGAACGCGCCGCGAGAAAGAGCAAAGGTGGCACGATTGGCGTTCGCTTCGTTTCATTGCGTCTGCCAACTGGTATCGCTCGAGCTATTAATGGTGACCTTACGGATGCGCGCACCGAAGACTTGAATGCGGACAATGAAGGTCAGGTATCAGCTAAGTCCGCTACGAAGAGAAATGTTGTGTTCATTGGCGGTGGCGCGGCTACAGGAGCTCTGATCGGAGCGATTGCAGGCGGTGGTAAGGGCGCCGGCATCGGAGCCGGTATCGGAGCCGGGTTGGGAGTTGCAGGGGCACTGTTTTCGAAAGGTCACGAAGCCGTAGTGAAGTCAGGAATGGAGTTCGGCATCGTTCTCAATCAGAGCGTTACGCTGCCCGCAGCAAACGCTCGATAGGGTTTTCAGGATCGGCAGCCTAAGGGTTGTCGTGCGAAGGAAGCTCGTTTGCGAAGGGGAGAGCGCGGGCGGGCTTCCAACAAATTCAGAATCGGTCGCCCAGTCATAACGTAAGTAGCGACCAAGGGAAAACCCGCCGCGAAGGGGAGAGCGCGGCGGGTTTTCTTCGTAAATCGTGAATAGTGAATCGTGCGGAGCCGCGGCTAAAACACTATTCACAATTCACTATTCACTATTCACGAGGCGGCTTCGCGGTACTTTGCTTTCGTGAGTCTGCTGTAATCAGGATGGAGATAAACCAACCGACCACCGACTATCGTTGCGACTGCTGCGCCCTTCATCGCGCGTCCATGAAATGGAGTGTTTCGACTCTTCGACTTTGAACGCGTCACCTCAAAGACCCATTCGCACTCAGGGTCGAGAATCGTCACATCTGCATGCGCACCTTTGGCCAGCGTCCCTCTTCCCGTTAACGAGAATATTCTCGCGGGATTGGTCGCGCACATCTCGATGAGTCGCTCGATACTGATCACTCCTTGCTGCACCAGATCAAAAGCCAAACCAACCGCTGTTTCCAATCCTGTGATTCCAAATGGAGCTTCATCGAATTCGAGCGCCTTCTCATCTGCGTGATGAGGTGCGTGATCTGTTGCAATCGCGTCAATTGTTCCGTCGCTCATCGCCTCGAGTATTGCTTCGACGTGATCGCGACTTCGCAGCGGCGGACTCATCTTGGTGTTCGTATCGTAAGTAGCGATGGCTTCGTCTGTCAGGGTCCAGTGGTGGGGAGCAACTTCACAGGTAACGGGCAGCCCTGCGTTCTTTGCACGGCGAACTGCATCCAATGCGCCGCGAGTCGAAACATGAGCCAGATGAACACGCGCTCCAGTCAAACTGGCAAGAGTGCAATCGCGGTCTGCATCGATCTCCTCGGCCGCTGCCGGCATCCCACGAAGGCCGAGGATTAAAGACCATCTACCCTCATGCATGACGCCACCTTTGCTCAGTGACTTGTCCTGACAATGGTCCACTACCGGCAGGTCGAAGCCCGTCGCGTACTCCATGGCACGGCGCATCATGCCCGCATCCGGCACGGGCCGGCCGTCGTCCGATACAGCCACAATTCCTGCAACCTTCATCTCTCCCATCTCTGAGAGTTCCCTGCCCTCGCTGCCTTTGGTAATGGCGCCGATGGGAAAGACGTTTGCCAGTTGGGCTTTCTGCGCCTGCTCGACAATGAATCGCGTCACCGCTGAGTTATCGTTGATCGGATCCGTGTTCGGCATCGCGCAGACGCTGGTCCATCCTCCGGCAACCGCAGCTGAGGCTCCGGTGGCAATCGTCTCTTTGTATTCATGACCAGGTTCACGAAGGTGCACGTGAAGATCGACGAAACCAGGCGCTACAACCAATCCCGTCGCGTCGAATATTTCAGCTCCCTCGAGGAAGGAGTCAGAACGATCGAGCAAACCTACGACCCGACCATCCTCAATCAACACGTTCTTGCCGGCATTTATCTCGCTAGCAGGATCAACCACATACCCGTTCGCTATCAAAAGCTTCATACTTCATTTTCCTGTGCAGTGTTTATCTGTGTGCTGTAAATCAAACTGTTTCTTCTACGTTCTCGCGCGAACCACCTGCGAGCAGATAAAGAACTGCCATGCGCACAGCGAGACCGTTCGTCACCTGATCCAGAATTAGAGATTTACCGCCATCCGCGATTTCTGAAGAGATCTCGATGCCGCGATTGATTGGACCTGGATGCATGACAATGGCGTCGGAAGCGGCACGTTTCAGGTGCTCGGGATGTAGACCATAATGAATCGCGTACTCGCGAAGTGACGGAAAGAAGGCCGCATCCTGTCGTTCACGTTGGATCCGCAGAATGATTATTACGTCAGCTCCTTCAATAGCATCCTCTATCCGCCGTTCGAGTCGCAGCCCGTTCTCAACGACCCCTGCAAAGTCAGGTGGCACCAGAGTACCGGGCCCGGCAACACTGACAGTTGCTCCAAGCCGCGTGAGTAAATAGATGTTCGAGCGAGCGACGCGTGAATGAAGAATGTCTCCAATGATTGCTACCTTTAGGCCTGCAATTTCTTTCTTGTGATCCCGAATCGTCAGCGCGTCGAGAAGTGCCTGTGTGGGATGCTCGTGCGAGCCATCGCCGGCGTTGACAATCGGAGCGTTACACATTCTGGCGAGATGATGAGGTGCACCAGCCATTGAATGGCGAATCACAATGCAGTCTGGCACCATCGCTTCGAGGTTGCGCGCGGTGTCGAGCAGTGTCTCGCCCTTGCTGACGCTGGAGTTCGAGACGCTTATGTTCACAGCGTCGGCGGACAATCTTTTCGCGGCTATTTCAAAGGACGTTCTGGTGCGTGTGGAAGGTTCAAAGAAGAGATTGATGACGGTTCGACCGCGGAGGGTCGGCACCTTTTTTACTTCGCGACGCGAGATGTCGCGGAAAGTTTCGGCGGTATCGAGAAGGTGCGTGATTTCGCCGACTGAGAGATCTCTTATGCCGAGAAGGTCTTTGCGTTCAAATAGAGTTGTCATCTTTACATTTTCGATCTTAGATTTTCGATTTTCGATTTGGCCTTTGGTCTTTGGTCTTTGGTCTTTGGCCTTTGGCCTTCGGTCTTGGCCTTTGGAAGCACCCAAGTCCCAAAGCCGAAGGCCAAAGGCCGAAACCTACACAAAAAAAAGCGGCCATTACTGGCCGCTTCAGGAACCCGTCTCGCTGGACGGTCGCTCGACGATAGCCACTCCTTCCTCTTCATCAAATTCCTTCAGCATCACTTTGATGATCTCACTCTTCTTTGTCGGCACCAGCTTGCCGATGTAGTCAGCCTGAATCGGTACCTCACGATGCTCTTTGCCACGGTCAATCAGGACTGCCAGCTGTACACGTCGCGGCCGGCCAAAGTCGATTAGTTGGTCCATGGCCGCTCGAATCGTGCGACCTGTGTAAAGCACATCATCAATCAAAACAATATTTCGATTGCCAATGTCCCCAGGGAGGTCTGTGCGATTCACAACCGGCTTGGCCCCAACCAACGAAAGATCGTCGCGGTAGAGTGTGATGTCGAGAACGCCAACTGGTGGGCGATCCCCCTCGAGGTCCGCAATCTTGTCAGCCATGCGTTCCGCCAGAGGTACGCCGCGCCGTCGGATACCGACCAGGTAGAGGTCTCCAGCGCCGTGATTCTCCTCGACAATTTCTGAGGAAAGGCGGGCCAACGCGCGATTGATGCGCGGGCCATCCATTATCCGAGCCTTCTCCAGAAATTCCATTTGGCGGATACTACACCAGGCACTGCAGATTGGCCAATTAAGATCAGGGCCTCGGAGAAAAAATGGGCCGCGGATGAACGCGGAAAAAACCAGATCTGACAAAGAACGTGCTAATGCATTCCTTTGTTCTGATCCGCGTTTTATCCGCGTTCATCCGCGGCCAGTATTCCATTCCAGATCCTCGATCTCGAATTGAGAATTGGACGTCCCTCTGTTAGTCTCGCGTGCGATAGTTCATGCTCTATCGCTCACTGCTGCGTCCCATACTCTTCCGCTTGCCCGCGGAAACAGCACATAACCTGGCATTGCAGTCCCTTTCATTTCCTTTCTCAGCACAAATCGCAAAAGCATTCACCGGCGAGCCACCAGCAAACCTGAGCCTTCAACGCTTTGGCTTGAAGTTTCCTAACCCGATTGGGCTGGCAGCCGGATTCGACAAAGACGGTATTGCCTTGCCCGCGCTGTCTGAGCTTGGCTTCGGATTCATTGAGGCTGGAACCGTCACGTGGCACGCGCAGCCCGGCAACGAAACGCCGCGTCTGTTCCGACTGCCTCTGGATAAAGCATTAATAAATCGCGCCGGGTTCAATAATCATGGCGCAGTCGAGTTCGCGCGGCGTGCGGCCAGCGATCCGCCGCACTGCATTCTTGGAGTCAGCATCGGTAAAAGCAAAGTCACGCCGCTCGAGGAAGCCATTGACGACTATCTCAGGAGCTTTACCGCTGTGTTTCCCGTGGCCGACTACGTCGCTGTGAATGTCAGCTCACCAAACACACCGGGCCTTCGGGAGTTGCAAAGCGCGCGTCAACTCGAGCGACTACTCTCAGCTTTGATGGAAAAGTATCGGGAACTTAGCTCGAGAGGAATTCTGAAGCGAGAGCTCCCAATACTAGTCAAGGTCGCGCCCGATCTGCAGTATCGCGACCTGGAAATGATGGTAGACGTAGCACAAAGCATCGGCATCTCGGGGATCATTGCCACAAATACAACGATTGAGCGGCAGGGGTTGAGCACACCGTACGAGACTATTCGAACGATCGGCGAGGGTGGACTCAGCGGAGCGCCTCTTCGAAGGCGTTCTACTCAAATGGTCGCCTCGCTCTACAGATTGACGAAGGGATCAATTCCTCTGATTGGAGTTGGCGGTGTGTTCAATGCCGCTGACGCCTGGGAAAAAATCTGCGCCGGAGCAAGCCTTGTGCAGATCTACACTGGCATGATCTATGAAGGCCCACTCGTCGCCAGGAGGATCAACGAAGGCTTGTCTAAGATTTTGGTCAAGCAGGGATTCAGTTCAGTGGACGAGGCCGTGGGGTCTCGCGCACAGGAATATGCGGAGGTGAATAAAAATTGAAGCCAATGACTGACGCAAAGAACAAGATGTTTGTCGCTCTTGACGTGCCGACGGCTGACGAAGCCCTGGAGCTCGTTCACAAATTGAGCGAGTGCACGCGGATGTTCAAAGTCGGACCCGAGCTTTTCACAGCTGCTGGACCAGCGGTCGTTCGCGAGATTGTCTCTTCTGGGGCAAAGGTCTTTCTTGACCTGAAGTATCACGACATCCCGAACACAGTAGGTGCAGCAGCAGCAGCAGCAGCACGACTGGGAGTATTCATGTTTAATGTTCATGCTGCAGGCGGGCCCGAAATGATGCGTCGCGCGCTGGACGAAGCTACGGAAGCTGCAGAAGCGATTGGACACGAAAGGCCGCTTGTTATCGCAGTAACAATGTTGACGAGCATAGATGCCCCAATGCTGCCACAGCTCGGGATTGGTCGCTCGATGTCGGAGCAAGTTACGAGTCTTGCGATTCTAGCCGCTGAAACAGGACTGGACGGCGTCGTAGCCTCTCCTCTGGAAGCGAGCCTTATCAGGCAGGCAGTCAATCGTCCTCAATTCGTGATTGTGACGCCAGGCATTCGTCCCGCCGATACCTCGTTGGACGATCAAAAACGGGTCATGACGCCCGCGGCTGCACTCAAAGCTGGTGCGGATTATCTCGTCGTCGGCCGCGCAATCACCGCCGCACAAGATCCGCTGCTGGCCGCTCAAAAGATTCTGGCTGAATTAGATACGGCGCTTGCCTGATAATTGGCCGGAATAGAAGGAAGAGGAACCGTAAGGGGCAGGATGCGTGTACAATCAGTGAGCAGGCGGCCCGCTTGCCCGCGATGTGAGCCCGAAACTACTATGCGAAGGTGAGTCTCAGTTTGAAGCTTTCCTCGGTCTTCAGTTTACTAACCCTAATTCTCCTACTTTTCGACCCCGTTTTCGGCCAACGCAAAGGCGACGTTGCTTCATATCCGGCCTCAGCTGTGCCGTATCGAGTGGGTGAACGGTTGACGTACGACATTTCGTTCTCGAATTTCCTAAGTGTCGCCCATGTTGAATTGTTAGTGGCAGCCAGAGGAAACTTCGACGGTCGCGAGGGGATTCAACTGCGAGCGCATGTACAAACCACTGGCGTAATCAACGCAGCACTCTTCGCTATAAATAACGATTACATCAGCTACGTTGAACCGGAGACGGGAGCTCCATTCCGATCACAACAAATCCTGCGCAATCCAACCAACACTACCGACACGTCGCGCGATCTCAATCAGCCAGCTGGTTCGGTCACGCGTGATGGAGCGATATCGGGAACGTATGATTTGGTCTCGGCGATTTACAAGTTGCGAGCAATGCCGCTCGCCGACGGCTCAGTGTTCCGGATGAATGTTCGGGGAGAGAATAATGACGAGTATCAAGCTGAGATTCGCGTGAGCGCCGGACGCGCCATCAAGACAAGTGTTGGATCGTACGGGACGCTCGTAGCTCAGGTTCACGTTAACGACTCGCGCATCGATGGTTACCGTCTGCGGATCTATTTTAGTGATGATGAACGACACATCCCGGTCCTGCTGACGGCGCGTCATCGCGCGGGTGAGATTCGTGCAGAACTGGCCGGATCGGATTTCGTCGTACCTCCAACAGTTGCCGCGCCAACGCCAACTCCAACACCTCCGATAGCCGCCGCCACTCCCACTCCCACACCTACTCGACGCAATCCGATCAGAACGGCCTCGGCCGATCTCAGCAATCTGCCGTTCAAAGTCGGCGAGCAGCTGAATTACCAGGTTTTTCTCGGCACCTCACCGACGCCTGTCGGAACGGTGTCATTTCAAGTGCGCGGCCAATCGCGGTACTTCGACCGCGAAGGTCTCTTCTTTTCTGTTCGAGCGCAAACTACCGGAGTAGTAGGACGCGTGTTCACGGCCGACGATCAGATCTCGACATACGTGGATCCAAGAACGCTGCTTCCCTTTCGTACTGAGATGAACCTTAGAGAGGGTGCACGGAGACTGAATCAGATAGTTGCGATCGATCAGGATCATGGCGCAGCGACTACAGACAAGAACGAACGCATTGAAATCCCGGTAGGGACTCACGATTACATTTCATTCTTCTACGCGGTACGCACGTTCTCACTTGGGCCACCGAAACGAAATCCGGTCTCAATGCTGGTCGAGAACAAAACAAAGACGGTCTTCGTCACTTCGATCAAGCGAGAGGCCATTCAACTGGGTTCTCAACACGTGCCGGCGATTGCGCTGACGATAACTTCCGACGATCCTCAAAGCGACAAGTTCATGTTGCGCGCCTGGATTAGTGACGACGTGCGGCGGCTTCCGCTTCGGTTAACAGCGCAAACAGAAATTGGTCCAATCCGTGCAGACCTCGCGATCGTCCCCGTGACGCCGCAATAACAGTAGAAATCCGCGGCTAAGTTCTCTTCGGCGAACCCCCTCAAACTGAAATTGAAATCTATTTTCAATTACTCTATACTGCGTCCGGTTTCGCGAAGCGTGGGCC
>JBKPAC010000072.1:0-81871 GCA_046726175.1 Acidobacteriota bacterium
GTGTATGGTGTACTGGCTGAGGTCGCGCCCCAAGTGACGGCCGGCGCAGGCATACCTTTCGGGACTGCTGTTTGGTTAGTCGTCGATGAAGGGGCGGTGCCGCTGCTTGGTTTATCGAAGCCACCTTTCGGCTATCCGCTCTCCACCCACATCTACGCATACGCTTCACACCTTGTCTACGGATTAACGACCGAAATTGTGCGAAGCGTGTTACGCCGCAGCGTCCTCCGCTAGGATTCGAATGGAGGCAATTACGAATCAGGATCCTGGTGGCGCAATTCGAGACCAATTGATGGTTAGTTTGATCCGTCTTCTGCTTAATTGGCTCCTGCAGCGTTCGTTTTCGTCAGGTTTCTTTGTAAAGCCGGAAATATCCCATCGGCTTTCGATGTTCTTGAAGAGCTTTAAGCTTTCGAAGAACGCGCTCGAGCCGCCGCCGGCCATGTAGATCATGATTGTCAATTCTTTTTCTTTATTGATGGGGCACAGCTCTTAACGAAAATCTTTGATCAGAACAATGTCTCTCGTGGCGGAAAAGCGGTATGCCGCAATCTTGCCATCGCGCGAGATGGCAAAGCTGTTTAAGAACTCTGATTTGAAATTAGTCAGTTGTTTTGGCGCGGTGCCGTCAATAGGCTGGCTCCAAACGTTTAGAATCCCGGAACCTGAATCCAGGTAAGCGATTGACCGTCCATCGGGCATCCACGCAAATGCCAGAGGCTGAACAGTACGAGGAAGATCAATCGTCTTTACCTGCCCGCCTTGGCCTTGAGCAATAATTGAGAGCTTTGGTTGATTACTTGCTTGTTCGTCTGAATAGTAATAAGCGATGAGCTTTCCATCAGGCGAAATTGAAGGAAGTTGGGAGGGGCGATCAATCAATTGCACTGGCGGTCCGCCGTCGATTGCCACCTTCCAAATCGACGGCGTGCCCGAACGGTTCGACACAAAAAACACAAAGCCGCTATCAGCAATCGGATTCTCATCAATATAACTGCCATCGGTCAGTTGCTTCAGGTTACTGCCGTCCGCATCGATTCTCCAGATGTTCCGATTGCCTGATCGATTGGATTGGAAAACGACATAGCGACCATCAGAAGAAATTGATGGTTGCTGATCAATGAAAGTGTCGGCGGTTAATTGCTTACTTGCTGAGCCGTCGCTGTTGGCCACCCAAATGTCCCAGTTTTCTCCGGTCCGACTCGCATAAACAATCTTCCCGTCAGGTGTCCAGGCAACTGTCTCAGGAAGACTGGTTTTGAGAACCTGCCTGCCCTGACGTTCATCTTCGTTGGGGGCAGTAATCCAAATGCTGCTGACGTTTACCTGTTGAATCGTAGCGATAGTGCCCGAATCTGCAGTTAACCCGAGGCTAACATCTCCATATCCGTTCAAATCGTTCGTTATACGGCGCGCCTTACCGCTGGGATATGGAACGAGCCAAATTTGTGTGCCGATGGATGAAGACTCAGGTTGAGCCGTCATGATCAAGCCGCTGCCGTCTGCGAGCCAGATTACTCGACTGACACTGGCCCATCGTTCGGCACCAATCGACCTCGGCTCTCCGCCTTCGACCGGTACTTCTACAACAGTCGAGTAGCTGGCGCCAGCTCCGGTGAACATGCCGCAAGCGATTCGCTTTCCGTCAGGGGACCACGATGGTCCCGAAGTGGAAAAGCCATCTGGTTGTTTGCGCGTCGCAATAGTCCGAGGTTGTCCGCTCCCGTCTGTGTTTGCCACCATCAAGTGCACGTTTTCCTGATTCTTGCGCACGAAAGCGAATTGCTGACCGTCCGGCGAAAACGCAATAGGACTGACCACACGATCAAGAACTTTTGAAGCATTGCCACCCAGGACTGGAACGCGATAGAGCGCTGATACGAAATTGTTTCTCTGCAGCGCAGCGACGTAATAGATCAGTTCGCCATCAGGTGTGAAGGTAGTGCCCAGATAGCCACCGTTTTCTGCGGGAACGATGCGCACCAGACTGCTTGTTGATACTTGCCTTATCCACAAGCTGGCCTGCTGATTAGCGTCATTGGCTGCGAAAGCGACGTACTTGCCATCAGGCGAAATCGAGAGTTGGCCGTTTATGTCCTCGCCATTGATTTTTCCGCCCGTCGTTAGAGCGCTCATTCTTGCGGGACCAAACGGTTTGGGTTGAGTTAACAGCTTATATATTCCAAGGCTTAGTCCTCCAACAAAGATCAAGCCGAGCACGAGCGCCGCAATAGCAACCTTCTTATGTCGCTTGATTCCGGTAGTTACGAATTCAAGATTTGAGACTGCTGACGTATGAGGAGGACCTCCAGGGTCTGCCGTCGATCTTCCAACGTCATCCAGTGTGGCTTGTGTGACTGGGGCTAGTGGATTCTCATTTGTGGAAAGCGCGCGTAATGCGTGTGGTGCAGCTGAAGCATTGAGATCAGACACCGTCGCACCGGACTCGATTCGCTGCTTCAATTTTCTCAACTTGCCAAGCATCTCTTTCGCCGTCTGACATCGCTCTTCAGGATCTTTCGTAAGGGCCTCAGCAATAATCCATTCGAGCGCTTCAGGAACTTCAGGAGCGAGTCCAGTTAACGGCGGCGGCTCATGGTCAATAATCGCAACGATGGTGTGGCTCTTTGACGGTCCTTCAAATGGGGCCTTCGTTGCAACCATTTCGTAGAGGACCACGCCGAGACTCCAAATATCGGAACGGGCATCAACGTCTCGTCCGGTGGCCTGTTCTGGTGACATGTAAGCAATCGTTCCGAGCACAGCGCCGGGTTCAGTGTTGACGAGGGCAACCGTTGTTGCTTCGGGTCCCATTACTGAATCTTGCCTTTCCGTCAGCTTTGCCAGGCCGAAGTCCAGCAGCTTCACGATGCCGTCAGTGCGCACCATGATGTTTTCTGGCTTGATGTCGCGATGAACAATGCCGGCGGCGTGTGCAGCAACCAATGCGGAAGCAACTTGCGTCGCGATATCGAGGACTTCGATCAGCTTAAGCCGCTGCCGCATGTGCTCGCGAAGCGTGACGCCATCGACAAACTCCGTAGCTAGGAACGTAGTGTCGTCCGCCCGCCCAATTTCATAGACGGTAAGAATGTTGGGATGATTTAGTGCCGACGCGGCTTTTGCTTCCTGAATGAAACGCTTAAGCCGGCTGGGATGAGCTTCGACTTCGCCAGAGAGGAATTTCAGAGCGACGGGACGGCTAAGCTCAGTGTCCTGTGCGCGATACACGTGGCCCATTCCGCCCGCACCGATTTTGGAAATGATGCGATAGTGGGCAAGAGTAGTTCCGGGGGAAAGGTCTGCCACTGGAGCTGTTTTACGTCACCAGAACGCTTCGCGCAAGAACAAATAGACCGTCCATTGACGACAAGCTAAAATCATTCTCAGTTAATCTGAGACAATTGAATCGTGATTCAAAATAACCACACAGTGCGGGATAGTTTTCTATTGCTTGCAATCTCGCTGTTCGCAGCAATCGCTGGAACAGCACAGGTGCGACAACCCACAGCAAGCGAAAGCGC
Source organism: Acidobacteriota bacterium (assembly GCA_046726175.1). Taxonomy (GTDB): domain Bacteria; phylum Acidobacteriota; class Blastocatellia; order Pyrinomonadales; family Pyrinomonadaceae; genus PSRF01. Next base: position 3,525 of record JBKPAC010000072.1, read on the forward strand.
AGCGACTGGAAGTATTCGGGGCAAAGTTGTTCTGCCAAGCGGCGCCCCGTTGAACGAACGCGTCAAGATTACATTACAAACTGTGCGTGGTCTTGCTTCGATTGTTTACACAGATAGTCAAGGACAATTCGAGTTTACGAAGCTTTCGCCCGGTAGTTACCAGGTTCTGATCGAAGCTGACAGGAAGCGATTTGAACCTGTCACGGACAATGTTGAAGTGGTTAGATCATATCCATCAGTCCTCAATATAGTTTTCAAAGAAAAAAGCTCGTCTTCGAAAGAGAAGCCCACAACCATCTCGACAGGAGAGCTTGATCCGAGCATTCCATCAAAAGCCAGGAAGGAATTTGAGCGCGGTAGTAAGGCCAGCAAGGAAGGGAAGATCGAGGAAGCGATAACTTATTTCCGCAAGGCAATCGCCCTTTATCCCCAGTACCTGATGGCCCACAACGACCTGGCATCGCAGCTCATGAAGCTGGGAATGCTTGACGACGCGGAAGACGAATTGCGCGAAGCACTTAGTATCGATTCGTCGGCGTTCAACCCAACTTTGAATCTTGGGATCGTGCTTGTGAAAATGCATGAATTCGAAGAGGCATCTAGCCTGCTGGACAAAGCGATCTCTCTTCAACCGCGATCAGCTAGCGCTCGCCTCTATTCGGGATTGGCGATGCTGGGAACTTCAAATGTTGAGCGAGCAGAGAAGGAGTTGAAGGCTGCTTATGATCTGGACAGTAGAGAATGTGTCCTGGCGTTATTTCATCTGGGAGAACTGTATCTAACAAAGGGCGACCGGAACTTGGCTCGAGCCTATCTCGAGCGTTACCTCCACGAAGCTCCCCAGGCTAGCAATTCCGATCAAGTCAAAAAATTAATTGCACTCCTACAATAAGTCGAGTACCCTGCCATTCAAAAAAGTGGAGTCTTTATCCGATATTTCGGAGTACCTCTCAAGGAATCCACTGGTGAATTCGCGAAATTAGGCCAAAAACTGAAGGATCGACGTGATCCTCGAAGGCATGGCTCGTGCAGAAGCGCCCGATAAAACGCTGTGGCCTTGCGGGCCACAATCGAGTAGTCCTCGCCCGAACCTACCAAAATCACCAACTGAGGAGGCGCCATGAAAAGGTCTCTAACCAGAACGCAGGGGATGTTGATATCACTAGTGATTACCGGGTTGGTGTGTCTAGGGTCAGCAAATGTCAGCTTAGCGCAGGCGGTTTCAGGTGGACTCCGCGGATCTGTACTTGATCAGAATGGCAGCGCTGTCCCTGGAGCCAGCGTGGTCGCAACGAATGTCGCCACTGGTGTCGAATCCAAGACGACGACTTCAGAGGACGGCGTTTATTCCATTTCCAGAGTACTGCCAGGCAGGTATTCACTCCGAATTGAAGCCCAGGGTTTCAAGCGAGCAGAAGTTACCGACGTAGAGGTAACTGCGGGTAAACAAACGGTAATCGACACTAAGCTGGAAGCTGGAGCGATTAGCGAAAGCGTAACGGTGGTTGCCGGTGGCACTGAAGTGCTGGTGGAAAAGGACTCAGCGCAGGTTTCCGCAACGTTCACAGAACGCAAGATTCAGGATTTGCCGATAAACACACCTGGAAGCGGACTGGATCGTATCGCTTTTCTGGTTCCTGGAGTCGTCCAGGGATTTGGCAACGTCAATGCGAACGGTCCAACACTCTCGGTTAACGGCAATCGCGCGCGGTCTAACAATTTCACCATTGATGGTGTAGACAACAATGACTTGTCAATCGGCGGGCCCAATTATTTCGTTCAGAACGCTGGAGCAGTGTCGGAAATTCAAGTGGTCACCAACAACTTCTCAGCTGAATATGGCCGCAATCAAGGGGCCATCGTCAATTACGTTAGTAAGTCAGGAGGAAATGAATTTCACGGATCAGTTAACTGGGAACATCTTGACAACGCAAACTTCAACTCATTGACGAATCTCGAACGACGGTCCGGTAAGAAAAAGCCCGATCAGAATCTAACCAATTTCTTCAGTTACAACGTCGGTGGTCCAGTAATCCCGAACAAAGTGTTCTTCTTTACCACCGGCTTCTTCCGTCGCAATCCGGGACTTGTCACGTTGAGGACAAGCTCACTAGCTCCGACTCCAGCTGGAGTTCAGGCCTTAAAGACAGCCTTTCCCAATAATGCTGCGATTCAATACTTCGCAGACTTTTCTGCCTTTAGCCTCCCGTTGGGGAATCCTGTTATCCGCACCGATGTTCCCCAATCGACCATCACAGTCGGTGGCGTAACTGTGCCAGTTGCAGCTGTGCAACGCACGCTGGTGCAACCGAACCCGCTGGATGAATATACCATTCGTGGCGACTCAAATCTGGGTAGTCACCGTATCTGGGGTCGCTGGTTCAGACAAACGGCGCCAAACCCGGATGCCGGCGCCACAGTCGGAGGATTCAGCAGAGACACGCCGGTGTTTACAAAGCAAATGGGTGGCGGTTGGACGTGGACCATCTCGAACTCTCTTGTTAACGAATTTCGTCTCAACTACTCGCACCTGTTTGTGATTTTTGGCGGTGGTGGCAGCGCAGGTAAAGGAAACATTCCGCACCCCGATCAGATCGACACGGCGCTTACCAATCTCAACCTCGCTTTTACGGCCGCTAACGGTGCCCCTGTTTTGGCCATTGGTCCTGCGACGAATCTGCCCCAAGGACGCACGGTCAATTCCTATCAGTTCAACGACAACTTAAGTCTGACTCGCGGCAACCATCAGATGAAGATGGGATTCGACTTCCGAAAACTGACTAACATCGTGCCATTCCTGCCGTTCGTTAATGGCCAGTATACGTTTGGCGACACAGCTCAGTTGGCGGCTAACAATCCCCAGACACTTCAGGTGGCCTTGGGTCCGTCGACACTCTCATATGACGAGCTTGACCAGTTCTACTATTTCCAGGATGACTGGCGAATTCGTCCTAACCTAACGTTGAACCTTGGAGTTCGTTATGAGAACACAGGGCAACCCATGAATCTAATGAACGAGATCAGCACAGCTCGTGAGAATGATCCTTCAAAGGCGTTCTGGAGGCAGAATCTGCCAATCGATGCGCGCACGGTGCCGCTGGTCGAGACAGATAAGAATAATTTTGCCCCACGGCTGGGCTTCGTCTGGGGCCCGCGGTTCAAGAGCGGTGTTATGGGTTGGCTCTTGGGTGAAGACAAGAGCACGATTCGAGGTGGTTATGGTGTCGCCTATGATCCCGCCTTCTACAACCTCATGCTCAACATCTCAACTTCATCGCCTCTGGTCTTTTTAACCTCGGCAGCAAATGTCGGCGTTCCGAGTGCTGTTCCCACGGGGGATACAGTTCGTGACGCTGCGACTGCCAGCGGACTAATAAGATTCAATACCTTTGACCCACGATTCCTGAACCGGACACTCCCTGACACTGAGTTTTACTCGCCGTATTCGCAACAGTGGTCATTGGGAATTCAGCGTGAGGTCGGCACTGACAGCGTGCTTGAGGTTCGTTATCTTGGGACGAAAGGAAATGGTTTATTCCAAACAATCAACGCCAATCCATTCATCGGAAATCTTGTGAATGGTTTTTCTCGCCAGTTCGTGGATGTCGGAGCCAGCACTGCCAGGACGCTCGCATTCCCGGGGTTCCCGCAACTGTTTCCAAATGCAAGACCCTTGACGTGCACGGACAATCCAGCCACTCCGGATAATGAAGGAGTATGCAATGGACGGTTGCAGCCGGTTGGACTCGTACGTGAGAGGGTTAACTCTGCAAGATCGATCTATCACAGCTTGCAACTGCGGTTCGATTCCCGGTTCCGCAGACAGCTAACCTACGGCTTCACGTACACGTACAGTCATGCGATTGACAATTCGAGCGAGGTCTTCTCGTTCGCGGGCGGCAACTCAGTTACCGTTTCTCAGAATCCACTGGATTTGCACATCGCGGAGAGAGGAAACTCTGGCTTCGATGCGCGGAACGTTTTTACCGCTAACTTCATCTGGGACCTGCCGTTCTACCGCGAGCAAAAAGGCATCGTTGGTCGTCTTTTGGGTGGGTGGCAATTGAATGGGATCGTGTTGATTCAACCCGGTCGACCATTTACGCCAGGCCAGCAGTTGGCGAGCCGCAATCCCTACGAAGATGCCGCGTTCATGACCGCGTTCATCGGCGCGCAGTCGCACTTCAGACCTTTCGCGGCCAATCCAAACGCCCCTATAGGAAGTGTTGGAATCACAGACATCGATGCCTGCATCTTTTATGCAAAATGCAACCAGGGACGGCTGCCGGGCGTAACTCTAAATCAGTTTAGACCGAGCTCAACTGGTTTCTATCTGCTGAGCGACCTGAACAAGGGCATCTTTACACCGATCAATCCCGGTGACGTGCGACTGATTCTTAACGGGGCCGGGGCCGCTTTGAAATTTGGAACCCCCTTTGGCAACCTGGGTCGCAATACGTTCCTGGGCGATCGTAATGAAAATCTCGACTTGAGCGTCTTCAAGACCTTCCGCATTAAGGAGCGGTTCAAGTTGCAGTACCGGCTACAATTATCGAATGCCTTAAATCACCCGAACTTTGGCATTCCAAATAGCATCCTGCTCGACAATGCCGGCACCACGTACTTCAATTTCCAGGAGAATGACGGTGGGCGCCGTACCATTTCGATGGGCCTCAGCGTCATTTTCTGATCGCTGCAAGCTCGAAGAGCCAAAGTGGAAAGAGCCGCGTCTCTTTAAAGCGCGGCTCTTTCCTTTTCTCTTGGAGGGGCTTATCTAGTCAACGACAGTGAAGTCAATTCTGCGTACCACAGCCCCTCTCTTTTTATCTGCAAGTGGGTCAGTAACTGCCAGTGTCAACACATAGCGACCGGGCGTCACTTTTGACAAATCCAACTGTCCGACCTTGAGTAACTGTGGTCCAGGTATTTCACTTTCAACCAGTTGCTCTGGTCCCTGCACCAACACCTTATCATCCTGCGTTACTGTGAGTTGTGATCGGACTCCTGGCTTTCCATTCTGAAGCTTTGAATTGTAGATGATAGCTGCGTAGCGAAGCTCATGCTTGCGCGAGATCCGACGTAGAGCGGTCAAGGAGTCAGGTGGCGCATTGGGTTGAGTTGGATCTACTCGATAAATAAACAGACTGCTCACAGACAAACGTCCATTCGTTAGATTAGGAACTTCAACATAACGAGAAATCGAACCAAGACGGCCAGTCTCATTTTCACGGACCACCGCACGCAGCTGGTAAAAGCCCGGTGGCAGTTCGGTATGTGCCGAATAGCTCAGTCCGTTCGTGAGAGAGAATTGGTAATCAGAAGGATTGAGGTTTAGATTTACTGTTTCACTGAACCCGCCGCGGTTCCTACCGAGCTCGTCGAATACGAACCCAACGACATCAAGAGAGGTTTGGTATGAGTCCGGACCTGACCTCGCGAACTTGAGCGTATTCGCATCGATGAGCAAGTGAACATCAAGCTCCGCCAGCCCAGTGGGAAGGAATTTGTACTGCAATGTTTCCACGACATTGACGTCGCGCTTCGCCAGCGGCGAAGTGGCCGTTGCAATTATTGTTTCTTGCTTTGTTTTTGGCTTAGCAGTTTTAGCTTCATCTCTTGCCAGATATCCCTCGCGTGTAAACACTCGTGCACCATCGCGCTTCACCTTGATCTGGATTCTATGAAACTTTCCATCAAACTTCTCAGCCGGCTTATAGGCGAGGATGTAGTAGCCATTGGCTCGGGACAATATCTTCTCTAAGCCTTCCTTAAAGTTGTTGGTGTCGACAGACGAAAGACCACCTGTCGCATTGGCCAGAGTGCGCAACCCTTGTGCACCCTGCAGTTGGTCCAACGGAGTCTTTTCAGCGAGCAAAGACGCAACAGGGGTACGGCCAAACGACGGATCCATTCCGCCGCCACCGACTGAACCTATCCCCATCGCGCTCTTAGCGGGCGTATCCTGAAAGCCCGGCATTGGGCGCGATGCCTTCAACCCCAGAACGTCCATGGTGTTGACAACGACTCCCGCTCGACTCGCATTGTCGATGAGCTCATTGAGCAGATATAAGACACTGTTAAGCATCACATCGCTATTGCTGGCGTCAAAAAGCGGTAACCCGCCGGAGATTAGAACCAGAGTTTTACGACCGGGAATCCGTTTAAGACTCGTTATGGCCAGATTCGCTGTAGCGAGGGACACAAGAGCTCGCAACCCGCGGTTGCCAGGATCAAATTTTTCGACTGGCTCCAGGCCAACCTCCAGATCATCGAAGGCGGAAAGCGCGTGCGACTTGGGTGTAAGCGTCGAGATGGCACGCCGCAAGAGCGTTTTGTCAGAGCTATACTGTTGTAGCAAACCGCTTCCGCCAACCACGCGGATCACTGAAACCAGATCTCCGTCTCTCATTTGATCATTGACGAAATCAAGTAGCAGCGTGCGTACTGTGAGCATGTCCTCAACCGGTATGGTTAAATCGTCGATGACGAAAGAGATGACACGTTTTACGCCCTTGGCGGAGGGGCCGTTCGAGCCCAGGCCTGTTTCGACGCCCCCAGAGCCAGGAGCTTTGTTCTCAAATCGCTTTCCGGTCTCGACGCTTACGAACTCGAGAAATTGGAGATCTTGTTTCTTACCGTTGTCATACAACTCAAAGTCTTCGAGTTTCAGGTCGCCGATAATCTGGTCTCTTTTATCAGTAACAACTACATCTGTTTGCACTAACTCAGTATTGATGCGAACAACATCGTCAATCTTCTCTTGCTGGACTCCTTGAGGTGTCTGAGACAAAACCAGACCTGAGACCAATGCAGAGCTAAGGATAATTGAGAACACTCTTTTCATTTGCATGAGAGTTTGTCTGCTAATGGATAAGGTGGACCATAGTATACGCCCGATTGAATTGTGATGTAATGGTGACTCGACGACAATAAATAAGCTTGAGCGACCAAATCCAACAGCTTCACACCGCCCTTCGCCACTACTGTATGGATAAGTATTCCTACTGGACACGGAGGTATGCTGATCTGGCGTCGACAGGAAAGGATCGCGCCGGCTACGAATACACTCCGGAAGCACTTGGAATTTTCCCGCGCTACCATGTACTCAACGCGGTCCTTGTCGAAATTGAACGCCATCGTGCGAATGAGTTTGCTTCTCTTGATGAGGCTAAACGAGCGTTCAGGGCGATGGCTGCAGATGCTCAAAACATCTTCACGCAACCTCCAAACGGCCCGATTGAACAGCGGGCCATGAGTGAAGAACGTGAAGCTCTCGATCGATTCATCGCAAATTTAACCGACACTGATTTGGCCGTAGTCGAACCGCTCTTCTACCGACGCGTTTTGAACGCGGAAGAGAGTTCTGACATCAACGACAAATTGCGACAAGTTTGGAGTGTTACAGAAGCATACTGGTATCCGTTGGCGGATCGCAAAAGAGAAGATATCGAAGCTTTCCAAGATAGTTATTTCGAAAAAGAAGTCGGAGCGGAAAAGCTACGCACGATATTTCGATCTCATGGTATCGAAAGAATTTGGGAGATACGCGAAGACGGAATCAATTATGAAGAAGAGCTTTCAGTTCTCGAGCCTTTTTACAACGGGAATGAATGCTATTGGTGTGACGCGACATTTGACTGGATCATCTATGCATCGCATGAAAGCTCAATTTCAGTTGGAGGATGGTTACTGGCTGAAGTGAAGAGTGTCTGGCCAAACTGGGAGCGGCGAGTCTGGACGACGCCGTTTTTCGATCGGAATGATGCGTAACAAAAGTACTTCTCGGTCAGACTCCTCCGCAAAAGTCTAATTTACCTCCGCATAAATACTATTATCTTGATCCTCACGCGAATTGTGGTAAAGTTTGGTCCAAATGACTGCCCAAGTACTTCTGATGAACGTTTGTTGTTGCTGTTGTAACTGTCGCGTGACGCGTGTGCTTTCGTGCGAGTGGCAGCAGACAACGAATGGTTCGGGCAATGACAATTTCACAGGGGAACATACTTGAGCAGATAACGAGCGAGACTGACGCCCGCCAAAATTTTAACGTGTTGCCAACGGAAGCCTCCGATGAATTTCGGAGGTTTTTCCATTTTCATCCTAATTCTCTTTGCGACTCATAAGTCGAAGGTATTGAGAAATGGCTATCGAGATTCCAAAGCAGGAAAATCATGTAATCCCTGAATACGTTTCTGATGAATTGGCCCAATACGAGCAGCAGATTCACAGATATCGTGCCGGCAAACTCGACGAGACCAAGATGCAGAAGCAGCGTTTGCATTTCGGCACGTATGCTCAGCGCCAGGAAGGTGTGCAGATGCAGCGCATCAAGATCCCGGGCGGCCGCTTGACTTCAGATCAACTGGTGCGAATTGCCGACGCGGCCGATCGATTTGGCAGCGGCTTTATGCACTTCACCACTCGCGAGGACGCTCAGATCTATTACGTAAAACTGGAAAAGGTTCCAGAGTTACTGCGGTTTCTAGCTGAATGCGGAATCACTTCTCGAGAGGCCTGCGGTAATACGGTCCGGAATATCACTGCTTGCTATCGTGCCGGCACGTCAGCAACAGAAGCCTTCAATGTAGAGCCGTATGCGCAAGCGCTGTTTCGATTTCTGGTGCGCAACAAGTACAACCAGAACCTCGGCCGCAAGTTCAAAATCGCATTTGAGGGATGTGATGAGGACCATTCAGCCTTGCGTATTCACGACATCGGTTTTTGGGCAACTACCAGAAAGGAACAGCGAGGCTTCAAGGTCTATCTCGGAGGCGGTCTCGGAGCGGATCCGCATCTAGCGTATCTCTACACCGAATTCCTTCCCGTTGATCAACTGTTCAATCTTGCAGCTGCGACCTTACGGCTCTTTGACAGGTATGGAGAACGCAAGGTGCGCATGAAGGCGCGTATGAAATTCCTCATTGAGAGGATGGGATGGAACGAGTTCCGTGCGGCACTTGAAGATGAGAGGCGGCGTGTTGGACCAATAGACGTACCACAGTTGCAGGAAGCACACGATGACGTAACTACTCGTGTCCTTAAAGGCTCGCATCAAAAACTTCCCATCTTGAACCAGCAGCCTAACGAGACTGAGTTTCATTCATGGTTGCGTGACTCCGTTATCGAGCACAAGCACCCAGAGTTCCGCGGTGTGCACGTGCGGATAAAGCTCGGAGATCTCACAGCTGATCGCGCGCGTCATCTCGCTGATATAGCCCGACGATTTTCTGCGGGCGAATTGCGGATCTCAATTGAACAGAACATCTATCTACCATGGGTGCGCCAGGCGGAGCTTTGGGAATTGTTTCGCGCGCTAAACCGGGAATCACTCGGGGAACGTGGCGTAAGCACAGTTGCCGACGTGACTACATGTCCGGGCTCCGACACCTGCCGTCTCGGCATTGCTTCAGCGAAAGGTTTGGGAAGCGCCATCAGCGACGCATTCAGCGATGGTCCATTGGCAACTTACGGAGAACTAGCGCGATCTTTGCGCATCAAGATTTCCGGCTGTCCAAATGGTTGCGCACAACATTCAATCGCAAACGTTGGCTTCTATGCTGCAGCTCTCTCTCGGGATGACCGAACCGTGCCTGCTCACTTTGTAACTGTCGGAGGCTCAGCGACGCCCGACAATGCTCAATTCGGCACGCTACTCGGAAAGTTTCCCGCGAAGAATTGCGTGAAAGTTACCGAGTCGCTGCTGGAATTATTTGCTGCGCAGAAACTGAATAGCGAAGACTTCAATTCGTTTGTTAATCGAATCGGAATCGAGCCGTTGAAAGCAGCAGTCGAACCACTGCGGCACATCCCGTCGTTCGACGACGATCCATCTTTCTATGAGGACTACGGACACGAGCATGAAAGCTTTGCAGTGCGCAAGGGAGTCAAGGGCGAGTGTGCTGGATCGACGGTGGCTGAAACGATTCCAACGATCGACATTGCGCGCAAAGCGATAGCCCAAACCGAAGCCCTCATTTATCACAAGCAATATCCGGAAGCAGTGCTGACTGCGTACGAAGCAGCGGCGACAGCTGCACGTGTACCGCTTTATCAAAAGCTCGTTGACCCGTTCACTGCGGACGAGGGTCTGTGGGAGTTTGAGAATCTGTTTGTCCTCTCAGGTGAGACGAAAGGCGAATGGGCTGGATTGTCCACGCGCTTTGGGGACTTGAAACTCGACGTGACCGAGCAAGGTGCCCAGACGATCCTTGAGCTGGCACGAAGGTTTGTTGCTTATTGCGTTGACCTGATTCCGCGACGCGAGGCAGTGGCATGAGCGAACCAGCCAGTTCAGGTGTGCTTGTTGTCGGCCATGGCAGTCGTCGGCAGGAAGCTAACGATGATGTGCGTAGCGTCGCGCGACTCATTGGCGCGCGAGGCGGATTTCAGTTGGTCCAGGCTGCGTTTCTAGAAATAGAACATCCCAACATCGCTGAGGGTTTTAGTACGTTGGTCGAGCGCGGCGCGTGCTCTATAACAGTTCATCCCTACTTCCTTTCGCCGGGGCGGCATACGCGTGGCGACCTTCCACACGAGGTGAGCGAAGTGTCGGCGAGGTTCCCCGGCGTCGAATACAAGATCACCGAACCGCTGTCAGCGCATCCACTCGTAGTCGCGGCGTCGATTCAACGCATACGAGAAACTGAACGCATTAGTGCTCTTGCGAAACGACAAGCGACAGGAACTGTCTACATCGTTGGCGCTGGTCCAGGCGCACCCGATTTGCTGACCTTACGTGCACGTGATGTGTTAACGACGGCTGACGTCGTGCTTTATGACTATCTCATCGATCCCGAGGTCTTGAGCTTTGTTCCATCACATGCTCTGCGACTGTACGTTGGGAAGGTCGGTCGCGGTGAGCACACTTCACAATCTGAGATTCACAAACTACTTATTCATTACGCCCTGGAAGGGAAGTGCGTTGTACGACTAAAGGGTGGGGATCCATTGCTCTTCGGTCGCGGTGGTGAAGAAGCAGAGGCACTCCATGCGGAGGAAATTCCTTTTGAAATAGTACCCGGTATCAGTTCGGCTCTCGCCGTGCCCGCGTATGCGGGCATTCCTTTGACGCACCGGGGCGTTGCATCTTCAGTTGCCATATTAACGGGATCGACTGCTGCAGATGGCTCATTCGAGTTGATGACTCTGTCGGGACTTTCAACTGCGGACACGATAGTAATTCTGATGGGTGTGGCTCATCTGCGCGAAATAACAACTGCACTGATCAATTCAGGTCGAAGTTGGAAGACACCTGTTGCTGTGATTCGCTGGGGAAGTTATGAAGCGCAGCAAACCGTAGTGAGTACGCTGAACTCAATTGCTGATGAGGCCGAAGCAGCCGGCATGCGCTCGCCGGCGGTCATTGTTGTTGGAGATGTTGTTCAGTTGCGCGAACAACTCAAATGGTTTGAGAAGGATGACAGCAGAGTGGTTGCACAAGATGAGTATTTCTGCTTTACGGATTAATCAAGACACAACTGATGAGGAACTAAGTCGGCTATCCGCCGAGTTTGAGGCTCAAGCACCTGAAGAAGTGTTGCGCTGGACCTTGGACCGGTTCGACAAAGATGTAGCGCTGGCTACAGGGTTTGGCGCTGAAGGCTGCGTACTGGTGCATATGCTGGCTGGTATCAGTCGCACGGTGCGGATCATCTATCTCGATACCGATCTACTCTTCCCGGAAACCTATGCGCTTCGCGATAGACTAGAGTTGCGTTACGGCGTAGTCTTCGAGCGACGAGCGACGAGCCTTTCTTTGGAGGAGCAGGCACAAAAGTTCGGTGACCGTCTTTGGGAGCACCAGCCTGACCTATGCTGTAAGCTGCGCAAGGTTGAACCCTTCAAGGAAGCCGTCAGAGATCTGCGTGCATGGATCACTGCCATTCGCCGTGACCAATCACCAGCTCGCGCCAACGCAGGAATCGTCGAGCGTGATCAAAAATTCGATCTGATCAAGATCAACCCTCTGGCGGCCTGGTCCTCTGTTCGTGTTTGGGATTACATTGCGAAGCACGATGTGCCTTATAACCCGATGCATAACTTCGGCTACACGTCTATCGGCTGCACTCCCTGTACTACTCCGGTTCAAATCGGGGAAGATCCCAGGGCAGGACGCTGGCGTGGCTTACATAAATCCGAATGTGGTTTGCATCAATAACTTTATCTTTCTTGAAACGCAATCGCAGTGAACAGATAAGGAGCAATCATGAGTAATAAGATGAAAGCAGCACAGATAAGCAAAGCCGGCGGAAATTGGGAATTGGTTGAGCGCAACATTCCTGAGCCGGGTGTCGGGCAAGTACGAGTGAAAGTACAGGCGTGCGGAATTTGCCACAGCGACGCTCTTGTCAAAGAGGGCCTCTGGCCCGGCCTCCAGTACCCGCGTGTGCCGGGTCATGAAGTAGCCGGACTGGTGGACGCGGTCGGCGACAACGTTACCGCATGGACCATCGGTCAACGCGTTGGCGTTGGCTGGCATGGCGGCCATTGTTTCGTGTGTGCACAGTGTCGGCGCGGTGACTTCGCGATGTGCATTAATCGAAAAGTTACCGGATTCGATTTCGATGGCGGATATGCCGAGTACGTGATTGCACCTGCATCAGCACTCGCGGCTATTCCTGATGAGCTGCCCGCCGAAGAAGCCGGTCCGTTCATGTGCGCGGGTGTTACCGTCTATAACGCCCTGCGGAATTCAGGAGCTCGCGCTGGAGAAGTCGTTGCCGTTCACGGCATCGGTGGGCTGGGTCATCTCGGCGTTCAGTATGCGCGGCATATGGGCTTTGAGACAGTCGCGATAAATAGAGGTAACGATAAAGAGTCGCTTGCACGCGAACTGGGCGCGCACCATTTCATCGATGCGACCGCTACAGATCCTGTTGTGGAATTACAAAAGCTCGGTGGCGCACGCGTGATACTCGCAACGGCTCCAAACGCGCCGGCAATCTCTGCATTGGTTGATGGACTGTCCCCTGACGGCAAGCTTCTCGTGCCCGCCGCACCGGCAGAGCCACTGATAGTCAATGTGTTTTCACTGATCGTCGCAAGGCGATCCATCGCCGGTTGGTACTCGGGTACAGCAAAGGATTCACAAGACACAATGGAATTCAGTGCCTTGGCTGACGTGCACCCGATGATTGAGAAATATCCGCTCGATCGAGTGGCAGAGGCCTACGAGCAAATGCACAGTGGCAGAGTGCGCTTTCGTGTGGTTCTAACTTTCGGTTAGCTCCAGTGGGAAAGCCAACTGAGGGATAATCTCACGGTAGCGAGAATGGTTGCGGAGTTTCTGAGTCCGGGGATCAAGTGAAAAGATAAGTGGGAGTCGCGGACCTTAGCAATGGTTTCAATTTAACTTCAGCCTTTCGTATTCCTTCTTCGCTTCAATCAGGACGGAAATATTGTTGTCTGCATCTTTCCACAATGCGAAGAAGTCCTCATACGCTTTGCGTGCTTTTGCCGCATCACCCTGCAATGCGACGGCGCGTGCCATTCCGAGGTGCGCTAGTGAGTACAGCGGCGACATCGGGGCATAGCCACGGTGGTCGAGAATCTTTTGGAACTCAATAGCTGCTTCCGCACCTTTGCCAAGTTTCAGATTTGCCAAGCCGCGCACGTACTGCGGCCAGAACTCTCCGGCGGCTTCATAGCGGGCACCCTGTAGCTCAGTGATCGCCTGTGCGGCATTGTTGTGATCGAGCGCCAGCGCGCCGCGGATTGCGGGTAGCCAGATAAAATTAAGTATCGTAAATTGCGGGTACTGCTTCGTCAGTTCGTCCACGAGCGACTGTGCTTGACTGACTTCACGACACAACGCGAGTGCGAGACTGCTACGCGCCAGTGTCACTTGATTGCGTTCGAAGGCGAGCGCTTGAGCCGCGCCTGATTTGGTTTCCGAGCACTGACCAAACACCGCAGAACGCAGTGCGTGTTCAGCCGCATACTGAGCGGCCACCTCTTTAGCCTTACTTTTAGCGGCAAGCTCAATCGAGCGACGAGAGAAGTCTTGTACCAGCCCCCAGTGACCGCCATAAGCCGACGAATTAGTTTGCCAATCGAGCGCCATATACTCATTCTGCTTTCCGCTCAACTGCTCAAGTTCATGCGTCATCGTCGCCACATCGCCGCGAATGAAGGCAATGTTATAAACCCACATGTGGAGATGCTCGCTGTCGAGCTTGTACTGCTTAAATGCGCGATCGAGGACGGCCAAGGATTCGTCGTAGCGATGAAGCCGCATCAGCGCGCGGGCGAGGTTCCCATGCGGCGCGACCGTGTTGGGATTCATCCGAATAGCTTCGCCGGCTTCTGCTGCCGATTTCTCCCATTGCCCAATCCGATCGTAGGCGACTGAAAGGTTTATATGGGGTCTGTCATCACGCGGGAAGGTTTTCTTATGTAGTTCCAGAACCTCAATATACTTGTCGATATCGCCAGTTACCGTGAAGTAGTAGAACGACGTGATTCTAAGCTTCTCAAATTCGCTCACCTTATCGCGCAATGCAAAAGCTTTGGAAACATTTTCCGCCGCCAGCTTGGGCTGAGCGGTGTTGGCGTAACAAATTGCCAATCCGTTGTACGCTGAGGCGAAATTGGGATCCAATTCCAGTGCGTGTTTGTAATGTTCAATGGCCTCAAGCCATTTGCCGCGGCTCGATTCATCGGCCGCAAGTGAAAAGGCTTTTAGCGCTTCGAGTGACGACGTTGTGACTTCGAGCGGCGCATCGAATCTTTGCAGCGAACTGAGCGATTCACCGAGCTTCTCTCGCAGGTTGCTCGCAGCTTGACTCAGTGTCTTGAGCACCTGCTCCTTACTCTCGGCTTCGGCCTGTTCTGTGGCCAATACCTCACCACCTTGGCTGCTGATCGCTTCCAGTGTCAGCACATAATTGCTGCCGAGCGTCGCAATTGATCCGGTAATTAGCGCCTTTAGTCCTTGTCGCTGGCATATCTCTCGTCCGATCTCCGCCGTTACGCGATCATCAGGCGAATGGCCCATCAGGCGTAGAGTCTGCCGCACGCGAGTATCGGGGAAGAGGTTCAAGAACGGCGACTGGCTGAGTTGCACGGCAAGCCCCTGTTTTAGTGTGCCATCAAAGACAGCGTCGCCGGTTGTGTTGACGAAATCCGTAAGCAGGATCGTGTCTTTGTCTGTCAGGGCAGCTGTGCGGCGCGCAAATAGGAAATAGCCGACAGTCACCAGCGCTAACGCAAACACTACCGCGCCGGTGACGGCAAACCCTTTCTTATGCCGCTTGATCTCACTGACGATGTATTCGGCACTTGATACATGATGCTCAACTTCGCTGCTCACAGTCGCGGCTGTGTCTGACGCTGACGTGAAGAGCGCATGAGCCCCTGTTTGTGTGGCAGCGCTGCCGGATGTTCTGAATTCCGGCGGAACGGTGCGCTCGATCTCGGCTTCCAGATCAAGTTGCCGTTTAAGTCTTCTTAAGTCGACCAGAAGGTCTTTCGCCGTTTGATAACGCTCTTCGAGATCTTTCGTTAGTGCCTTGGTGACGATGCGTTCGAGTTCCGGTGGAGCTTCACGTTCGTAACGTGCTAATGGTGGAGGTTGCTTATTGAGTATTAGGCCAATGACCTCACTTGGTGTCTCAGCTTCGAAAGGAACATGCCCGGCCACCATCTCGTAGATGACCGCGCCCATTGCCCATAAATCGGTGCGAGGGTCAACGCGTTTTCCTTTCGCCTGCTCTGGCGACATGTAGTTCGCGGTTCCCACCACTGTGCCTGCACCCGTGTCGACCAGCGCTTTTGTCGGCGCTTCAGTGTCAGTGGTGGAGCCTTCAGGATGCGTAAGCTTGGCCAGTCCAAAATCCAATACTTTGACATAGCCATCGCGCCTGACCATGATGTTCTCAGGTTTGAGGTCACGATGGATGATGCCGGCTGAGTGTGCGGCTGCGAGTGCGCTGGTTGCCTGAATTGCGATCTCAAGCAGGTCATTCAGCTTTAAGTGTTCGTGCTTAATTCGCTGGCGCAGCGTCTGTCCGTCAATGAATTCAGTCACGATGAAGTGACGCGAGTCGGCTTCACCAATCTCATAGATCGTGATGATGTTGGGATGATTGAGGGCAGACGCAGCCTTGGCTTCTTGTACAAACCGGCGCATGCGTACCTGATTCTCAACGAACTGGGGCGGCAGAACTTTCAGCGCAACTTTGCGATCGAGTTTGGTGTCTTGCGCGAGATAGACTTCGCCCATGCCTCCGGCGCCGATCTTAGAGACGATCGTGTAGTGGGAGAGCGTCGTATTTGGGGAGATCGTTTCGCTCAATTTGTTTTTCTTTCCAGCGCCTGCGAAAAGACAAGTCCGGGCCGCAAGCCTTAAGAGATGGTTCAATTAAATCTTAGCAGCGAATCACTTGATAGACGAACCCGATTCTAGCGTTTTCACCTCACATGAGCGGCATGGGCGGCAATTGGAAGTTGACGAAGCATTATCGTTTCAGATCTGACATCCAGTTTAGGACCACCGTGAATGGAGTGGAACGCGCTGTTTGTTCAGTAACGATCACAAGGAATCGATCACCCGCAGCATTCACGTCGTAAGCGTTTTCAACAATGGAATCCAGCTTGAAGAGCACCACGGCCTGACCCAGCTCCAGCTTATCGCCGGTCTTGACCGGAACAGCCATTAATCGATTGTCTGAGCCGACGTAAAAGAGCTCCTTACCATCACGACGCCAGCGAGGCTGGCTCGCTCCGGCTGTCGAGACACGCATCCGCTCGCGAGGATTGTCGAAACGAACCACATACAGTTCATCGTTTCCCGTGTCACTCGAGAGATAGGCGACCCAGTGACCGTCTGGCGAGAACTTCGCGAACGACTCATTGAATTGAGTATTAAATAAGGGATACGGTTTCTGTTCGCTCTCAAGTAGTAGTACCCAAACATCGCGATTCGTGTCTGGGGAATTTTCCGTATAGAGGATGAACTTGCCGTCAGTGGACCAATCCCAGGGCGAGCGGAAGCCAGAAGGCAAAGGTGTTTGTCCCTTTCCTGGATCATTCAATTCCTTGATGTGCAAGGTTGACGCCCCCTCGCAACATGAAAAGTACACGATGCGCTTTCCGTCTGGCGACCAAACTGGATTTGCGTCATCAGTAGGACCAAAAGCAAAACGGGAGCGAGTATCGTTAGATAAGTCGTGCACCCAAATGTCCGCAGAACCAGTGCGTTCATCCACAACTGAGTATGCAACCTGCTGATTGTCCGGCGAAAGACTGAGTTCGTAGGACGCATTCGCCGTAGCTACCTGACCCACTTCGCGCCCGCCGCGATCAAGCCAAACTAATCGGTTTGTCGAGGCAATTTTGGCGTAAGCGAGAACAGAGTTTCCGGCGACTGAGAACTCAGCCCAGCCCGTCTTGTCAAAGAACGGTAGCCGATTGAGTATGTTGATTGGCTCACCAGTGACGCGAAGATTTTTTTCATCAAAAGGCTGGGCCAACAGAGTTCCTTCGCGGCCGTACAGCAGGTAACCTGGCGGTGCGTATTCGAACCGAGTGTAACTGGTCTGTAAAACAAGATTTCCATCAGGTGAGTCGAGTGATGCTGCATAGATTCCGCTTTCGGCTGGCGACTGAGCCCTTCCGTAAAACAGGTAGTGCTTGCCATCGGGCAAAAAGTACACCCAGTGCGTTTTGAATTTCGCTGATTTCGTAAGCACCGTGGCCACACCGCCGTTGGCCGACACACGGTAAATTGCAGAGGAAGATCTCTCCGGTGAAGCTCCGATACTCGGTACGGCGTCGTTGAATTGATCACTAAAGAGGATAACGCCCTCTTTTCCCCAGCTGCCCACCGTTTCGATCGGTGCGGTCAAGCTACAAATCGTCTGAACAGATAAACCCGCGACGTCTAACTTCTTCAAGGTTCCTTCCACGAAGAAAGCGACGTAGCGACTGTCCGGTGACCAGAACGGCGAGTAGGCACCGTCAGTTCCTTCAACAGGTCGGGGCGAAAGTTCGTCGAAGGAATTCAACCAAAGCGATCGCTTACCTTCCTTTGTGGCAATGAAGGCGAGCCGACGGCCATCCGGAGATAAAGAAAGGTTGTGAGTTTCTACGTCCCAAAAGAACGTGGATTTGTCGGGGAGTGTTAAGTTGAAGCGAATAGTGTTCGAATCGACTTTCGGCTGACGAAAAAGAGGAATAAAAACGGCACTGACTGCAATGACTCCTAGTAAACCAGTTATACCCATCCAGATAATGCGTTCACGAGTCAAGGAACGAGAAGGCAACCGAGTCGATTGAGTAACCGCACTTGATCCACTGCCGGACAATGCTTCCAGTGCGAAGCCGAGATCCCGCACAGAATGAAACCGCGCTTCAGGGTTCTTTTCGAGACAGTGATTAACAAGTC
The DNA here is from genome assembly GCA_046726175.1 of Acidobacteriota bacterium. GTDB lineage: Bacteria > Acidobacteriota > Blastocatellia > Pyrinomonadales > Pyrinomonadaceae > PSRF01. The sequence continues at coordinate 21,910 of JBKPAC010000072.1, forward strand.
GTTCTAAGGCCGGCGAAACAGCACGGTTCGTCTGAGATAACTCGGGTGGATCTTCTTTCAAGATCGCGCTAATCGTTTCAGCTGCTGATTCACCGTGAAACGCGCGTTGCCCGGAAAGCATCTCGTAGAGTATTGCGCCAAACGAAAAGATGTCGGAACGGTGATCGGCAACGCGGCCTTTCAATTGTTCCGGCGACATATAACCGACCGTCCCCATCACTACGCCCGGATTGGTATCAATGCGTCGAGTCGGTATGTCTGTTTGAACTTCGTTCCCATTTACTTCAGTCAGTTTTGCCAAACCAAAATCGAGAATCTTCACCCGACCATCATTCGTGATGAAGATATTGTCCGGCTTCAGATCACGATGGATGATTCCTTTTTCATGCGCAGCCGCAAGTCCGTTCGCAAGTTGTAGTGCATAATCAACCGCTCGTCGGTGAGCTAAGGGCGTGCCTGAGATTTCCTCGCGCAGCGTATGGCCTTCTAAGAATTCCGAGACGATGTAGGGCGCTCCGTCGTGTGCGCTGATGTCGTGAACGATGAGGACATTCGGATGGTTAAGCGCGCCGGCAGCACACGCCTCTTGTTCAAAGCGCCGCAGTCGATCTTTATCAACGGCGAAGGCAGGAGGAATTACTTTGATCGCGACGTCGCGACCCAATTGCGTATCGCGCGCTCGGTAAACCTCGCCCATTCCTCCGGCACCGAGTTGGGAACGGATTTCATAACGACCGAGTTTTGTGCCGACGCTCAGACTCACTTCTTTGAATTGTTAGACTAACCGGCAGGCGAATTTCCTGACCAATTCCCGAAACCGCGGTTCAAAACGCCATTTCATAATCAAGTTAGCGTCACGCTGTCACCTTTTCGGATGACGCCCGGCGCTTCGACGACAGCGTATACGCCGACGCACGGAAACTGACCGGCGTCAGCGACCTGAATGCGGTTGTGCCGTGCCAATCCCCTCAGAATGTCCGGGTCTTTGGGCAGATCATCCTGCGCAAGCGTCGTCATGACGCACCGAGAATCAGGAACCGCTATCCGCAGTTTGACTGTATCCCCAATCGACAGCTGGTGGCCCACCCAGCCGTTCTCAACAAATCCGGGGTCGTTAGATTTAACGATCACGTTCATTCGAAACCGGCGCTCGTCGAAGCGACTGTGGGGTTGCAGCTCGTTCAGTCGATTCAGACTGGACGTAGTCAAAACGCTAATGGGAAACAAGTCGAAGAACATGCCGGCTTCGACCGGTGAGGGAAGCCCGAGTTCCGCGAAGAGGGCTGAGCCGAGCTTCTGATCAACTACGACGTCTCGATGGCCCTTCGGATCCAAATCACCAAGGTCCGGATGATACATATCGATTGTAAAATCATCCGGTGCGGCTTTGGCCAGAGTGACGTTTCGCTGGAAGTGATCGGACAACGCACGGTCAATGTCATCCGATTCACTCGTCACCGTCGAGCCGTCAGGGAAGAAAATTCGCACCGGCGGAGGCGGAGAACTCGAACGTGGATCGCCAACAAGTTCAGCGCGGCAATTCAACATCGTGGGAAAGAGCTTCACGCTCTTCGCGCTAACAACTTTGCCAGTGTCGGCGTCGATCAGGGCGTATGCGCGATCACCGACAATGCCTCGCACACTCAGCTCCGCCTGCTCGAGCTGCTCACCCTTCATCGACTTGACCGGAAACCTCCACAGTCCCGAAACGGACCCTACTGCTGTGCTGCTTGTCATGTGCTTCACTCCTTCATTGTTTGACGTCGGCGGTCCAATTCAGCACTACCGCAATCGGTGCAGAAGTAGTCTCTCCAAACGTGTTCGGAATCAGAAACTTTTGGCCGTCTGCGGTGACCGCAAATTGTGCCTGAGGGCTATTGAAGCTGGGAATGCGCAGATCGAACAAAGTCTGACGCGTACCAACTTCGAAAACCGCGCCTTTGCCCTCGACTTCGACGGCGATCATTTTCTTGTCAGTGGACACATAGAGCAACTCTTTCCCGTCGCGTCTCCACACCACGTAGTAACCACCGCTAGTAGAAATCTGCCACTTGCCACCTGAGTCAGGGAAGCTTTTAACGTAAACATGATTCATTCCCGATTCGTCTGAGATGTAGGCGATCCATCGTCCGTCCGGCGAGAACTTTGCGCCCCTTTCGCTGGCTTCGGTTTGCAAGAGTGGAAATGACTTTTGATCTCCAAACATCGGCAAGACCCACATGTCAACCTTAGTTTTTGGATCGCTAACGATGTAGAGGATATATCGCCCATCGGCAGACCAATCGGTGGGATAGGTGTTTAAGTCAGTCTTCAGTAGGAGTTCTTCTTTACCCCCGCCCGTTGCTGACTTTTGATACAGATTCCGCGGGCCTTGTCGGTCTGAGGCGAAGATGATGCGGTTGCCGTCCGGCGACCAGACCGGAAAAATATCCTGCCCTGGGTCGAACGTAAACCTGGTTTCATTTCCGCTCGCTAGATCGATGAGCCGTAGATCACGATTGCCTTGCAAGTCACTACCATCTACCACGGCTCGCTTTCCGTCAGGAGATAGCGACGGACGAAGATAGTTAGCTGCCGGACCTACCACGCCGACCTCTTTGCCATTTCGATCTACCCAGGTGAGTTGCGTCCTGCTGCCGCTGGCGCTGCTGTACGCCAGCACACCGGTTTGTGAGACTGAAAAGAAGGACTGAAATGAACCTGCGTCATATCCCACTTGTTCGGCGATAGGAAAGGGCTCACCGCTAAGTTGCAGTTTATCCGCGTCAAAGGCTTGCGCCATCAGCGTCGTTTCGCGGCGAAACAATAGATAGCCCGGCGACGCGTACGCTGCAAATGCGTTAGCGATATTCATCAAACGCCGCGTATCTTTCCCATCCAGGGAAGAAACGTAAATACCCTGCGCCTGTGGTCCACCAAGCACTGAATACAGGAAATGACGACCATCCGGTAGGAAATACGGCCAACGATGAGAAGCTTCTTGCCGCGACGGATCGAGCTTCGTCAAAGGCGCCGGCTCACCACCGGCTACTGAAACCTGGTAAAGCGCCTCGTTAGGTGTTGGTACAAAAACAATCACGCCGCTCGGGCTCCACGTTCCGCCTCGAGGAACAGACGCGCCGCACAACGTTTGCACGGTCCCGCCATTGATCTCAACTTTCTTGAGCTTGCCGGCAGCGAAGAATCCAATGAACCGACTGTCCGGCGACCAAAACGGATAAATTGCTTCTTCGGTTCCGGACAACGGCTGCGCAGCAATCGAGTCAAGAGGTCGAACCCACAATAAACTCTTTCCTGAAGCATCCGTGGCCGCGAACACCATGCGCAGTCCATCCGGCGAAATCGCGAAGGGCCCAAAGCGGGTGTTCTCCGGTAGGTTAATAAACAGACGAACAGCTCGCGCCTCAGTTGGCGCGCGACGAAAATGCAGAACGGCCAGAACCACGGCGGCAACAATTGCTAAGGCAGCAACTGATCCCAGGATCAGTTCGCGTCGCGTTACTCGTCGCCTTGAGAGCGAAGATATTTCCTTCGTTTGAGCTGAAGTCTGACTCGAGCCGGAAAGCGCTTCGAGCGCGAACGCCAAATCGCTCGCCGAATGGAATCGCTCTTCGGGATTCTTTTCGAGGCAATGACTGACAAGTCGTTCGAGCGCGGGCGAGATGTTCTGGTTAGTAGCAGAAAGATCCGGCGGATCCTCTCTCAGGATTGCGCTCATCGTGTCGGCTGCAGATTCACCATGGAAGGCACGACGTCCTGAAAGCATCTCGTAAAGAATTGCCCCGAAAGAAAAAATATCTGATCGGTGATCGATGGCCTTACCGCGCACCTGTTCCGGGGACATGTAACCGACCGTTCCCATCACCACACCTGGACCGGTATCGACACGTTTGGTGGGAATGTCTGTCTGTGCTTGGCTACCGTCCAGTTGAGTCAACTTCGCTAATCCGAAGTCAAGAATCTTTACGCGGCCGTCTTTGGTGATGAAGATGTTGTCAGGTTTTAGATCGCGATGAACAATTCCTTTTTCATGAGCGGCCGCCAGTCCCTGCGCAATCTGAGTCGCATAGTCGATGGCGCGCCGCTGGGCCAACGCCGTCCCGCTTATTCGTTGGCGCAATGTTTCTCCTTCCAGCAGTTCTGAAACCATGTATGGTGCGCCTTCATGCGTGCCAACGTGATGGATTACCAGAATGTTTGGATGGTTGAGAGCACCGGCGGCTTGGGCTTCCTGTTCAAAGCGAGCCAAACGATCTTTGTCGGAAGAGAATGCAACAGGCAGAACTTTGATCGCCACATCACGGCCCAGCTTCGCGTCGCGTGCGCGCCAAACTTGACCCATGCCGCCTTCACCGATCTTGGATACGATGGAGTACTGGCCAAAGGACGTGTTGGGAGATATTGACATGGCGATGTTTGATTTCTGATTAACCGGGCTTCTCACGGTTGGTTCCGAATCAGCAGAATGTCACCTGTCCGAGCGCCACAGGTCAACGCGAGATTTACCATCACATGTAGGGCAAAACTTTAGCCCTTCACCCATTCCGTGTCACGACATGCCATGTTCAGGCGGAATCGGCGATGGAGGCCCATTGGGCTGAGCCAGCAGCGTTTCGACGGGAACACCATTGCGGTACTGAGCCAATAATAAATCGGCATCGATCTCTACACCAACCGGGTTTGCGGCGAAGGCTTCGCTGTGCATGAACGCGTGCGCCTCGTCGGCGTTCGCACAACAATCGACCTGAAACTCCATCCGGTTTCCGTCCGGATCCTGGTAATAGACGGACAGTGTTAGACCGTGATGGACTCGCCAGTACGGCGTGATACCGATTCGCTTCAGACGATCGTAAGTCTCCAGCAATTCGCCGATATTCGCGTAGGTATAACCAACGTGGTTAACACCGACCTTGGACACTGCATTCGTCTCGACGCCATCCGGATTAAACACGGTCATGTTCGCGAAAGCAAAACGATGATGCTCATCATCGTAAGTAAGAAATGCGAAGGCCGGATTTTGATACTGCACCTTCGCCTCGAAAACCGTTTCGTACCATGCGACCATCTGCTCAAAGCGTCTGGTCATATAAACAACATGGGCTAGTTTCGATGGTCTTGCCATGGGGATCTCCTTTAGCATTCACTGGTTGTCGTCAACTAACGTCCCGGTTCCTGCTATGGAAAAATGAGAGCGCGTTATTTGATCGCAATTGGATTGATGATCGCCTGGACCCCTCCTGTGATTCGCGGTGGGCCAAGCGTGAACAAGAATTCCCAAGCTTGATCCTTGACCATTTCCTCCGTGTTGATGTTCTCAAGGATGTGAATGCCGTTGAGTGCCAGCAGAATCTGATGGACCTCATAAACTCCGGCATCTTTTTCGAACGGGATCACTTCAAAATTTGACGTGTCGGATCCGACTAATGCTACGCCCAGCGACGCAAGATACCTTGCTCCTTCACGGCCGAGTCCTGGGTTGACCGAAATGAAGCGCTTGTTGTCTTTGCCCAAAAGCTTTTGCCATCCTGTGTAAAAGAGCACGACATCACCTTGCTCGATTCCACGGATACCCTGCCGCTTCATGGCGCCTTCGATTTCCGCTCGATTAAAAGCTGTACCCTCTTTCACGATGTCAGTGTTGAAGTATGCTGCCATATCCAACAGCACGCCACGCGTTGCTATCGGTGGCACTTTCTCGATACCGAGTTTTTTGAGACCATCCGGCGCTGCAAAGTCAGCAGCTCGGTTGCAGTTGAAATAAAGGTTGTCGATGCCCAGATGGCCGAATCCGTCGAGCTGAGAACCAATGCCCACCCATCCAGTAATGATGTCGTCGTTATATGACACTTTGTTGGGACCAATCGTGGCGCCGCCCGCCTGGCCAGGTTGCAGCACTGTGATGGCAAATGTACGCGTGCCGTATGCAGGCGTGTCCTTGTTGGTCTCGATTCCCAAACGATAAGCCCTGCCTTTTGTGACGAGCTTAGAAGCAGCAAGGGTCTTCGCCGGCGTGACGTAATTAAGATTGCCGATCTGATCGTCAGGGCCGAACTTGGAAGCTGTGGGACATGGCTTTTGTTGAGTCAAGGCGCCAACGGCGAAGACAAAGATCATGGACCAGGCAACCAGCAGCCTTGCCTCGGGGTTCACTCTCATAGCTTCTCCTGTTTCTGTTTTTGTCTGCGTCTCTCAGTGTTCTCCGTGCCTCCGCGGTTAGACATTACTTAAACAAGAATCACCACGGAGACACGGAGAACACTGAGACGTGTTGTGAGTTCTATTCAAGGGGGTACCATCCACAGATTACATCTACTGATGCATTGCGGCGCGTCGCGCGAAGTCGGCGAAGGTGAAATCCGAGCGCAGCTGATCGAATGCTGGATCCACACCGAGCAATGCCAACGAGCCATCGCGCTCTGCGTATGCCTTCTCGAGCCAGGCAAGCGCCTGTCCCTTATCGCCAAGTCCCGCATAAATAATTGCGATGTGATACGGCGAGACGAAGCGCTTAACAGATAGTTCTTGCAGCTGCGCAAGCACTGCCTGGGCCTCGTTACGTCTGCCTGACAGAGCATACGCGTGCGCGAGGCCGGCGAATGCAAGCGGAGCGCCGTTTGATAGTTTGGCTGATTGCTGAAATTCAGTGATGGCTTCTTCATACTTCTTGTTTTGCGCATAAACCCGACCCAGTCGGTAATGCGCAAGTGTGAAGTTTGGGTCCATCTCCAATGTCTTTCGAAGTTGTTCAGCACTTCTGTCGTATTCATGCCTGGCCCATAGGACCCATCCGTGACTGGTGTTGATCGCTAGCGAGAGTGGTTCGAGTTCCTGAGCTCTTTTCACTTGCGCAAGTGCTTCATCGAGTCGCCCGTTCATCATTAAACCTATCGCATACCAATGGTGAGCAGTCGCATAGTTAGGGTTGAGTTCAATGGCGCGCTTGTATTCTCGCTCGGCTGCAACCCAGTCGCGCGAATCATAGATTGTGATATGTGCGAGTGAGACGTGGGCCTCGGCGAGAGTCTCGTCAGCTTCGACGGCCTTCGCCGCGGCTGCTCTCGCTTTCGGGAAGACCTCCTTCGAAGGCGACCCTCCCAGCGTCGCGTTCTGCGCTCCCAGGAGCGTGTATGAATCAGCTATCCCGCAATATGCCAATGCAAAACTCGGGTCCCTGCTGATCGCTTGCCCGAAGTATTCGATGGCTTTTTTCATTCCGTCTTCAGTTCGTTTGTCCCAATAGAAGCGCCCCTTCAGGTAGAGCTGGTACGCTTCTGGATCCTGGGTGTATTGCTTGTTCACCCGCGTCTGGTCCGCGCCTGAGAGTTTCAATCGCAAGTTGCTGGTGATCTTCATCGCGATTTCGCGCTGCATCGCCAGCAGATCTGATACCTTGGCACTGTACTGTTCACCCCAAAGTTGCTTGTTGTCGCGCACGTCCAAAAGTTCGGCGCTAACGGTGACATCATCACCACGTTGCATTAGGCGGCCGGTCAAGACAGCGCGCACGCCCAGTTCTTTTCCCGCGACCAGTGGATCAGTTTCTTTGCGCTTGTAACGAAAAACGGAGCTGCGTGGGCTCACTTTGAGATTAGGAAGCTGCGTGAGTCGGTTGATAATGCTTTCTGTAACGCCATCCGAAAGGTAATCCCTATTGGGATCACCGCCCTGGTTCTCAAAGGGCAGCACGGCGATCGACTCAATTGCAACTTCGGTATTACGAGCATGTAAATAAAGGCCTAACCCGGCGATTCCCAACACGGCTACCAGTAAAGCTACAGTGAATGCGAACTTGTGCTGTTTGATTCCTGAGACAATGTACTTAACGCTGTTTGAGGAGGTTGAAGACGGAATTTGTTCAGCATTCCCACCCGACCCAGGCGTTGAAGTAACGGAGGTTGGTTGTACTGTTGTCTCAATTCCGTCACTGGCAACGAGCTCGCGCCTTAGCTCTTTCAATTCGATAGCGACATCTTTGATAGTTTGGTAGCGATCTTCAGGATCTTTTGCGAGACAGCGCCGGACAATTCTTTGCAAATCTGCTGGTGCCGATGGATTCGAGTCGGTGATCGGCGCAGGAGGTTCGCGAATGATCTTATTCAGCGAATCGATCGCGTCCGTTCCTTCAAATGCCTTTTGACCAGTAACAGCTTCGTAAAGAATGCAGCCGAACGAAAAGATGTCCGAGCGATGATCGATGTCATTGACTTTACCCTGTGCCTGCTCGGGCGACATGTAACCCACTGTGCCCATTACGGTGCCCGGTGCTGACTGTTGCGGCAGTACGGCGGTTGCGATATCACTGGAATCGAAGCCGGACAGCGCTGGACGCTCAACCAGCTTCGCAAGACCGAAATCAAGGATCTTTGCGTGCCCATGGCTGGTTACCATGATGTTGTCGGGTTTTAGATCCCGATGCACGATCCCCGCTGCATGAGCGCGCGCCAGACCATCGGCACAGTGCTGCAGAAACCGCAGCAGCTTTAGCAAGTCAGTGTGCTCGTGATGAATCTTCTCGCGCAGGGTGATGCCTTCGACGAACTCCATCGCGATGAAGTTCAGCCCATCGCTTTCGCCGATCTCGTAGATGTGCGCAATGTTCGGATGATTGAGGGCGGCCGCAGACTTCGCTTCTTGAGTAAAGCGTCGCATCCGGTCGTGACTGCCTGCGAGTTCGCTAGGCAAAATCTTAAGAGCAACCTTGCGATCTAGCTTCGTGTCCTGCGCCAGATACACTTCTCCCATACCACCGGCACCGAGTTTCGACACGATTCGGTAATGCGAGATCGTAGTGTTGGGGGCCAAAGACATTGTCGATTTTTGATTGCCGATTGCGCGAACTACTGACTTAAACCCACACGACGTTCCAGATCGCTCCAGCGCGGATCGCTGTGCAATGGTTGCATCAATGGTTCAAGCTTTAAGAACACAAGAAAGACGCTGTGATCTTCAAAAGCCTTTTGCAGCCACGCGAAGGCTTTGTCTTTGTCATCGAGACCTGCGTAGACCACGGTCAGGTCACGGCCATCTGCCTGTTTGTCCGTGTATCGTTTTTCGAGTTCTTTGATTACTGCCTCAGCCTCGCTTCGACGTCCGAGTCTGCCATAAACGTGTCCAAACAAAGCTAAAGAGGCATTCGATCTATTGGAAAGTTGGATGCTTCTTTGTGCTTCAGCCAGGGCTTCATCGTACCGCCCTTGCTTGATCAGCACGATACCAAGGGTTTGGTGCGCCGCCCAGAAATTAGGATCGAGGTCGATCATTCGCTGGCATTCCCTGGCGGCCGCATTCAGATCTCCCCGATCGATGTGGTTCTCGGCTATGTTATTGATAATGACAAGCGACAACGGGTCGAGCTCTTCGGCCCGTTTGATCTCACGAAACGCATCATCCGGCCGTCCAATGCCGCGGAGATAGCGTGAATACCAGTGGTGGACTGTTGGGTAATTCGGGTTAAGCTCAATTGCCCTCAGAAACTCTTTTTCCGCTGCGGCCCTGTCCCAATCGAGTACCCAGCTAGCAAACCCCAGCGTCGTGTGCGGCTCTGCAAGCGTTGGATCCAGTTCTATGGCCTTCGAAGCATACGTCTTGGCTAAGGGCATTATTTCGCGAGGGCGCTCACCGACGTAGTAGTAAGAAACCACATAGCAATCGGCCAGTCCTGCGTATGCAAGAGCAAAGTCAGGGTCCTTTTCGGTGGCGGCCTTCAGCAGCTCAGTCGCTTTTTTCAGGTTTGCCGATGACCGCTTGTTCCAGAAATAACGGCCTTGAAGATAAAGCTGGTACGCCGCGTTGTTGCTCGTATATTGCTTGGTCATTCCTTTCGAGTCGTTGCCCGAGAGTCGCAACTGAAGCTTGTCAGTAATCGCCGAAGTGATTTCGCGTTGGGTCGACAGCAGATCGGACATCTTTCGCTCGAACTGTTCGCCCCAAAGCGTCTTCTTGTTCCTAACATCGATTAGATCAACGCTAATCACCAGATCATCACCGCGTTGAATCAACCGGCCGGACATGACCGCGTCAACGCCGAGTTCGCTACCGATCTTTTCTGCGTCTATTGATCGTCCTTTATAACGAAACGCCGAACTGCGCGGGCTGACCTTGAGATTAGACAACTGGGAAAGACGGTAGATGAGTGACTCTGCCAACCCGTCGGACAAGTACTCGGAATCAGCGTTGCCGCTCTTGTTCTCAAAAGGCAAGACGGCAATCGACTCGATGTTCTTATCTTTTCCTGAACCGGTGAACTTCGCGGCGATGAAATAGGCACAGATTGCGATGATCAGCACAACCGACGCTGCGACTGCGATAAAAACTTTGGGTCGGCTCCTGGACAACTGGCGAGTGGCGACCGTTGGTGACTCCATTGGTAGCGCACTGGTCGGACCGGTCGAACGGTTGACGTTGGCCTGGGTGTTGTGCGGGAGAATGCTTGTGTGAACCTCACTCGCATGCGACGCGGAGCCAAGCTGCGCCGTGCCCGCTTCACTCCCGATCGGTAACGAATCGCGGATCAGAGTCGTGCCGTCCACGCGACAGAACGCGAGCTGGTCATCACTTTCAACTCGATTGCATGTCGGGCAGCGTTTCATCGGCTTATGCGAATAGGCTCATACTTCGAGATGATGCGGTAGTGCGAGATTGTCGTGTTGGGGAGATAGGCATTTTCGATTTTCGATTGGCGATTATGGAAAGCCGATCTTCTTCAGTAACTCCTGAAACCGCGGATCGTCACGCAAAGGGTCGAGCTTTGGATCCATCTTAGCTTGCACGATGTCAATACTATTTTGTGTGTTGGCCTTCTCGAGCAGATCGAGCGCTCGTTGCTTGTCACCAAGGCCGGCGTACACCGTCGCCAGCAAATACGATGAAACGAATTGCTGTTTAGACCTAACTTCGAGTTCTGTCAGGAGCTTTCTGGCCTCAACCTGGTTTCCGGATAGTGCATAAGCGTGGGCCAGCGATGCAAGAGCGAGCTGAACGCGATTGCTTTGTTTAACTGCGGCCTGAAACTCAGTAATCGACTCGTGAAACATCCCTTTCTGTTCGTACGCCAACCCGAGTCTTTGCCGGCCAATTGGTATGGTATCGTCAAAAGCTACAGCCCTCTTCGCAATCGCTATTGCCTCATCCGGACGCCGCGCAAAGCAGTGAAGGTAAGCATAGTTGGCTACTATCGGAATGGAATATGGATCGAGTTCGGTCGAGCGTTTCGATTCGTTTAGACCCTCTTCTATGCGACCGTTGTAGGTGAGGAAGATTGCGTAGAACAAATGGACATAAGCATAGTTTGGGTTTAGCTCTATGCTCCGCTTGAAATCGGCTTCGGCACCCGACCAATCACGTTCCTTCCACCGAACGTGCCCGCGCGCAGCGTAAGCCTCAGCGAGGCTAGGGTCGAGGCTGATGGCTTTCTCTGCTGCTTCGCGTGCAGGTGGAACGGTCTCAGCCGGCGACATGGCTCCAGCCATGGCATCTGGGATTCCCAGCATTAAGTGCGCATCAGAAAGCCCGACATACGCCAGTGCGAACCCCGGATCCGCCTTCACCGCTTTTTCAAAGTACTGGAGCGCCTTAAGGTCATCTTCAACTGTTCGCCTGTTCCAGTGATACCTGCCTCTGAGGTAAAGCTCGTAGGCCTGAGCGTTGGCGGTGTATTTTTTCGCCAGGTTCTCGGCGCCTCCCGAAAGTTTTCGCTCGAGCTTTTGCGAGACGTCACGCGCAATGTCACTTTGCAGAGTGAGAAGATCGCCATGTTTGCGATTGTATTGTTCGCTCCAGATGACGTTCTGGGTTTGTGTGTTAACCAGCTCGAGGCTGAGCTTGACCTCATCTCCGCGTTCCACGACTCGGCCGAGCAATACCGCCTGCACACTCAATTCATCACCTATTGTCTTTGCAGATGTTTCTTTCCCCTTGTAATGAAAAACGGTGCTCGCAGATTTGACTGACAAACCGGGGATCTGAGACAGACTGCTGATTAACGTTTCTGTCATTCCGTCGGAAAGATACTCGACATCAGCGTTGCCGCTCGCGTTTACAAACGGCATCACAGCAATCGAATTGATCTGACTTACGCTAGTACTCCGCCTCGAAGCGTAAGCAAAATATCCAATGGCCGTAATCACTCCGACCATAGTGAGCGCGATGATCGCGGTGGCAAGCTTGTGACTCTTTGCCTGGTTCACCGCATACTCGAGACTCGAAGAGGACTTTTCACTTTGTGTGGGAGTTGTCTGACCGCTGCGGGTTGTGCCTGCGGAACCGGGTGTGTACGCGCGTGTTTCGTTTTCAGCCAGGTCGCCTGTTACCTCACGATTTGGCACAGTCGATCGTTCAATTTCGCCTTTAATGTCGAGCTCACGTCGCAAGTTCTTTAGGTCAATGAGCAAGTCGCGAGCTGACTGATATCGCATCTCGACATCTTTAGTCAGCGCCTTGCGAATTATTCGCTGCAACTCAGGCGGCGCGTTCTCAAGAAGCGCAGGCTCCTTCTCGAGGATTGCGACCATGGTGTGGTTGACAGTCTCGCCAGAGAAGGGAACTCGTCTGGCGATCATTTCATAGAGCACAACACCGAGACTCCAGATGTCTGTTCGTGCGTCGGTCGGGTTGCCGCGGGCTTGCTCGGGCGACATATAAAAGACAGTCCCCATCACCACGCCGGGGTTGGTGTTTACCTGGAATCGAGTTGCATCTTCTGGACCAGTCGCTACCGTTTCCGGTTCCGCCAGTTTCGCCAATCCAAAATCAAGCACCTTGGCGTAACCATCCTTACGGATCATGATGTTCTCGGGCTTGATATCGCGATGGATAATTCCAGCTGCATGTGCCGCCGAAAGAGCTTCGGCAACTTGCACACCAATCTTGAGGATTTTATTCAGTGGAAGAGATTCTTTTTGTGAGAGCTGCTCGCGCAGTGTGTGGCCGTCAATCAACTCGGTTGCAATGTAGTTTTTGCTGTCAATCTCGCCGATCTCATAAACAGTTAGAATGTTTGGATGATTGAGTGCTGACGCGGCCTTCGCTTCCTGGATAAAGCGTTTCAGTTTGTCAGCGTCTTTACTGAATTCTTCGCTCAAGAATTTGATGGCTACTTTGCGATCGAGTTTAGTGTCCTGTGCAAGATAAACCTCACCCATCCCACCCGCGCCGATCTTCGAGATGATGCGGTAGTGCGACAGAGTGGTGTTGGCTGACAACTCGTTCATTTACAGTTCAATTCTCAAGCGACCCGGACTTGAGGCGCGCAACCGCTCGCAACATCAATCAAGTTGGCGTCGTCATCGAGCATAGTGACCGACTCATCTCTTGTGATTGAAGCCTGGTCCAGACCACGTTGGACCATAAACTGCGTCGTTAGACCAGTTAGACCAGCACTTTATAAAGCGTGCGCGATGGCATAACCATTGCTGTAAAAATCGACAGCGCTGAGCGGCGCACCAGACTCACAATTCATTTAAGCCCCGAAATACAAACATGACGCCAAGCAAGTCTGCTGCTCAAGCCGAACGTTGGCAGGACCAACTGGTCCAAGGTGTCACTCGATGCTTCCGCAGCATAACAATCAAGGATCGCCCAAATGAAAAAAATCGAATTGTCGGAGTCAGTTTCGAATTTACTGGTTGTTTCGTCGGTACTACTGGCGTTTACCCCGATGCTGTTTGGAGATCGATTGATCCTGATCGTCACCGGGGCCGTAAGAGAGGGTGCACTGATGATTGATCAATGTGGCGCCTTCCTTACGGCTTTGCTCTCCTGAAACTGTTACTCATTGATGTTATCCAGCCTGACAAACTTCCAGCCAGTAACGCCGCGCTCAAATTCATAGATCACAACCTCATTACCAGCTGCATCTGGACAAGCAACCGAGTATTTCCGCGAGGAAGTTGAATCTCTTTCCGGTTGCTTCGTCGCCAAGCATTTCGCTGCATCAGTCTGCTCGTTGAACACTTCTTTGTACCGACGGAGGAGTTCAGGTTTGTTCTTGATGCTGCGAATGCCGTACGACATTCCAATTGGAAACTTCGAAAGGCTGGCGACCGCGTTCTTATCTGAGTTGATAACAGCAGTTTTGAACTTCTGCCAAAACGCGTTGAAGTCGTTCGAGCTTTGTCCAAAGCACATTATTGGTATGAGTAGAGCGATACCGAGCAGGAGTTTTACTTTCAATTTTCACCTCTGTGATGATGCCGCAAAGAACACTTACTGCGGTAAGCCGGCCTTCCTGAGCATCTCCGGGTAGCGTGGGTCTTCCCGGAGTGGCTTCATGAAAGGATCGATCCTCATGAATCCGATGAATTGTTCGCTGTCATCAATTGACTGACTTAGCTTAGCAAACGCGTTGTCTTTGTCACCCAACTCCGCGTAAAAAGTCGCGAGGTCATACTGATAAAACTTGAACCGCTGCTCTTGTGTGCAGATCGCTTGCAAGAGCGACTGCCAACCACCTTTTGCGAACTGTTCTCGAATCAGTTTGGCGACTTCATGATCGCCACGGTATTCCCGTGCGAGGGCAAGTTCTTCTGCTGCTTCGGCGTACTTACGCTGTTGCCGGTACACGTTGTAGAGGTAGTAATGCGAAAGCCAGAAATCCGGCGACAGCTCTATCGTCTTTTTCGTTTGCGCCTCGCTTTCCTCGATCCTCCCTGCGTAGAACAGGCAGTATGAGTAGTTGATATTCCCGGCGACTGAAAGCGGTTCAATCTCCAACGCCCGCTTCACCTGGACAATTGATTCGTCAAACTTACCAAGAAACAGAAGTCGCAATGCTTCGACGCGATGGGCGTCGGTAGAATTTGGATTTAGCTCGATTGCTCGCTTGCTTTCTCGTTCCCACGCCGCAAGGTCATGATCCTGGAGAAATGAGATCAGACCAAGAACGATATGCGGTTCCGCCAGGGTGCTGTCCAGTTCGAGAGCTTTCGTCGCGTACTCTCGCGATTTTGGAAACACTTCCTTCGCCGGCGAGTAGCCGTAAATTGCCAGGTAGGAGTACCCGATTCCCAGTCCCATATAAGCCAACGCATAGTTCGGATCGAGGCTTACAGCTTGCTGAAAACATTCGATGGCGCGCTGCGAATCTTTTGGTGTGCGCTTGTTTGCGAGGAATCGACCCTGCAGATAAAGCTTGTATGCTTCGGAATTCTCAGTGTAGCTCTTCGTCACTCTCTGCTCATCAGCGCCTGTGAGCTTCATTCTTAGTTTCCTTGAAACATCCCGTGCCAGATCGCTCTGCAGTGAAACCAGATCAGCTTGTTTCCGGTTGTATTGATCACCCCAGATCAGATTTCCCGTATGCGCATCAACCAACTCGAGATAAACAGCCAATGAATCGCCGCGCTGAACCAGGCGTCCGTTCAGGACTGCTTGAACATCCAGATCTCTTCCAATGGTCTGCGGATTTGTCTCCTTCCCTTTGTATCGAAACACCAATGAACGGGCCTTCACATTCAGATTTGGTATTTGCGACAGACTGCTGATGAGTGACTCGGTGATGCCGTCAGAGAGGTACTCGACATCGGCATTAGCACTCTCGTTTACAAACGGCATTACGGCGATGGATTGGATCGAAGCTTCAGTTCGGTTTACTCGAAAATACGCTGCGACGCTAAACGCGGCCGCGAGAATTACAGCGACAGTTACGATTGCTGCGAGCTTGTGCTGTTTGATTCCAGAAACAATGTACTCGGCACTCGAGGCGGTAGGGCTGGTAGCATTGCTGTTGGTCGCTGTTGCCGGTCTGCCTTGTGAGTTCAATCCGCTGGTACTCCGCAGAGCAGGAGCGACTGTACGTTCGATTTCCGCGTCAACGTCGAGCTTGCGCCGTAGATTTCGCAGATCGATCAGCAGATCTTTTGCGGTCTGGTAACGTTCATTCTTATCTTTCGCAAGACACTTCGCGATGATCTCTTCCAGTCTTTCCGGAACACCAACGACTTGTTGCGACAGAGGGGCAGGCTCTGATTCCTGTATCGCGATGATTTGACGGTGAATGTCGGCACCCTGAAACGGCACGCAACCCGCAATCATCTCGTAGAGCACGACTCCGAGGCTCCATATATCTGTGCGTTGGTCTATGTCCCTTCCAACCGACTGTTCCGGTGACATATAACTGACAGTTCCCATCACGATCCCCGGAGTGGTGTTGACTTGAACGCGAGTCGCATCCTCAGTACCGACGGGTCCGCCTGCCAACGCTTCTTGTTCAGAAAGCTTCGCCAGACCAAAATCGAGCACCTTCACAATGTGATCCTTCCGCACCATCAAGTTCTCAGGCTTGAGATCGCGGTGGGCAACTCCAGCTTCGTGGGCAGCATTCAGAGCTGCTGTGATCTGTATTGCTACATCCAACACATCTATCAATTTCAGACGGCGATCCGACAGGTGCTGCCGTAACGTCACGCCATCGATGTATTCAGTAACGATAAAACTGGCCGATTCAGTTTGTCCAAATTCGTAGACGGTGAGTATGTTGGGATGGTTGAGATTTGAGACGGTGCGAGCTTCCTGTGTAAAGCGTTGCAAACGATCTTTGTTGCTCGCCAATTCTGAAGGCAGAAGCTTGAGTGCCACTGTGCGACCCAGTTCAGATGTATCCTGAGCCAGATACACCTCACCCATTCCGCCTGCGCCGAGTTTCGAGAGGATTTTATAGTGAGACAGATGTGTGTTGGGGGAGATTTCGCGCACCTGTTTTAGTTGGATCCGGGCGGCTAGCATCATATCGTGTTGGGCCCACGACAAGCCAGCCTGAAGACAGCTTTTTGCGTAACCGTTCAAATTGTGGCAGTGAGCATTAGCTTGTGTCGAGCGGTGCTATATAATCCGACAAAAGGGCGACGTCGCCATGACAATAAACCGAGCTCCTTAGTCCATAGATCGTCATAAACGTGGAGGCACGACGATGTCTGAACTCGTCGTGGGTACAGCTCAAGAACGTGTACAGCCTCTTCTAGGCCAGTACTCGCATGTTGTACGACCAGCTGTCGTGGCAATTTCGGTGAGCATTGCCTACTACACGGGCGCTCAGGTTGGTTTAGCTCTAACTTTTCAGCCTCATCCCGTTTCAACTCTCTGGCCACCAAATGCCATTCTCTTTGCGGCGCTGCTGCTATCTCCGAAGCGCTGGTGGTGGTTAATTCTCCTGGCAGTTTTCCCCGCTCACCTTCTCGTGCAATTGAGTGCCGGTATTCCGCTAACAATGATCTTGTGTTGGTTCGTAAGCAATTGCAGTGAAGCTTTGATCAGCGCGTGGGTCTTGCGTTATTTCACAACCGACGTGCGACTCGATCGTACCTACGACGTGTGGATGTTCACGGCCGTGTCGTTTGTCGGGGTTTTCTTGTCTTCCTTCCTCGATGTTGCCTTCGTCATGCTTAACCGATTTGGTGAGAGTAGCTACTGGGTCGTGTTTCGTATGCGACTATTCTCGAATCTTCTGGCATGCCTGACACTGGTGCCTGTTATCGTCACGTGGAATAAAAGCGGATTCAGATCTCTGCTAACCGCTCACTGGTCACGTTATGTCGAAGCCGCTTTGCTCGCCGGCGGGTTGGTCTTAGTCGGAATAGTAAGTTTCGGAACACAACGCGCCGGCCAAAATACTACACCCGCACTTCTGTATCTCCCTCTGCCCCTGTTGCTCTGGGGCGCTACACGCTTCGGTCCAAGAGGATCAAGTACGGCACTTCTCGCTGTCAGCTTCTTTGCAATTTGGGGAGCAGTACACGGCATTGGACCATTCGTAACTCAGTCGCCCGAAATGAATGCTCTGTCTGTGCAGCTCTTCTTAATCCTTGCCTCCATGCCGGTCTTGCTTCTCGGTGCATTAATAAAGGAGCGGGAGTTGGCGCAGCAAATCGCGCGTCAGAAGGAGAAGCGGCTTGAATCGACCTTAGCGGCTCTTCATTATACTTCAGAGCAGAACCGTGCGATTTTGCGCGCTCTTCCAGACCTGGTCTTCCTCTTAACAACTGACGGCATCTACTTAGACTACTACACACGAGACACCAACCAATTGTTCGTGTCCCCCGATCAGTTTCTGGGCAAGAGCGTGCGTGACGTACTACCGCCTGATTTTGCAGAGCAGGTAATGCAGAGCCTCGTCAAAACGAAGAACACAGACGAACCACAAATCCTCGAGTACTCTCTCACAATGGGAGATGAACAACGACATTATGAGGCGCGAATGATACGTATCGAAGGTGATAAGGTCCTTAGTATCGTTCGCGACGTAACGGATCGCCAGCGAGCTTCGCTGGCCTTGAAGGACAGCCAAGTAAAGCTGCGTCACACACACAACCAGATCCGTGAATTGCTCGGGCGATTAATTGATGTTCAAGAATCCGAGCGGCGTCGGATCTCGCGTGAGCTCCACGACGATCTCAGTCAAAAGATCGCTACCCTCTCAGTCGGCATCAGCCGTCTGAAAAAGAAGCTCCCTATACCGGAACGCCAGCTTATCGCGGAACTGGATCAGTTGCGCGAAGGCACAAGTAATCTCACTAACGAGATTAGAGCCCTTTCACACCAGCTACATCCAGCGGTTCTTGAACATCTGGGCCTGGTTGCGGCTCTTGAGTCTTTCGTCCGCACCTTTAAGAACGAAGAAGAAATAGATGTGACGCTCACTGCGGACATTGGTGACAACAAAATTCCGTTCCAAACATCCATCTGTATGTACCGGGTAGCTGTGGAGGCATTGCGAAATGTGTCTCGGCATTCAGGTGCGTTAGCCGCCTCCGTTTCGCTGAAAACAGTTGATGGCGTATTGGAACTGAAAGTGTCCGACTCAGGAAAGGGCTTCGACGTTGAATTTGCTCGGAAGGGCGAAGGTCTGGGATTAGTAAGTATTGAAGAGCGTTTACGACTCCTCATGGGTAGCTGTGTAATCCACTCCGACGCGCGCCACGGCACCACCCTTGTAGCACGCGTACCTTTACCGAGATAACGCTCAAAGTTAAGCCGTTACTAGCTACTGACCGTTTACTGCACGTGAACGACCGGTGGCTGCATGACCTTCTTCAAGTTCAGTTAGCACCTAAACTCTGAAACAAACCCATATGTAAACGTCGTATTCGTGATGGTTTATCTTGGTCAAAAAACGACAGCCACCCTTAACCAGGAAAGCATGATTCGTGACGTCCAGGAGACTCAGTCAATGAATAAGATTCACGTTGTCATTGCTGATGACGAACCACTTGCACGTCAGGGCATACGTCAGCTACTGGCGAAACAGCCGGATTTTGCGGTGATAGCAGAGACGCGCAACGGCAGAGAGACGGTGAGGGCGCTCCGTGAGCTCAAGCCCGAACTTCTGTTTCTGGACGTACAGATGCCCATCCTGGACGGATTCGATGTACTGCGTCAGATTGGGCCCGAGAAGATGCCCGTTGTGATCTTCGTGACTGCGTACGACGAATTCGCTGTCAAGGCCTTCGAAGCACAAGCTCTGGATTATTTAGTCAAGCCGCTTGAGGAGGTTAGGTTCGCCCACGCGATAGAACGTGTACGCAAATCGCTGCGGTCAGCGAAAGCCGTGGAGTTGTCGACTCGACTGACGGCGATTCTGGCATCACGAAAAGAAGAACGTACTAAACAAAAAGTCTTCGTGCCGACCTCTTCGGGCGATAACCTCGTATTGGACGTTGATGAGATACAGTGGATCGAAGCAGACAATTACTACGCTGCGATTCACGCTCGCGGACGCCGGCATCTACTACGTGAATCCCTCGCTTCCCTGGAGCAACGCCTGGATGGCAGCCAGTTCGTCCGCGCGCACCGCTCCGCAATCGTTAACATCGATCGCGTCCGAAAGCTGAGAAAAGAGGCGGGCGAGACATTCCTCGTGCTGAACGACGGAGTAGGTGTTCCCGTTAGTCGGCGTCGTCGTGAGCAGGTGTTGCGATTGCTGCGGCGCCCCAGGCCCTAATCGTTTCTCGTACCCTTCCATGTCTGACGAACTCACGAAAACTGAGTCACGACCAAAACCGTATTGGTGGTTGATTTCAGCGGCGTGTGTTGTCCCCGCATTCCTGAGCGCATTCTCATCGCACATGAACTCCAGATTCGTGAGGCACACCAGCACAGACTGGGGACTTGTACTCTTCAGCGGCAGCATGTGGCTTGTTTTTGGAGCGCTCACACCTATCACGTACCTTCTCGCTCGACGATTTCCTCTAAGAAGACAGAAGATCGGCCGTTCACTGGTTATACATTTCTTAGGTGCATTGCTGGTGAGTCTGGGCTGGAGCTCACTCGGTGTTTTGCTAAGCGTGTTGTTGGGCCGGAACCCACAGCAAGAGACTCTTGCCCGTTATTCCATCTTTTGGCTCTTGACAAATCTCCCCTGGGCCGTAGCTCTCTATTTTGCGGTGCTCGGCTGCGTCCATGCCGTCACGTACTACCGTGAAGCACGCGAGCGCGAGTCTCAACAGGCGCGACTTGCCATTCAGCTCTCCGAAGCGAAGTTGGGTGCACTGCGCATGCAGCTCAATCCTCATTTTCTCTTCAACAGTCTCAATGCCATTACCGTGCTGGTCCGAGATCGAAAGACACAGGACGCCTCGCGCATGCTCGAACTGCTTAGTGGAGTTTTGCGTCAAGTGCTGAAAAACGAAAGGCGTCAAGAGGTCACGCTTCACGAGGAGCTTCGGTTTATCGAACGGTATCTGGCAATTGAGGAAGTTCGTTTTTCCGATAGATTGAAAATCCGGTGGTCCATTGAACCAGGCATAACCGCCGCCGTTGTGCCTGAGTTCATCCTTCAACCACTTGTAGAGAATGCAATCAAACACGGTATCGCAAAATCCAACCAGGCCGGTGTGATCGAGATCCGTGCCGAATTGGCGGGCTCTGATCTGCTGCTTGTCGTTCAGGACAATGGACCAGGCTACCAACCTGGAAACCAATCCGGCGTCGGTCTCACTAATATCCGCTCGAGACTTGAAACGTCATTTGGTTCGCGAGGGAAGCTCGACATCTCTAATTCCGAGAACGGTGGAACGATCGCGAGCTTGCGGTTTCCGTTCAGAGTCGCAAGTGCTCAATAAACTTCTTAATCAATTCGTCTGCGATCTGTGGTTGATCGTCAAGAATCAAGGCTCGTGCATCTGCTACTGTGAGTATCTGGATGCTCGTATTCTTAGAAAATGGATCCCATGAATCCTGAAAGTAGATTTTGAACCAACTCGTCGCAGGATTTGTAAGGACCTTCTCACTAAAGCCGGACCGAAGCACTAACAGTGGAACGTTGGTACTAGCAAGCTCATTCGTTTGATCTGCCGCCATGAACTCCGTCAGATATCGAACCTTCACGGGCAATGGAACAGCCTCGACCTGTTGACGAACCCTTTCTGCTCGAACAGCATCGTTTGCGAACATGTCTGCCGGATAGTTGTTGCTCTCCCACGTTTCGGGAGTGACGTATTTAAACCACTTTTTTGCCCAGGCTTCATCCACGTACTCGATTCGTTCCTGAGGGCTTGCCGGAGTTTTCCTGGTCGGATCTCTTGGCGATGGAAACGGCTGTACGGCAGTGGCAGCGATGTCAATAACTGCGCCGATGATTTCCGGGTGCTCAATCGCGATGTCATGCGCTACCAAAGATCCTGGAAATCCGTGTGCGACGATTATTGGTTTCTGAAGTTTCTCTTTTCGGATTAGATCCAGAACATCACGCTTCAGCTGGCTGGTCCAGGGTCGATCCCCATAGCTGGTCGTTTCAGCTGGTATAGGCCGCGCCGGCGTTCCCATTAGACCCGGAGGCGTAACTAGATACAACTTATAACTAGATTGATTTCGAGCAATGAATCCGTCGAAAGCTTCACGACCGGAATACACGCCCGGAATGAGAATCAATGGCTGCCGGCCCTTTCCTCTCTTGGTGATCAGCGGTGGCTTATTATCAGCCAACGTGCGGTACTCAGCAGGGAAGCGAAAGTTGTTACGGCTCACGTCTATCTCACGCAAACCTCTTTTGGGCCGCTGCGCCGACAGATCGATCGTCGCTGATCCCGTGTTGGGGATGTCATCGTTCCATCTTTCATTGGAACCTACAGCTACCATCAATTTCATTTTCGGCTGATCGGTAATGTCTGTACGTTTTATTCCGATTAGGATTGAGTCATCTTCAACGCTGATCTGCAAGTTGTTCTTCAGCAAGTTCGTTAGATTTCTGACGGTGACTCCTGTCCTGTCAGCAACACCAATAGTGCCTTGATACCTGCTACCTTCACGCTTCACCCACGCGGTTATCAGCCGATCGAAGCGGAAGGCCTTGTTTCCTCCCCACCAATTCGTCTTGTTCGCTTCGTCTCCGCCCGTGTCAACAATAATATTGACGCCAAACGACTGTTCGTTCGGTTTGCCGTAAAGCGCGATCCGGAACCACAACAAGTCATCGTTTTTGTCGTAACGATATGAAAGCTGTGCCGCATCCGCTAACAATGGATCCCGAACGTCGCCTCTCATATCGACACTCAACACTGTCCAAACCTGCGCGACAGCCGCGATGGGTGAGATCAAAACAAACAGTACGACCAACACGATCTTTGAAATTATTGGCTGTTGATTCTCAGTCATGCCAGACTCCATTCGCGATCTCAAACATCCGTGAGCTTCAAAGGTATGGGTTGTTTTTCGTCTACATCTGTAAACCCGTATTCCTTAGCAACTGCAGCTGCAACGAGAACCGTCCCTGACTTACGCATAATGTTTGGATCCACAGCGATAGCCTCAATCGCCCGGCCGATGAACTGAGGCGATTCGGAATTACTCAGATCGAGGAAGTTTGCGGCTTCCAACACTTTTTCCGTTCTTACGAGGCCAGGGTATAGAGAGAAGACGGCTACATTGTGGGGGCGTAACTCGTGGGCCATGTCTGACGAGAGTTTGTCTGTTGCAGCTTTGGCGGCTCCATATGGAACGTTGCCGATGTGCTTCTGCGCTGCCCAAAAAGAAATGTTAACGATCAAGCCAGATTGTTGATTCACCATGAGCCGCGCGGCAAAGGCACTTGCGACGTACAGCGCTCGCACACCTGAATCGAACATCGCATCCCAGCGCCATAATGGTTGCCTCCAGAATGGGAACGACCATGTGAACTCGCCATTCTCCACCATGTTTTCATAACCACCCCAAACGCTATTCACCAGAATATCTAAGCGGTTCTCTTCCTCGGCAATTGTTCGGAAGACGGATTCAACAGCTTCATCACGCGTGTGATCACATATGACAGTTTGAATCTGTAAATCGGATTGAAAGGTTTTCGGATGAATGGTGCGTCCCGTTGCATACACGTGGGCACCGGCCGCAGCTAAGGCTTCAGCTACGCCTTTTCCGACGCCGCGACTGGCGCCAGTTACCAGGGCAACTTTACCGCTTAGTCTTTTCATGAGTCGTGTACCTATCAGTTCATAGTGGTCTTCCAACTGTTTGATCTCGGAGGAAGCTCAGAAGGAATTCTCTTGTGGTAAAACCGTCGCAGCAACAATTAATCAGTCGTCGGTAGCAGAAAAGCAGGGAGTGGTTGGCAGCGTCCCCGGTGCCACAAGTCTTACCGTTCACGGCAGAGAAACTGCCATTCACGGATTCATGGTTGTCGTGTCTTAATCCGAGCCTTAGGATGCGGCCTGACTTCAGCATAGATTGTGAGGGGCAGACTCATCACCCGAAAGATCTTTCGAAGCGATGCGCAAACGACACGCGAGACGCTTAAGCTTTTGCGTAATGCCGAGAGCTCCCTCTACCAATTACAAGGAGTGCTGGTAATAGCGCTCGAGCTTTCGGAGGCGCCAAGTTCTGGTGAGGAGCACGGATTAGACTTTTACGAACAAGTGCAGCGGTTTGAGATGCTCTTGATAAAAGGTGCTCTCAGACATGCTCACGGATCACAAACCAGGGCTGCTGAACTTCTCCATCTAAATCTTTCGACTCTTAACACCAAGATTCGGACATACAGAATAGAGTGCGACGATTTTAAGTAGCGCTCCCGTCTGGCTTATCCTCAAAGGTGCGCAAAAAAATCTCCGCGAAATCTCACAACAACCGTTGTGTGATTTCGCGGAGATTTAGTTGACTTCTAATAAAGACGACCCGAGCAGGCGTTAGTACCGTCGCCGCCGGTCGCGAAGCTTGTATGTATAAAGCGCCGAACTTCCTAGACCAACGAGAGCTCCAATTCCTGCTCCCCTCTTTCCGCCAAGCAACGCTCCAACACCTGCGCCGCCGCCCGTTCCGATTGCCAGGGTGAGCGCGTCGCGATGACGCTCCCAGAACGAACGCTTCGCCGGGTAGCCGTAATAAACTCGACGCGGCCGGGAATAACTGCGATTGTATGTAGTCCGTCTGTAACCATACGGGTTCGTGTACGCATACCTTGCAGAACTTCGCCGATGCTTCCTGCAGGCCAGAGCAGGAGCGGCCGTCGCACCGAAAATTGTCAGACACAAAAACAGACCCAAAAATCTTTTCACGTTCTTACCTCCTAATTGTGAATGGAAAATATGGGAGAGTTTTCGTTTCCCGAATATTAGCAGGGCAGTCAAGCCGTTCGCTGTGTAACATTTTGCGATAAGCTTCGTCCTGCGCAACGCGAACGAGCAACACGCGTACCATGAAGAATAGGAGGCTCAAACTAAATGAGGATTGGCACAAGAGTAGTACGAGCAGGCCTGACAGCACGTGCACAAGGTGATCCGTTTTCAGTTCCGGTGACCTTTGCTGGTACGTATCGCGCTGCCGGCGACCCTTCTACGTCTCCTTATACATATGGCCGCTACCACAATCCGACGTGGACACAATTTGAAACGGCGCTCGGTGAATTTGAGCGAGGAAGCGCGGTTTCATTTGCGTCTGGCATGGCCGCCGTGGCCGCCGTGTTCGGCACTGCTCTGCGATCAAAAGACGTATTGGTGATCGCTTCCGACAGTTATTACACGGCGCGTCTGCTCGCCACCGGATTCTTCGCTGAAATGGGTGTCGAGGTGAAGCAAGCATCTACAGCGGGTAACGAGTTGTACGAACATTTGCCCGGCGCGAAATTGCTCTGGCTTGAATCTCCATCAAATCCAAGTCTCGAGGTCTGCGATATCAGAGCGTTAGTTGAAACAGCTCACAAGCAGAACGTACTCGTGGCAGTTGATAACACTACGGCGACGGCGCTTGCTCAGAGTCCTTTGGAACTCGGAGCAGATTTTTCGCTTGCCTCAGATACAAAAGCACTGACAGGCCATGCTGATCTTGTACTTGGCCACGTGGCCGTGCGAGATCAGGACTTGCTGCAGAAGCTGCTTGCCTGGCGCACTCAAGTGGGAGCCGTTCCTGGTCCAATGGAAGTGTGGCTGGCGCTCCGCTCCCTAACCACCTTAGAAATGCGGCTTGAACGACAGTGCGGCAACGCATTGAAGATTGCTGCGTACCTGTCGACGCGTTCCGATGTAACCGGCCTTCGTTATCCGGGGTTGCCAAGTGATCCTTCGCACAATATCGCGCGGAAACAGATGCGATATTACGGTTCGCTCATTGCCTTCGTGCTGCGTGATCGCGCGGCTGCTGAAAAGTTTTTAAGTTCCTGTAAATTGGTAATCGAAGCTACGAGCTTCGGAAGTGTTCATACCACCGCTGAAAGACGCGCGCGTTGGGCTGGTGATCAGATACCAGAAGGGTTTATCCGACTCAGCGTCGGCTGCGAGGACGTTCAGGATTTGATTGAGGATCTTTCGCAGGCATTAGATCAACAGTGAAAGCAATCCACAGATTACGCAGATTACGCAGAGGCAAAGACATCTGTGTAATCTGCGTAATCTGTGGATAACGAATAATCGATTGACCCTGCGGCCAAACGGGCCTATTATCGCGACGCTCAAACACGCTACGGTACTTTTGATCCTCGAAACTCGCGCTAGTGGTTTCCATCATGTAATAAGGCCTTTCGCCTCAAATAAGTCTTGTAGCCACTGCTTCGCGAAAAACCTACTTTGATACTGATGTTCCTCGGCTTCAGTATTCAAGGAATTGCTTAGAGAAACTCTCTCTTAACGGTCGCATTGCTAATGGACGATCACCTAAGGAGGTTGCCATGGCCCTTTGGGACACCATTGTCGGACTCGTCAAAAAAGATGCGAAGAAATACATATACGTCCCCATTCCAACCGATCATGTAAGAGAACTTCAGACAGACGGAGCTCCGCTGGAAGCCGGCAAACATTACTTTCGGATCTGGCTGACCGAAATGTATCTGAAGAAGGAACGGGATTGGTTCAAATCCTGGTACCCGGTGGTGCATTCGTTGATTCGATTCCAGTTCGGATCGCAGATCGTTGAAATTCCCCACCTCGCGGGACCGATGCATCTCGATGGCGTGACGGATGCGAACCTCGATCGTGCCATACAGCTCAATCACAATCTGACTACTCTGATGCCTTACAACGGCGGTGTTGTCGAGTTGGCAGCCGGCCTGCTCGCGATGGAGGGAAAGAACTATTTGAGCTCGGCGATTAAAGTGATGGGTGATCTCTCGGGAATGTTGGTAGTGCCACAGCTGTCGGCGGCATTGGCGATAGCTGGACCGATCGCCAGCGGAGTCCAGGAACTTCTATCGGGCGGCAACGGGCAGATGGATCTCGGTCTGCACCAGTCATTCACGGGCGCCGGCGGTGGGGGCGCCAACGATCTTAGAGCGGGGTACATCGCTGTATTGCTGGCCGATGAAAACAAGTACGATCCGCAGCAATTTTGGGTCGAAGGTGATCGACTCAGATACGGAGCGAATCACGAGGAAAGCGCGCCGTTGACTGGTGTAACGCACATGCTGTTTCGCGTCGAGTCTCGGACCGAGCGCGACGATTGGATGGGGTTAACGACCATCATCGAAGCACGTGATGAGGCGCTAAAGGAGATTTCCGAAGGAGACGATCAGGCCGATGCAGCAATAAAGCGAACTCTCTTCCTCGTACGCACGTCACCTGATTTGACGAGAGCAGATCGCGCTCGTGTCGCCAACACGCTCAAGGCGGAGTTCGATGAAGCTAAGCAGGGATTCGAAGCCGATTCAGATTTCGAGCTTGTAGTCGAACGCGCATCGCGCATCGGAGTTGATGAAGCGCTGCAACAGCCGCAACCAACACTTGCTGAACTCTTTCAATAGAAAACGGAGGATATTATGGCGTGGGATGATCCGAATTACGAAACAAGTCTGGTTCAAGCTCTTAATTCATTCAATTGGGAAAAAAGTAACGAGATTTGTAATCAGGTGATGGCCAGGATCAAATCCGAGTCTCAGCCGATAGAGGAAGGATTTGCTAAGAGGCTACTGTACTTACTTCGACGCAAACGTCAGTTTGTCGTCATGGCCCAGCTGGCCGACGTGATGCTTCGCTCTGGCCTAAACACTCTCCAGATTCGAAGACAGTACGCTCAGGCTCTCATCGATCAGGGAATCCTGACACCTGCTGAGATGGTGCTGCAGGCCAACGTGCAGAATGCGCAAGAGAACAAGACGGAAGAAATGGAAGCTCGCGGTTTGATTGGCCGCATATACAAGCAGCTCTACGTCAACAATAACGATCCGAAGTCAGTAAGTAATCGCGCGAATCTCGAGCGGGCGCTCAACGAGTACTTATTCGTCTACCGCCTTAATCCGAAGGAAAACTGGTGGCATGGAATCAACGTCGTAGCACTTGGCGCGAGAGCAAAGCGAGACGGATTTTCCATGGCGGGTCTGCCAGACTCCGTTGAGTTGGCGAAAGAAATCCTCTCGGCGATTCAAACGAAAGAGAACAACAGTGCCGAGCCGTTATACCTTTGGGATGTGGCGACCAAAGTGGAGACATTTGTCGCGCTGGGTGAAACTGAAAAAGCAGCTCGCACGGCGCGGACATATGTCGAGAGCGCGAATGCTGATGCGTTCGAGATTGCCAGCACGCTACGCCAGTTTGAGGAAGTCTGGCAGCTTAAAGAAACAGAGCCGCCCGGCAGTTTTCTCCTGCCGATTCTTCGCACAGGTTACCTTGCTAAGTCCGGTGCAACCACTTCAGGCGATCCCAAGGCGCTAAAGGCACAGGCCAATGCCCTTAACGAAAATATGAGCGGGCTGGAGGCAATCTTTGGGCCCGATAGAATGCAAACGTTCAAGTGGTACAAGAAAGGATTGGATACGTGCAGTTCGGTAGCTCGAGTCGAACGGAGAAACGGGAAAGGACATGGCACAGGATGGCTGGTTACTGCTTCTGATTTTTTCCCCGGTGAGAAAGGCATATTGCTGCTTACCAACAACCACGTCATCAGCGAATCTCCAAATCCGCTCGCAATATACCCAGATCAATCTCAGATAAATTTCCAGGCTATCAATGACACGGTTGAAGTGGAAGACGAGGTGTTCTGGTATTCGCCTTACACCGAACTCGACGCGACGTTTTTGAAATTTAAGCGCGAACCAAACGCACCGCCACTTACTTTGAGCAAGAGAATGGTTGACATGACCGAACCACCGCCGCGCATGTATGTCATAGGTCATCCCAAAGGACGGGACCTGGAATTATCGTTACAGGACAACTACCTACTCGGTTTCGACGATATGTTGGTCCATTACCGAACACCTACTGAAAAGGGTAGTTCCGGTAGTCCCGTGTTTGAGCCCGAGGATTGGCGCGTTATTGCCTTGCACCATAAGGGAAATGAAGAAATGAAGCGCCTCGATGGAAAGGACGGCACCTACGAGGCGAATGAAGGAATATCGATCCTCAAGTTACAAGCCGAGACGCAACTATATAAGAAGTAACCTCAACCGTAGCTTCCTCGCAGGAGCCATTTACTCACAAGGAGAAGCAAACATGCCAAATAATGATCCGCCGGTAATCGTTAGTTATCAGCGTTTGAACGAAAGACTGGGCAAAGTTCTCGAGAATCCACAAGCGATTTTAGATGCACCGAAGAATCCGGCTCCTCCGGGCTACGAGGCTTTCGAGTCTGACGATCCGCCTTTAACCGATGAGGAAGCGGCGCAGTTGTTTGAGAGTTACTCTCGAGCGCTGAAAATTTTGGAAGCTGGGCAGCGTGATCAGGGTGTGCTCGCTGCTCCGGATGATCAATTCACCTCGTTAATGCAAAGCTACCTGGCGGAAACTTCTTTGCAAGCAGGGAAGGTAGATGATGCCGCGGGTGGCGGGCTGGAAGCTCAGTTCGACGAGCACGACATTCTTGGTTGGGCCAAGAGTCTGTTCACCTGGGTCAAGAAGATAAGACCCCATAAATGGCAAGTCGCTTCGTCGATACCGGATTCACTCCCGAACTCAGTTCGGGTTGCAATTCTGGGCGATTGGGGCACGGGTCTTTACGGTGCGCCGAGTTGTGCGCACAGCATTGAGAACGACCCTGCTGGGTATGGGTTCCTTTTGCACCTGGGAGATGTTTATTACTCAGGTACAGATAAAGAAGTTGCCGATCGGTTTCTCGACCTTTGGCCGAAGAATGCCAATGCAATCAACAGGGCGTGCAACTCGAATCATGAGATGTACACGGGTGGCTACGCTTACTTCAATCAGACGCTTCGCAAGTTTAATCAGCCCGCGAGTTACTTTGCGCTGCAGAGTGATCATTGGCTTCTTGTTGGGCTCGACAGTGCTTACAAGGAATGGGAGCTGGCTAATGATCAGGTAACGTGGCTCAAAGGGTTGCTGGCTAACGCCGAGAATCGTCGAGTCGTTCTGTTTAGTCACCATCAGCCGTTCTCGTGGAAAGAGATGCCTAACTCAAAACTGCAGTCAGCTGTTGCTGACTTGCTCACGCAGCGGAAAATCTTCGCGTGGTATTTCGGACACGAGCACCGGTGCATGATTTATGACCAGCACCCCCTTTGGAATATCTATGGCAGATGTGTTGGACACAGTGGCTATCCTTATTTTACCGACAAGACAGACGCTGGTTCGATTGTAGAGCATGGTCCACAAGATTCTGTGTGGCGGCGTGTGGAGTCGAA
Source organism: Acidobacteriota bacterium (assembly GCA_046726175.1). Classification (GTDB taxonomy): domain Bacteria; phylum Acidobacteriota; class Blastocatellia; order Pyrinomonadales; family Pyrinomonadaceae; genus PSRF01. The sequence continues at coordinate 51,884 of JBKPAC010000072.1, forward strand.
GAACATGGTACCGGGTGGGTTAATCCTCGAAGGTCCCAACGCTTACATCAAAAAGCACGAGAATAACTATGGACCAAACGGCTACATGACCCTCGAACTAAACGATAGTCATCTGAACGAAATCGTCCAGATGCCGGATGGAACCGTAGCCTACAATCGACAGCTCATTTGATTGTGGCGATATTAATCATGTTCGTGTTGTTTCGTGGATCTAACTTCTTCTGCAACAAACGCCTGTCCACGAATTAACACGAAACCACGAACGAAACAACACGAAACGACAATCTGCATGATCCGGAGTTAAATCGATGGCACAGCGCACCTACCCAATCGTCCTGGCTCACGGGATTGCCAGATTTGATTTCCTACGAGAGTCAATTGAGATCAAATCGCGCAGGCTCTTCGGCAATCTCTTCGATCAAGTGCTGGAACATCTCGGCAATCACGGAATCCATGTGCCCACTAACCAGCTTCACTACTTTCGTGGTGTGCGCCCTCACCTGGAAGCTAACGGATTTGATGTACATCATTCGAACGTTGGATTCGCCAGCGGATTACAGAGTCGCTCGAACGATCTAAAGCGCCAAGTTGAAGGAATCATCAACACTACCGGAGCTGCGAAGGTGCACATCATTGCTCACAGCATGGGAGGTCTCGATTCCCGCTTCATGATTGCCAGACTCGGTATGGCAGATCGTGTGGCGAGTCTCACAACCATCGGAACCCCACATTTCGGGACAAGTTTTGCGGACGAAGGCTTGAAGCATGGTGGGACTCAACTCATTGCTGGAATCAGTGCTGCGATTGATATACGGGGTCTTGAAGATTTGACTACCGCCGCATGCCGGAACTTCAACGACTCAGTTCGCAACGCTGAAGCTTCGAATGACGTTTTTTATCAAACATATTCGAGCGTCGAAGATCGTGAACAAGTCCTCCTTGTCCTCCAGCCTTCGTGGGAGGTGATCAAACGAGTCGAGGGAGACAACGATGGTCTCGTACCGTCTACGTCTCAAGCGTGGGTAAGTGAGCTGGTTGCGGCCGACGGTACAGTCAAGAAGGTGGTGCAAAAACAATTCCCGATCCCGGCTGATCATCTAAATGAAGTCGGCTGGTGGGATTTGGATGAGATGCGTGGCGATGGACCATTCAACAAGTTAACATCGAGAGATGAATACGAACTCGCGATCAGGAATGTATATCTGGGAATTGCTCGAGATTTGCGAGAGCGATTTCCGTTGTCGTAAATCGTAAATCGTAAATTGTGAATCGTTCGTCACTGGTTAGTTCGTGTTAATTCGTGGATCTTTTTTGTTGCCGGAGCTGATCCACGAAATTACACGAAACAAACCAAAGCCACAGACCAAGGGAGTTGCCAACATGCGTGCGTTCATCATTCGGCCGTTCGGGATAAAGAACGACATCAATTTCGACAAGGTGGAGCAGCTCCTCATCTCGCCGGCTCTTGAACGCGTTGGGGCAGAGGGGCGCACCACCATCGACATAGTTGAAGCGGGCAATATCCGCGTCGACATGTTTCGCCGGCTGCTCACTGCCGATCTCGTCGTCGCTGATCTTTCAATCCACAACGCGAATGTCTATTACGAACTTGGAATTCGTCACGCGTTGCGCGACCGTAGCACGCTCATGTTGCGATGCGACGCGGACACATTTCCTTTTGATCTCCAAACCGATCGCTACTTCCTTTACAAGAAAGACAATCCAGCTGCCAGCCTCGAGGATCTCGTTCTAGCCCTTCGGAGGACGATCGATTCTGCTACAAAGGACAGTCCAGTCTTCATGTCCCTTCCTGATTTGAACGAGCCTGATCCGTCTCAGTTCATGGTTGTGCCACTTGATTTCGGTGAAGAGGTTGGCAGAGCAGTCACAGACAAGCGTCCAGGAGATCTGGCTCTGCTTTCCAACGAGCTGAAGGGTTTTGAATGGGAAGTGAAGGGCTGGCGCACTGTTGGACGGGCGCAGTTTAATCTGAAGGCTTTCGCGTCTGCAAAAGTAACCTGGGAAGCAATTCGCAAGCTGGATGCGCTCGACCTCGAGGCCAATCTTTCGCTCGGCACAATCTACGAACGGCTGGGAGATCTGACGCGATCTACGCAAGCGCTCGAGCGTGCTTTGACTAACAAGGAAATCAAGAACGACCAACGCGCAGAGGTGGATGCGTTGCTCGCCCGCAACGCAAAGACCCGCTGGCGTGCAGAATGGGCTGCGGTACCGGCGGAGGCGCGCGCGATGAAGGCGTTGCAGTCTCCAAACCTTCGCGACTCAATTGAAAACTACGAGCGAGCGTTCAGGGAGGATCTCAACCATTTTTATTCCGGACTTAACGCGTTAGCGATGCTCTCGATGATGATCGAACTCGCAACCCTGATGCCGGATGTTTGGAGTGCGGAATTTGAAGATGAAGATGAATCCAACCGGGCGCTAACATCACAAAAGGATCATGCGTCGAGGTTGGCTGCTGCGGTGAAGATTTCGTTGGACGCTCAAATGGAGCGGCTGAAGCGTGAAGGGAAGCAGGACGTTTGGGCCGAAATCAGTGGCGCAGACTTGCGCTTCCTTACTTCCAAACGTCCAGTCGCTGTGGCTGCGGCTTACCGCAACGCTCTCGCCGATGCACCCGACTTCGCGCGTGATTCCGTCAGAAAACAGCTGGCAATCTATCAGGACCTTGGAGTTTTGACTGGTAATCTCGCGGAAGTGATTAAGGCTGTAGGTGAGCCGCAGCCGGATCAGATAGCCGCGCCGCAACAAAGAAAAAAGGTATTGCTGTTCGCCGGGCACATGATCGACGCGCCCGGTCGTAAGAAGGCTCGATTTCCCGCCGATAAAGAATTAACGGCACGTGAAAAGATCAAAGAAGCCATCGTAAAAGAAATGAACCACGCATCAGGTGTGGCTTGCGGCTATGCTGGTGCGGCAAGCGGAGGCGACACTCTCTTTCAGGAAGTCTGCGCCGAACTCGCCATTCCGACGAGACTCTACCTTGCCATTCCGCCGCAGCGGTACGTGAAGACCTCTGTGTCACAGGCCGGGCCGCAATGGGTCGACCGGTTCTGGAAGGTTCACGCTGATCACGTTGCGCGCAATCAGGTGCGAGTCTTGAGTGACGCTACTGACGTCAAAGACGAAATCGAATATCTTCCCGCCTGGCTTCGCGCCAAGCCGGATTACAGTATCTGGCAACGTAACAATCTTTGGCTGCTCTTCAATGCACTCGACGAAGGTTGCGATCCGAAATCCGGCAATCCGAACATCACGCTGATTGCGCTCTGGGACGGAGAAGGCGGGGATGGACCAGGCGGAACAGGTGATCTAGTCAAGAAAGTGGAAAACCTTGGTGCGAGATGCGAAGTCATCAAGACGAAAGAACTGTTCGGCCTCTAATCTTTAGAAATTGAATCCGAACAACATGTGAACTCCCACCACGTGGCCACTTTCAGTTTGGAAATTCAGCTTCGCATTCGCCATTACAGCACCCAGCCGGAAATCCTTCGCTTCGAAACTCACAGTCATAACCCGCGTTACTGAATCGGTCGAGAATGCCCAGATCAGCTGACCATTGTCTTTCGGTTGTAGAGATCCGGACAGAGCGAGCGTCTGCGCGGTTGAGCTCTGACCCTGAACCTTAGAGAACTTATAGCTGAATGCAACTTTTAGTTTTGCCCCACCAAGATCCTTCGTGAAATTCCCTCCTATGATCAGTGTGGTACCCGGCTGCCCATTGTTCTTCATCAGCGTGAGCTGCAGGTCCGCTCCAAACTTCGGCGTATCGAAGACCGCGTGGATTTCGAGCGTCGTGCTTGCCACCAGCTGTTTGCTGCCTGACTTAAACGAGTCAAGCTTGTATGTGATCACAAACTTCGGACTAATGTTTAGCTGACCGGCAAATTGGAGACGATGTGAGAACCCCTTCTTATCGTAATCGTAGACCAGCTGGTTAATGGTCTTGTCGAACATCACCTTGCCGGGCAGCTCAAGGATGAATTCCTTAGTTGATGGCTGGCCGTTCACTTTCGTAGCGCGACTTCCACGGAAGTGCATCAAAGGATCGCCGTCGTCTACTTTGTGATCCCACTTGCCGGCGAAGATGAGACGCGAGAGCATCTGATCTCCTTTTTTTGTGAAGAAGTGATATACGAACCTGCTTCTATCGTCCTCAACGAACCCATCAATCGTGGATTTGGTTCCGGCGAGTGACACGGTGAGATCGTGTTCCTCATTCATCGCCCAGTCACCATTGAGGTCAAACCCAAAGGATTTGCTCTTGTCGGGTTTAATCTTGAGTATGTTGTCTGTGAGCTCATAGCCGGGTCGAATTCCCGCTTGATGCAGGTTGTAGACTTCCTTGTTTCCTAAGCTAATCGTCAGTTGATTGAACTCATTGAACTTCCAGACAACATCAAAAGTGATCGGAGTTCCAGTTGCAGGCTTGATGACGATGCTGTTTTTGTCATCACCACTCGTGGTCCAATTGCCCACGACCGCTCCAGCCTTGTTGGCGGCCCCGGAAATATCGAAATCAAAAGTTTGACCTTCTTTGGTTAATTGAAATCCTGCCATGATTTGCTTCTCCTTCCTGTGTGTGAGAGTGAGTCACCGCCATCAGAATCTCAGTGGAGTGTCAATGCTGAAGTGGAAGCGGCCACGACCTCTTCCTGTGGCAGCGTCGCCGAGGCCGTATGCTAGGTCGAACTTCATGTTGACTCCCTGAAAATTCAATCGTATTCCAACACCGGGTCCTGCGCGGAAGCCGGGTTCTGACCCGGTTGTTTCGTAGACTGCTCCAATATCCAGAAACCCTGCCAGCTTGACTTGATTTCGCACAAACTTGCGCCATCCTTGAGCGTCGGGCGCGAGACCAGGTAGCGGTCCTCTAATTTCGTTCTGTAAACTCCACAAACGTCTGCCGATCGCATCGTCTTCACGAAAGCCTCTAACCGACTCGACACCTCCAAATGATGGTTGTTCGAAGATGGGCGTGTCTTTGCTTGCCAGATCGAATCGGCCTGCTATAACGATTCCAACTCGCGCGGGAACGTCTCGATAATTTTGATAGACACCGCGAAGCGAAAAGATCCTGAAGCTTGGTTCATTCGCGGCGAGGCCAAGGCCTAATCGGATCGTAGGTTCCAACTGAAGCGAACGTAATGGTACGACCTCGTCGGTTTTAAACGCCGCATTCGCTCCGAAACTGAGGCTGTTTAGCCGTTGCTTGCTGATACTCAGATCATTTTGGAATAGCTCGACGGTTCCACCACCGCCTTCGACGAAAACAGTGAGCTGTTTGGGCCGCGTCCACAGTTCCAACTCTGCACGTAGCGAGCTGAACTGCCGGCGTTCATCTGTCTTTGTATTGAAGAACAGGCGCCGAACTTCGAAGTCTGAGGCGCCGTTAACCGTCAGAGCCAGGCGACGATGGATTTTGTGAAAGAGCAGGTTGTCTCCATCGAAGTCTCCGGCGACTATGAAGTGATCGTTTCGATTACCTATTTTGATTAAGAAGTCTGCGTCACCGTTCGCCGTGTTCATCAGATTCAGCCGTTGATAGATGCCGTAGAACCTGATCCCCTGGTCTGGTTTGTAGACAAGTTCTGCACCGAGATAGTTTTTGCGCTCCTTGATATCCGCTTTCTGTGGCGTTGGGCTCGGCGTACTAGCGGCTAGTGGAGAAGATACTGGAGATGTCGATGGCGTACCGGTGCCGGGCGCAGACTCCTCACGTTGCTCATCGCTTTTCTTTCCTACGAGGTATCTCAGATAAAGACACTGACCCTCGCCCGTCGAAGCTTCAGGGCCTCCACCCGGCAGCGTGTCAGTTTCAGGATCGTACGGCATCTGGGCCAGCGAATAACCGAGCTTGTCGAGTGCTGCTGCCTGCGCGAGAAAGCGAGGGTTGCTGAAATGAGGTTCACCTTTCTTTCCTGTGAGTGTGTCGAGGTAGACGTAATGAAAGCTGAGCAGGTTTTCACCAACAGTCTTGTGCACCGGCCGTTCTTGCGAGCTTTTGCCATATTCTTTTCTGATGAAAGTTCTGAACGACGCATCATTCAGTAGTTGGCGCAACACCAGGTCCGTTGCCGGATCGTTATCCTCGAATCGAAGTAGATCGATTCGTGCTATTCGCCGGATCTTGCCAATACGGATGACCTTCTTTCGATCGCCGTTCTCATCCACGTTGTCCGGCTCACTCACGGAAAATGCGGGCAGCACGTCCATTGCGGCATCTCTATCTCGCTGATAGTCAGAATTGGCGAAGAACTCAGTCAGGTATGCGCCGATCGTGTCGCTACGCCACAGCCGGCCTTTCAGTGGAGCAAGGGCGTTGAGGATTGCCGGAAGAGTTGGCGCAATTTTGTCTTTGTGGGGGAACTCGCCGTCTTCTACTGGAACAACAACCGAATATTCGTCCTCTGTTAAGTTGCCGATCGGATCGGCGACATGAGTCGTCATTTGACCTGTCTCATCGACGTCTGGGGGAACATCGATAGCTCTATCGAAGATCAAAGGCGTGTTCTTCAGCAGAGGTCGGAGGTCCAGGTTTGCGAGCAGAGCGCCGGCCAAGAGCTGTGGGCTCAAAGTGGAAGCTTTGTTCTGTTGCCAGCTGTTGAAGGCAGTTTGAAATTTGGACCACTCTTCATCTGAAAAGTTGATCAGATCACGTGTTTCCGGATCACTCTCGAGCGATCCGCGAAATGCGTCGTCCTGGTCCAACCTAGCTCGCAATGCGTCTGGCAACGCGTAGTAATAGACTCTCTGTTGCTTTCTCAACGCTTTGTCCACGTCGTCGAACAGGGATTTTGTAACTTGATCAAGAGACAGCTTCGGACTCAAGCGCGATCTGAAGCGCTCGGAACTGTTTAGCTTGCTGGTCTTCCGGTTGACCTGTAGTTTCCCTTTTACAACTTTGAAGAAGATCTGCAGTTCGCTCAGGTCAGACTCATCATCCGGATGGGAAAGCACGAAGGGATTGACAGCATGACTTCGCCCATGATTCACCGGAGCAGCCGCCACGACCATCATCGTTATGACCAGCCACACGTTCGCTCGAAAAGTAAATAGATGAATGAGGAACCTCACTGGTGAATATGCGATTCCATTAGGCGTGAATCCAGAACCCGAATTCACGAAATTGAGCACTGGTCCACCACACTCTGGCAATGTATTGCCAGTTGTGACCACCGGCATTTGTCTGCAACGGCTTGGACACAGCAGATCCGTTCCTCACGGCTTTCTGAGTTGAGGTTTCGGGGACGACCGGACAAATATGACCGGGCCGGTGGAGGTCAACGCGCTGCGCACAGATGATTCCAACCTGGCCATCATTCGCCGCGTTTTGAATCTCAGTCAGATCGAATGTTCGTCGCCAGCCAAAATCCGGTCCGAGTTCTTTTAGCCAATTGAAGATTCGATTTGCCGTCACCTCCTCAACGGTTTGCCCGTAAATCGGCGACTGTGGGTTGCCGCCAAGTATTTTCGCTAATGCATTTGGCATCCACCAGACTCGAGGGAGATAAACCCCAGCGAGATAAGAATAGTCGTACGAGTAGACATTGCAGTACGTCGTCGAAGTAGAGGGTTGGTAGCGTGCTTTGTGCTCGACATCAAGCCACTTAATGATCTTTCCCAGCTCCTTGACCTTGTCACTTGCTGCTCCAACACCATTGCGAGTCGGTTGGTTTGCTTCGTTAAGAGGGAAGGCTCGTGTTGCGCCGTTTCGGGTGACGCTGTTGTTAGTACGCAGGTGAACAGGCGAGAGGCTACTGTGCTCGGTCGGTTGTACAAAACTCGCTGCAGGAACCAGGTAGTCACTGTTAACAAATCCACTAATCGCTGTGCCTTGCAGTGTCGTTGATACTTCCCACCAGGGCTTTACGCTCGCTGCCGCTTTTTTGGTGACGAGTTGACCCATTGGTAGCAGCGCGATCTTAGTATTGTTTTGAGCAACGGGTTCCGATCTGATGAAGAGACCGTGAGGAGCCTTGTCGCCGACTTTGAAATCGAGTTGAGTTGACATAGTTCTCCTTTGGAAAGATGAGAGTTAGGTCGGGAAGTTGAGTTGACAAGCCGGTTGTGAGTTGTCGAACTACAGCTTGGTCCCGAATGACGAGGCAGCGAGGCGCCTAATAACGAAAGAACTACGACCAGGGTTAAGGACGCCAGGCATAATATCACGACTTTTGCTTGACATCATTTCAAATGTAAATAAAATACGAACGTTCGTTTTTGAAGGCGGAATGCCCAAACTAAGTCCCAGCGCGATAGAAAAGAACAAAGGTCGGATCGAGGAAGCGGCCAAAAAACTCTTCATAAAGCAGGGCTTTCACGCCACTTCCATGCGCAACATTGCCGCCAGGGCCGGGACGTCACTCGGCAATGTTTACAACTACTACCGAACCAAAGAGGAGATCCTCGGTTCAATCATAGGGAAGTACCAGACGACCATCGACAGTCGTCTGCGTTCGATCTTTGACGAAATCGATGAACCGCTTCAGCCGGAATCGCTCGTTCGCTTTGGCGAACAGATTAAGAAAATGGTGAACGATCACCATGACTTCTGGCTCCTGATGTACATCGATGTACTCGAATTTGAGAACCGCCACTTCCGGAAGATGTTTGAAGGATTGGTAAATAACCTGCGGCGCCGGTTCGCCTCACAATTCGCGGAATTGAAGAGTCGAGGCGCTGTTCATAGTGATGTGGACCCGGCTGTTGGCTTCACTGCGGTTTATATGCAGTTCTTCAACTACTTTCTGGTGGAGAAGTTGTTTGGCGGCAACCGTCACTTTGGTTTGACGGACGAGCAGGTAATCAAACAGTTGACGGATATTTACTGTCGCGGGTTATTGCAGAACCACGAGAGTGGTTCCCGGAAGTCTCCCAAGGTAAAACGCACGCGTAAGAGCGCGTCTTAAGTTCCCAGGTCAAACAAAACCTTCCGCAAGTCGGAAGGTTGCTTTAAATCGATAAATAAAAACGAACGTTCGTGTTTTTGACGATTGTTTAACACCGCAGTTCAGACTTGTAGGAGGAATGTTATGTTTAGGTCGACCCGATTAGCTCTCAGTTTTCTATTTGTCGTTCTGTTTGTTGCGGCGCCCGATGCTTTTTCACAGGGCGGCACCGGACAGCTGAGCGGCAACGTTGTTGACCCGAACGGTGCCGTCGTTGCCGGGGCGACCGTAAAGCTGGCCAGTCTCCTCACCGCACAAGAACGCGAGATGGTAACCAACGAGTCTGGCGACTTCGCTTTTACCCTCTTGCCTGCGGGCGACTACAAACTGGAGATCAACGCGAGCGGCTTCCGGACTGTCGTTGTAGATGACGTGAAAATCAACGTCACCCAGACCACCACGCTTCCGATTCGTCTCGACGCTGCGACAGTGTCGGGGATGGTAACAATCAAAGCTGAGACTCCGCTCGTGCAGCAGGAGACTTCGCAAGTCGGCCGCACCGTTGAAGAGCGAACCATTCGACAGTTGCCGCTGCCGACCAGAAACTTCCAGCAGCTACTCACTCTTTCGCCTGGCACCTCATCGTCCGTAGCGAACAATACCGAGTTAGGACGCGGCGACGCGATCATCTCCGTAAATGGTCAGCGCACAACCAGCAACAACGTGCGCATTAACGGCATCGACGCGAACTCGATCGGGACCAATTCAACGCCGAATATCGCCGTTCCGGCTACAGACTCTCTGCAAGAGTTCATTGTGCAGACAAGTCTTTACGATGCATCACAGGGTCGGAACGCGGGCGGTAACGTCGAGGCGATCACGAAGTCTGGTGAGAATGCCTTTCATGGCAATGCTTATTACTTCCTACGTAACAAGGCGCTGAACGCCAACGATTTCTTTCTCAATGCGGCAGGCCGTCCGAGACCGACACTGACTCGAAATCAGTTTGGTGGAACCCTGGGTGGTCCAATCATCAAAGATCGACTGTTCTTCTTTGGTTCGTACCAGGGCACACGTGAACGCAACGGGGCGTCGCTTAATAACAGTTTGATGTTTCCGACGATTCCTCCGCAGCTGCGTGACGACAATCGCACAGCAGCTGGCTTATCTGCAGCTTTTGGTCTTCCGGTTGCTTCGATCAATCCCGTTATCGTTTCTATTCTCAATGCGAAGTTGCCGAACGGCCAGTTTGCGATTCCATCTGCTGCAACAGCTACGGGCTTAACTCCGATCTCCGGGCTGTCGCGATTTCGGGAAAACCAGTTCAATGCAAACTTCGATTGGCGGTTGAGCGACAAGCACACAATCAGCTCAAAAAATTTCTTTGCCAGCAATCCAACTTTCCAGGCTAACTACAACTTCGCAGGTCTCGGTAACGGCGTCACGCAGTTGCCTGGAACGGGCGGTTCGCTGGACATCATTCAGGATCTCAACTCGATCACCGACACGTATGTCATTTCGCCAAAGATCGTGAATCAGGCACGCTTCGGCTTTAGCCGGTTGCGTGTGACCTCAGTGCCGGAAGAACCTTTTACCGCAGCTCAGTTTGGTATCAACAGCCCGCTACGCAACCTGTTTCCTGGAATGCCGACAATTACCGTTACTGGATTGTTCACAGTCGGCTCGTCCCCATTTGCTGATCAGTCGTCGCGGATTAATGCGTTCACCTACGGCGATACATTGTCGATTGTGTCGGGCGATCACCGGTTGCGCTTCGGTGGTGAATATCGTCGTTCGCAAGTCAACTTCTATTTCAATGCGTTCTCTCGCGGCCAGGTGATTTTCTCGACCTTCAACAATTTCCTGATTGGAAACGGCGTTTCGATTATCGGCTCGGGTGTGTTTGATCGCGCCCTGCGAGTTAACGATTGGAGCGGATTTGCTCAGGACGATTGGAAAGTTAATTCACGTCTGACGTTGAACCTAGGCGTACGCTACGACTTTTATGGCTATCCGGTTGATACGCGAGGCCGCCTCGTTAACTTTCTGCCCGATCAGTTTCGAGCGGGAACAACCGCAGCGCCTGCTGGTCCACCGAATGGTTTCGTGCAAGCGGCCAACGGTACCCTTCCCGGTGTCCCGACTGTCGAGGACACATTGATTCCAAGCGATAAGAACAACTTAGCTCCGCGTATTGGCTTTGCTTATCGCCTGAACAATTCAGGTTCACTTGTTGCTCGTGGCGGGTATGGCATCTATTACGATCGGTTCTCCACTCGGTACGCGAACACGCAGTTGCTGAACTATCCGTATCTCGCGTTGGCTGTGGGCCTGCCCGGCCTGCTTCGAACGATGGCGGATCCATTCATTCCAGTGCCGCAACCCGGCGCGTTTCCGGTGAATCCGACGATCCCGTCGCCGTTGTCGCCGCTGTCGCCAATCGTCGGCGTTCCGATCAGTGGCATCTTCATAGATCCCAAACTGCGAACTCCTTACATTCAGCAGTACAACGCGAATGTCCAATGGGAGTTTGCGAACAACTATCTGATCGAGGTTGGCTACGTCGGTTCGAAGGGGACCAAACTTCTGCAAGTGATCACGTTGAATCAGCCCGTCTACAATCCAGCTACGAATGTATTCACTGCGCCGTTCGGCACCGTGCTATCAACGCAGAAGAATGTTGCGGGTGGCATTCAACAGGTCCAATCGAGCTCGAACTCAAATTACAACTCTCTTCAAATCAGCGTCACGAAGCGCGTCAGCCGCGGTCTTCAATTTCTGAGTGCGTACACTCTCGGAAAGTCCCAGGACTACTATTCGGGCGGAACTATTAACGAGCTGTTCGCTGTTCCGGGTGATCAATTCAACTGGCGGACTAACTATGGCCCATCGGATTTCGATCGGCGGCATCGTTTCGTTACGAGCTTTGTTTACGACGTGCCGCAACTAGCCTCGGAGTCGAGCTCTGCCAAGCTGTTGCTCAATAACTGGCAAGTGAACGGCATCCTGACTTTGCAAACAGGAACGCCGTTCTCTGTGGTCGACATCGTGGGCAACAACATCATACAGCGCGCCAACTTTGCGTCAGGTTTCAGTGGCAGCATCTTGACGAGCGGCAGTACTCAGTCACGGTTGAATGGATATTTCAACACAGCTGCATTTGTGCTTTCGAGACCGATACTTGCGGGAGGCAATTTAGGAACACCGAACAATCCAACATTCGATCGAAACAACCCATTTGGAAATACGCCGCGGAATTTCCTCTACGGTCCGGGACAGAAGAATATGGACTTCTCGGTCGTCAAGTTCATTCCTATTACAGAGTCGGTCAGGGGCGAGTTTCGCACAGAGTTTTTCAATCTCTTCAACTGGGCGAACTTTACAAATCCGAACACCAACATCGCCGTGCCCTCAACGTTTGGGCGAATTACAGCGACGAGTGCCGGACCGAGAGTGATTCAGTTTGCCTTTAAGTTGAACTTCTAGAGATTTTCGATTGCCGATTAGCGGTCAGCTTTACTGACGTTCGTATACAGGCAAGCGACAATCGGAATTCAAATCGAAAATCGGCAATCTAAAGTCGAAAATCTTCCGGTGCCAAAAACATCCGTTAACGGTCTGAGCCTTTATTACGAGATCGAGGGTGATGGCGAGCCAGTTGTTTTGATTCCGGGATTTGCAGCGGGCCGTTGGATCTGGTTCAAACAAACTGCAACTCTGTCTCGCAACTTTCGCGTCATCATCTTCGATCCGAGAGGTGTAGCTGCCTCAGAAAAGCCGGAAGGACCGCAAACGATCAGTTTGCTCGCCGATGACGTAGCGCATCTGTTGCAGACCATCGGAATTCGGAGCGCGCATATTGTTGGTGCTTCGTTTGGCGGCTTTGTTGCCCAGGAGTTCGCGCTCAGGTATCCATTCATGACTTGGAAACTGGTGCTCTGCTGCACGAGCTTTGGTGGGCCGAATCACGTTGCTCCGTCGAACGACACTCTAATGGCGTTGGCTTCGACGAAGGCGCTCAACAGCGAAGAGCGAATGCGAGCGAACCTGCTGTTAGCATTCAGTCCTGAGTTCGTGCGGACGCAAGTGTCTGAGGTTGATCATATCGTTCACTTGCGTATGACAAATGAAGTGCCCGAACACATTTATCTGAGTCAGCTCCAGGCGGCTGTAGCTTTCAATTCTGAGTCAAGGCTTGAGGGAATCGGAATTCCGACATTGGTATTGAGTGGTGATGCCGATGTAATTGTGCCTGTACAGAATTCCAGAAATCTCGCAGCCAGAATTCCGGGCGCTAAGCTTCACATTGTTGAGGGCGGCAGTCACACGTTCTTCATCGAGCGTCCGCGGGAATTTAATCAGGTTGTGACTGAGTTTCTTGTAGGAGATTAGTTTTTGTCAGTAGTCAGTGATCAGTCGTTTTCGCCGTTGTTTCATGTCTTCGTTTTCGTGTCATTTCGTGGATCGTCGGTTCTTCGTCGACAGTTCCGAGCTATGCCCAGAACGGACGATCCACAATTCACACGAAACGAAGACACGAAACGACACGAATTTCAACGGCCGACTACTGATCACTGACTACTGACGCACAACGAACACATGCCTTTCGCTAATATCATCAGCACAGGAATCTATGTTCCTGAAAAGATCCTGACCAACCAGGATCTGAGCCGGATACTCGGCGAAGACATCAACGAGTTCGTCACCCAAGTTCTTGGTATTCAGGAACGACACGTTTGTGCTGATGATGAGAGCACGGCCGACCTCGCAACACATGCAAGCCGCCAAGCCCTCGAAGCAGCTCGGCTAGATGCCGCCGAGTTGGACCTGATCATTCTCGCAACCGATACTCCCGAACAACTTTCGCCGGCCACGTCAGTAGTGGTTCAGCATCGCCTCGGTGCGGTGAATGCTGGAACGTTCGACGTCAATAGTGCTTGCGCTGGTTTTGTGACCGCGCTGGATACCGCCTCGAAGTTCATCATCTCGGATACCTCTTACCGAAACGTGCTGGTCGTTGGTGCTTATGCAATGAGTAAGTATCTAGATCTCCACGATAAGAAGACCGCCACGATCTTTGCGGATGGTGCGGGAGCTTTAGTGCTTCAGGCGAAGAATGATCAGCCGGGATTTCTTGCCGGGAAACTGCGAGCGGATGGTAGCTTTCATGATCACATGGGAATCTACGCCGGCGGAACTCGTCTGCCAGTGACGAAAGAGGTCATCGATGAAGGAACCTGGAACAAGGTGCGCTTCGCAAAGAAGTATCCGGCGGAGGTTAATACACAAGGCTGGCCCGCGATTGTTCAGCAGGTGCTCGCGAAAGCAAATCTACAACTGAGTGATGTAAAGCTGTTTCTCTTCACACAAGTGAACCTCAGCACGATAAAAGAGGTCATGGCGGGGCTCGAGCTGCCGATGGAGCGGACTCACACAATCATGCATAAGTGGGGCTATACCGGCTCAGCGTGCATACCAATGGTGCTTCACGATGCGGTGAGTTCGGGAAAATTAGAACGCGGCGACAATGTGATCATGTGTGCTTCGGGCGGCGGCCTCAACATGGCTTGCGTTGCATTTCGTTGGTGAAGTAAGCGGCAAAGAATCATAAAGCTGAACATTCATGAATTATCCAACGGTCTACTCCTTATTTGCGGATCGAGTTCGAAGATACAAGGCGGAGAATGCCGGACCGAAGGATGTCTTCTACTTCCGTTCTCACGATCAGTGGCAGGGCATTTCCTGGGAGCGCTTCGAACAAGAAACCTTTGATTTCGCCACCGCCCTGTTGTCTTACGACATAGAACGCGGTGGATCGGTGTGCATTCTGATGGGCAACGTTCCTGAGTGGCCCATCAGCGACATAGGAACAATCATCGCAGGTGGAATTGGCGTCGGTCTTTACCCGACAAGTTCTGCGGAACAGATTGCCTACATTATCAACCATTCTGACGCGGAGTTTGTGCTTGTCGATTCTTCTGATCAACTGGAGAAGGTTCTGAGTATTCGCGATCAGCTTCCGAGAGTCAGGCGCATCGTTTCACTTGCTACAGTTACTGACGCACGAAGCGACGTAATAAGTTATCGAGACTTCATCGGTCGCGGCGAAAGAGAGCGATCACGACTCGAATCGATGCTTCTGGAACGTGCGAAAGGTGCCGCCCCGGAAGATATCGCGATTATGGTCTACACCTCGGGCACGACTGGACCCCCGAAAGGTGCCTGTCTCAGTCACAGGTACATCATCAACAGCGTCGAATCGTTGCGCCAGACCATTCCGATCTACGACACAGACGTCTCATTTTCATATTTGCCGTTCTGCCACGTAGCCGAAAGAATTTCCGGTCTCTACAACCGTCTCTACGCAGGTGCGTCGGCATACTTTGTCGACGACCTGGCCCGTCTCGGCGAGTACATGCTGGACGTAAAGCCGACAGTATTCGCCAGTCTCCCGCGGTTTTTTGAAAAGATTCATGCACGGGTTGTTACTGACGTCGAATGTCTACCTGCAGAAGATCGCAAGCGTTTTACTTCAGCACTGGATCTCGGTTGTCGCATTTCAAAGCTGCGGCAGGCTCGAATGCCCGTCCCTGAAGAATTGCTGAAGCAGTACGACACCGAAGCCAAACCTTTGCTCCATCGCGTGAAAGAATATTTCGGCGGCCGGATACGTCTCGCTACTTCAGGCGGTGCACCGTTGCCGTTGGAAGTAGCTGAGTTTTTTGATGCAGCAGGTCTGCCGATCCTGCAGGCGTATGGTCTGACAGAAAACGTCTGTGTAGCTTTTAATCGTCCAGACAATCATAAGTTCGGCACAGTAGGACCACCCATGCCGGGTTGCGAAGTGCGAATCGCTTCAGACAAAGAGATTCTGGTTCGCAGTGAGATGATGTTCAGCGGTTACTACAAGGCGCCTGATGAGACGGCCAAAGTTTTTGCTGACGGCTGGCTGCTTACTGGCGATCTAGGTGAATTCGATGAGGATGGTTTTCTCAAGATCATAGGTCGCAAGAAAGAGCTAATCGTCACGTCGACCGGAAAGAAAGTAGCGCCCGCACTGCTCGAAAACATGCTGAAGGAGCATCACTTGATCAGTCAGGCGATGGTTTATGGTGAAGGCCGCAGTTACCTGGTTGCTCTTATTACTGTGAACGTTGCTGAAGCTCCAGAGCTTCACAAAGTGCGCGACATAGTTCGAACGAAAATCGATGATGTGAATCGGCGTGTTTCATCCACTGAATCGATCAAGCGCTTTGCGATCCTCGACCGCGATTTCGAAATTGGAAAGGATGAAATCACTCCAACAGGAAAGCTGAAGCGCGACATTATTACCAATCGGTTTCGGGGCGTAATTGAGGAACTCTATGGTTAATTCGAGCCAACTCAGACTGTTGGTCTTGTTTGCCGTCGTCTTTTTCGGTGCGTCGCAAGCGTTTGCATCACAAACAGCACCCGTAGAGAAGGAAACAGTCGTCTTTGGTCAGAAGATCCACTATGTCGAAGCCGGCTCGGGACCAACCGTGATCCTGTTACATGGATTGGGTGGTTCGTCGAAAGTATGGCAACTAAACATTGGACCACTCGCGGAGAAGTTCCATGTGTTTGCGCCCGACCAGATCGGCTTCGGACAATCTGCCAAGCCCCTTGTCAATTATCGAATTCGCACGTACGTCGATTTCCTCGATCAATTTTGTAAACAGCTGAAGATCGATCGAGCTACGCTCGTAGGCAATTCAATGGGAGGCTGGATCGCAGCTGCCTTCACGATCGCCTTTCCGGATCGTGTCGAACGACTTGTGTTGGAAGACGCAGCGGGTTTTCCGCCGCCGAAAGATTTTGATTTTCGCATTCTGTATAGCCTGAATCCCACGACGCGAGACGGAATGAAAGTACTAGTGGCGAAGGTCTTTTACAACAAAGCCTTTCAAAGTGAGACTGCCATCGATCAGGCACTTGCGGTTCGCCTTGCCGCCGGTGACGGCTACACAATCAACAGCATTGTCGAATCGCTCATCCGTGGTGAAGATTTTCTCGACGATGCAGTCAAAAGCATCAAAAAACCAACCTTGATCGTTTGGGGCCGCGAGGATGGTTTGATTCCACTCAGTGATGGCGAGCGGTTCAATAAAGAGATTGCTGGATCGAAGTTGGTTGTGATCGATCAATGCGGTCACGTGCCCAACGTCGAGAAAGCCCTGGAATTTAATGCTGCTGTTATGAAGTTTCTCACCGCACAATGATTATGAAATTCCGCGTAGGCGATTCCAGCGAATCCACCAAAAGAATCACGGATGAAGACATCCGGATCTTCGGCAACGTCACCGGTGATCACAATCCTATTCATATGGATGATGCGTTTGCGAAGATGACTCGTTTCGGAAGACGAATCGCGCACGGGATGTTGACTGCCTCACTTATCTCATCTGTTCTCGCCAACAAACTACCTGGCGAGGGAAGCGTCTATCTCGGCCAAACACTGCAGTTTGTTGCTCCGGTGTTTCCGGGTGACGACATTACGGCGCGAGTGACAGTAAAGGAAATTCGTCAAGACAAACCAATTCTCAAGCTCGAGACAATCTGCACGAACCAGCGCAGCGAAATCGTGATTCGCGGTGAAGCGACTGTGCTGGTGCCTGAGAAGAGTTAAACCCGCAAGAACAGCACAGAATAATGCAGAATGCCGCGACACAGAACGTAAGCGCCCACGATTCCACACCGTTGGCAATAAACGACAGCCGAGTTAGCAGCTACTCGTGGTATGCGCTTATGTTGCTGACGCTGGTCTACGTCTTCAACTACCTCGACCGCACCATCATCTACATTCTGCTGCCGTTGATCAAAAAGGAGATGGCCTTCACCGATGTGCAGCTCGCGCTACTCGGAAGTATGTCGTTCGTCATCTTCTTCACAGTATTGGGAATTCCATTCGGCCGTTTAGCTGATCGCGTTGTAAGGAAAAACATGATCGCAGCTGGTCTTGCTGTCTGGAGTCTGTTTTCAGGTCTAACGGGTTTTGCGAATGGCTTCTGGTCCTTGCTGCTTTGCCGCGTGATGGTCGGCGTAGGCGAAGCGACACTTGGACCAGCAGCTCTGTCGCTGTTGAGCGACTACTTCCCGCCACGTGCGAGAGCGACGGTGCAGGCTGTTTACTCCTCCGGCATCGCCATCGGCGCTGGTGTGGCCTTCTTTTTTGGCGGATGGCTGGGCCAACAGTATGGTTGGCGCGTCGCGTTCTTCGCGTTGGGGTTTCCAGGGCTCGCAATCGCCGCACTCGTCTATTTCCTTCGAGAGGAGCCACGCGGCACGACCGAAGTTGTTAACGTCAAATATACGGCTAGCGATTGGAAGATCCTTTTGAAATCAATTCCTCTGCGATATCACTATCTCGGGTACGGCTGTTTCGGCCTCGCTGCGAACAACCTGTCGTTTTGGGGGCCTACGTTTGTTACGCGTGTCTATAAACTCGATTTGGTGACGATCGGTACTTACGGAGGACTGCTGACGCTCGTTGCAGGCGTGCCTGGAACAATTCTCGGCGGCTATCTCGCAGACAAGTTTCGACGGTTCGGACCTGGAGGTCGCATGTTGTTTGGCGCTCTTGCGGCGTTCATCGCGGTGCCGTTCTGGTTGTTATTTATCTTCTCCGGAAATCTGTTCTTGCTGCTATTAGCGAATCTTGTGTTGCTGGCGGTTTCACTTGTTTGGATTGGCCCGGCGGCTGCGGATGTTCATGACATTGCCGGACCGCAATTGCGTGGTCTCGGAATCGGTGTCTACTTTTTCGCGGTGATAATTGCTTACGGGATCGGGTCGCTCGTGATTGGCCAGATTAATGATTGGCTCGGCGCGACTACTTCACCACTCAACATGCGGTTCTCGATGTTGCTATGTCCGCTCGCGTGTTCGGTTGCAGCGTTGAGCTTGTGGCGAGGCTACCGCTCCATGAAAGAGCAGGAGCTTTGAAGTCATCTGAATTTAAGCTGCTGCCGTGTAGCGTTCCTCAACAGCAGCCCTGATTGCCTCTCGACTCTTCTGGGCGTCGCCGGCAAACTCCTTTTCGATTCGACTCGCTTCTGCCCCAAGCTCGTCATCATTGATCTCCTCACGAAACCAGCGAGAGTAATCGGCTCGTTGCAGGTGATGAAGCCACGTTTGATCGTCCACGCCATCGGCGATTTGAAGGAACAGCAACAGGTTCTGAGCCCGTAGATTCAGTTTTTCTTCCGGCCCGCGAAAATAGAAACTGCGATCCTCCGGCAGGGCTCCTTCTGCGTACTTACGTCGATGACGGCGCCGCTCGCTTTTCGGCGGAATACTGCGAATCAGTACTGGTCGCTTATCGCCACGCGACCACATTAAGGCCTGACCTCGTTCAAATTTGGTTCGATCAATCGGTGGCTGAGTCTCACCGATGGCATCGCAGAACTCTCGAATCACATCGGCGGCTGATTCGCCCACTCCAAGTATGGTTTCGACCATCCTTAATACTGACGGCGCAAGCGTCTGAGGCTCGACGGTTATCATGAGGAGTCCGTGGGTCTCCTTCGGAACCGCTATTTCCGCCGGATCAAATAGCGACGGCAATAGATGATGAGCTTCTTCAATCACAATCCAGTGCGGACGACCGCTAGAAGCCCGAAGTTCAAGCAGTCGAGGCAGCAATCTCGTGAAAAATTCTGGCCGGTCTTCGAGCTTCGTCGCAAGCAGGTTCACCACTACGTTCTCGTTAGGCTTTGAAACTAATTCAATTACCTCATCAACTGTGGGTGAGCCCTGCTCACTGCCGAGCGTGATGAACTTCTCGACCTGTGAATAATCTCCTTCGGGATCGATTACACCGACTTGATAACCCTGCTCTGCAATGCGTTCGATGATCCCAGTCGTCAACGTAGTCTTACCGCCCTGCGACGATCCCGCGATAAGAATGTTTCCATCAGATGGTTTGATTTTTACCTCGTCGCCTTCTTCGGTTACTCCGATCGCAACGTCGTGTCGATGGATTGGCACCTCGCGCAGATCCGACTCGAGCAGTTTGTCGACGAGTTCGATCACGCCCGAGCCATGATCACCTTTGGTAACGAAATCCGCGCGCTCCTGGACAGCTGGGAGAGCATTGGCTACCGCGACACCGCATTCGCACAGGCTGAGAAAAGCGTGATCATTCTCAGCGTCTCCAATGCCGACGACGTTGTGTGCCGACAAACCTAACTCTCTGAACGCAGTCTTTAGTCCAGAGGCTTTGTTGATTCCGGTCGGAAGCACCATCACGGCCCCTTTATTGAAGATAACTTGCAGCTCGAGCCCGAGGTCGCGAATCGCATCGAGTACGACCTTCTCATTCGGTTGCCAGGTGGCCACCACAACGCGCCCGACTGAGAGAGGTTCGACGCCGTGTTTCTTGAGGATACTGACGAACTGCTCCGGAGGGGGTTCCGCGAGAACTTGTTCTTGTCGCGTATCGGGGTGAAATAGTAATGCACCATTCTCTGCTACAACTCTGTCGAATTGTTCAAGATGGGGAAAGATTTCTTTCAGCTGATCGAGTTCGCGGCCGGTGACAAGGATCAACCTTCGCCCGGACTCTTTAACTCGTTTGAGCGCCGCCAGAGTCTCGTCGTTCACAACCCCGTTCCAGGCGAGCGTACCGTCGTAATCGCAAGCTAATGCAAAGTAGTGCATGGGTCTTGTACGTTAAGTGAGCGTTAATCCTCCGCACACAACAACTGCAATCGCTGTGCATTTTTAAACTTCCGTAATTGGCAGGATTGTACTTAGGACGATTCGGACAGAACGGGAGCCGCTGCTGTCTTGAATTGCAACAAGGTGCTCTCGTTACGAAAGCAATCCATACAGACTCGTACGCCTTTCCGATGGATAAATAGCTGAAACCCAATGAGTCCTACGATCGCCCTCGGCACGCTGCTTGTTGTATTAACCTTTAAAACAGTTTTCATGGCGGGTGTAACTCCGAGGAGGTAGCGCAATGGCCGGTGCAGCCGCCCCAGCATCAACAACGCGCAGTGTTCGAATACCAGCAGGAACCGTAACGTTAGAAGGTGAGTTGAGTCTTCCTGAGAGTGCCTCGAGTGTTGTTCTATTTGCCCATGGTTCAGGCAGTAGCCGCCATAGTCCCCGAAACCAGTTCGTCGCGCAGATAATTCGCGAAGCGGGCGTTGGTACGCTTCTATTCGACTTACTTACAAGGGAAGAGGAGGCGGTCGATGTTCGCACCGCGCAGCTGCGGTTCGATATCAGGCTGCTCGCGGAACGTCTGGTTCACGCGACAAATTGGGTCAACGCGCATTTTGAAAATTTGCGAGTCGGTTACTTCGGCGCAAGCACAGGAGGTGGCGCGGCACTAGTCGCGGCAGCCAGACTCGGGAATGAGGTCGGAGCAGTCGTGTCTCGCGGTGGCAGGCCTGATCTTGCGGGCGCTGCTTTGCCATATGTTACCGCGCCTACGCTGTTGATTGTCGGTGAGCTCGACTATCCCGTGATCGCTCTCAACGAAGAAGCGTTCGCTCGGCTGAGGTGTGAGAAGAGATTAGAAATTGTGCCGCGTGCAACGCATTTGTTTGAAGAACCGGGAACACTCGGTCAAGTCGCAGTTTTGGCAGCCAATTGGTTCAGAAAGTACTCAAGCTCACCTGAATCCACTGACTGAAGAGGAGCAACCATGATCTATCGCGATCGTAGAGATGCAGGGAAGCACTTGGCCGAGCTACTTAGCCACTATGCAAACCGCGACGATGTTTTGTTGCTCGCTCTGCCGCGTGGCGGCGTACCGGTCGCTTACGAAGTAGCCAAAGCGCTGAAGGCGCCGCTTGATATTTTCCTCGTTCGAAAACTCGGAGTACCGGGTTATTCGGAACTTGCGATGGGAGCGATCGCAAGTGGCGGCGTCCGCGTTCTAAACGAAGATGTAGTCGACTACCTTGGAATTCCACCGGAAGTGATCGATGTGATTGCCGCAAATGAACTAAAAGAGTTAGAGCGCCGTGAACGCGCGTATCGCGGTGATCGTCCCGAACCAGACGTCAAAGGAAAGACTGTGATTCTAGTTGATGATGGGTTAGCTACAGGCTCGACGATGCGTGCGGCAGTGTCCGCTCTGCGCCAGCAGAATCCCGCGCGCATCATTGTTGCTGTCCCGGTTTCAGCGCCACAAACGTGCAACGAATATCGAATGGGAGTCGACGAGATCATTTGCGCGCGAACGCCACAGCCGTTCCTCGGCGTGGGACAATGGTACGAAGACTTCTCACAAACTACAGATGAGGAGGTTCGCGAGCTGCTCGAAAATGCTCGGAGAGCAATTCCTGAGATCGATAATCAGGAACTGGCGCACATCTCATAAAGGAGGGCACTGGAAGCGCGGGCGTCTCGCCCGCTTGATGGCTTATTTTCAACGTGCTGCGGGCGAGACGCCCGCGCTCCCAGTAGTAAAGGAGCACTTATGGCGATGGCACAGCGCAGTGTGGTAACCAATGCTGTCAAGGAAGCATCACTACCGCTTCGGGGCGACGTACACGATTACGATCAACTCCTCACCATGATAGGTGAATCGCGCTTCTGTCTTCTCGGTGAGGCGACGCATGGTACGCACGAGTTCTACCGCGACCGAGCCGAGATCACGAAGCGATTGATTAAGGAGAAAGGCTTTGTTGCGATCGCTGTCGAAGCTGACTGGCCTGATGCGTTCCGCGTCAATAGATACGTGCGCGGCCTCAGCGACGATCGAAACGCGGACGAAGCACTGAGTGGCTTCAAGCGCTTTCCGACCTGGATGTGGCGAAACACCGTCGTGCTCGACTTTGTCGAGTGGCTTCGCGAGTATAACGCTTCATTACCGGCAGCAGCTTCAAAAGTAGGGTTCTATGGCCTGGATCTCTACAGTCTTTACACCTCGATAGCGGCGGTCCTTAACTACCTCAACAAGATTGATCCCGAAGCCGCAAAGCGAGCGCGATATCGTTACTCCTGTTTTGAACATTTTGCTGAAGATACGCAGGCATATGGCTACGCGGCGACCTTCGGAATCACTGAATCATGCGAACGTGAAGTGATCGAGCAACTCATAGAACTACGCCGCCGCGCGGCAGAATACGCCAGCCGCGATGGACGAGTTGCCGAAGACGAGTTTTTCTTTGCCGAGCAGAACGCGCGGCTTGTGCTGAACGCCGAAAGATACTATCGAACGATGTTTCGCGGGCGAGCTGAGTCGTGGAATCTTCGTGATCGTCACATGGCTGAGACGTTGGACGCTCTGGTCAAGCACCTGAGTTCTCAACGACAAAACGCAAAGGTAGCCGTGTGGGAGCACAACTCACACCTCGGTGACGCGCGTGCCACATACATGGCTGACTATGGTGAGATCAACGTTGGCCAGTTAGTTCGAGAGCGGTACGGGCATGAGTCTGTGCTCGTTGGGTTCACAACTTACAAGGGGACTGTGACTGCTGCTTCAGAGTGGGACGGACCGGCAGAGCGCAAGCGAGTTCGCCCGGCATTGGAGAATAGCTATGAGGCATTGTTCCATGATGTAGACACAACGAATTTCTTGTTGCCGTTGCGGGATGATAGAGCGGCAGCAGACACCGTTCGAGACCCGAAGCTTGAACGCGCGATCGGTGTGATCTACTTGCCGCAGACTGAACGACAAAGCCATTACTTCGAAGCGCGCTTGGCCGATCAGTTCGACGCGGTAATTCACTTCGATGAAACGCAGGCACTGGAGCCACTCGAGCGGTTCGCGCTGTGGGAAAGCGGTGAACCACCCGAGACGTTCCCCACTGGAGTCTGAAAATGGCTACACAGGAAATTCCACGCGAACAATGGAGCAACTTCTTCGATGCGTTCAGCCGTCAACATGAGGGTTGGTTAGCAACGCTCGAAGTGTTCAAGTCAAACTTGGGAGCGCAATCTGAAGCCAGTGAGTTGCCGCTGGAGGGCGTCAGCATTTCGTCACCGGACGCGATATCCGTGAGCTTCGGTGAAGACGTCACGCATACGATCGATCAGCCGGAACACGTTTGGGTGGAAACAACGATCGAGGGAGTCAATGCGGCATTGGAGATTGAATCTAAGGATCAAACGAAAACGCTGCTGCGCTTCCGCTCGCCCATGCCGCCCGAGATGGTTGATGGCGTCGTTTTCTCTTGAGGCTATTACAGTTCACGTATCCGCCTCTCGAGGTCTGCAACGATTACTTCTGGTGCGCTGTGACTGGGATAACGAACTGCCTTCCCGATGGTGACTAGAATCTCGCCAGCCTTTGCCACACGCCGGTTTGCCTCTTTCAGCTCCCACAGGCCGTCAATGCGAAACGGAACAACAGTCGTGTTGAGTTTGGAGATTAGTAAGCCGGTGCCGGGTCTAAACGGATTCATCTTTCCGTGTTCGCTGCGTACGCCCTCAGGAAATATCAAAATGCTGTAGCCACGATCCATCATCTCACCCGCAAACGCGAAGCTGCGGCGGAAGCCACTCTTCTGCGGCATCGAAAAAACGTTGAAGAACAGAACTGTCAATACATACTCGGCGAGCTGAACTAAACGCGTGAACAACTTGGTGCCACGAGAGGGGTAACGCCACTGTCGAAGAAGCTCGCCATCCATCGCTATTGCAACCCGTCTTCGAATCTTTCCCGGAAGCGAATGCAAGACCAGAGCATGGTCAACCATCGTGACGTGATTGCAGACGAAAACTAATGACGCGCTCAATCCCTTCAGTTTCTCCTCGCCACGAATTGTGGGATGAGCCATGAATCGCGTGAACGGCCACACGACGGTGTAAAGAAGTGCAATGCGGAGCCAATTGATGGGCCATCGTTGTTGCCATCTGGGATATGGGTACTCGGACGATGTTTCACGTTTGTCCTCGCGAACGAGCTTCTCTACATCACTGATTGTTGTTGCTTCGGTGAACACAGCTTCATCGAGCTCAATCTGATATTGATCTTCCAAAGCGCTCAGGAGCTCTACTCGGCCCAATGAGTCGAGTTTCAGATCCGGACCGAGCCTTGTGTCTGAATCGAGACGTTGAGCTGCGTTACCGCCAACCTGGGCGATGATTTTCTCCATCGTCTCGGAAGATCCATAAGTTGAACCGGAAGAAAGTGTCCTGAGGTGTTCTGCGATCACTTGCTTACGTATCTTCCGAGTTGGCGTTAGGGGGAACTCGGGTTCGGGCCAGATGGTCCAGCGACGCACTTGTTGATGTTGCGCAAGCGATGCGTTTGCCCGCTCTACGGCAAGAGCAGCTTGAGCTTCGTTGTTGCGCAGAATTAACACCGCCAGCGGTTCAGGGCCATTTGGTCCTTCGATCTCGACCACTGCGGCCCTTCTTATTTCCGGTTGGCGGTCGAGTACGAACTCAATGTCTTCAGGGTAGATGTTCATGCCGGCCGATGTGACGATTACTTCTTTGCTGCGTCCTTTGAAATAGAGGTTGCCGTCAGCGTCAATCACTCCGGTGTCACCCGTGTGGAACCAGCGATCTTCCGCCTCTGAGGAATGCTCGTCATTCCAGTAGCCGCGTGAAACATTCGGTCCGCGCACGAGGATCTCGCCGTCAGTGGACAGTTTCACCTCCTGGCCCGGCAGCACTTTGCCGATCGAGCCACGCGCTTTTTTGAAAGGATGATTGACGCTGATGATTGCGGCGGTCTCAGTCATGCCGTAACCCTGAATCACTGCGAAACCCAATCTCTGCCAGAATTCTTCCGTATCCGGATTGAGAGTCGCTCCTCCCGAGATGAACGCCCAGAATTTCAAACCGAACATTCGGTGAATTCGCCGAAATGTCCACCAACGGGTTATCGGATGAGATGTCGACGCTCGTTCGAAATCGCTCTTAAATCTCTCGAGTTCATGACGTGCTGCGTAGTCGCGTTCGATCTTTTCACGCAAAGACTCGAGCGTGCGAGGTACGCAAACGATCACTGATATATGTTCGCGCTTGACAGTTTCAATGACTCTCGTGGGCAGCAATGACTCTTGAAAAAAGACCTCGCCATTGAGGAGTTGAGGGACAAAGATTCCCATCAACTGACCAAACACGTGACTAAGGGGCACCAGGTTGAGAAAACGAATGGGGTGGACCAAACGCTCCCACTTCAGATATCGCTTGATCTCGTCCTCGACCGGAGTCAGGTTCGCCAGCAGGTTGTGATGGGTAATTGCTACACCCTTTGGTTCAGCTGTCGTTCCCGAGGTGAAAACAATCTCTACAACGTCGTCAGGACTAGTGTTCGCACTGGAATAATAAGTGGCGGTGTGACGCTCTATTTGTATTTTTAACTCGTCAAAACCGATGATTGGCAATGATTCGGAGATTGCTGTCTCGGATATCGCAAGTTTAGGCCGCACTTGATCCCGAACTCGCTTGACGAAACCAGGTTCACTCTGTGAATCGATGGGAACTGCGATTGCGCCGCGCAGCAGACACCCGAAGAAAGCGGACACCCACGGAGGCGTATTGCGGCCCCACAACAGAACTCGATCGCCCTTATCGATTCCACGGGTTTCGAGCTCTCTCGCAAATTGAAAAGCAGTGCGCGCAATCTCGGCGTAGGACCAGCGCTTCACTCGCAATCCATCGTGGTGCGCAAAGGCCACCTCATCGCCGAGCAGCAGAAAGTCGTCCAGGTAGCTGGTGAGTGTACTGCGCATATCATCCACAGATTACACAGATTACACAGATCAAAAAAGAATGTGGGAGTACAGTGAAATTAGTGAGCGGGCGTTGGGTGTAATTGTGTGTAATCTGGCGCACGACGCTGGGGTCAAATCACCCAGTGCGCTACCGTACATTGGCTGCTCAAAGAGGCGAAATTGTGACATTTTGTTAGCTTGTATTCTCTCGTCGCTGAGAGTAGATTTTGCGCGAAGGTGCGATGCCTATCCCTCCCGTGGCCATCTGCAGATCACAGTCCTCTGACAATTAATTGAACAAACGATCATTGATCGGAGGAGATCGATGTTTCGGAAGTGTCGAGAGATCCCATTCGTTGAGCATGAAGCTCGGTTGAATTATGTCCTACCTCGCTTTGATGATCCCGTTATCTGTAACGATGCTAACCTCCTCGACGCAACCCTTGCGATAGACATCCACCGGACGCATCCCGTTGTTGTAATTGGCAATGAATTCATAATCAGTCGGCAACACCGAAGGTGTCATCGGACTGGTTGAAGCAATGGTACGTGTTGTGCAGTGTGCCCGGTGTTTTCGAAGTGAAAAACGAGTTGAAGGTCGAGAGCGAAATGCCTCGATAGGACCTATTTCGAAATGGCTGCGAATACGAAAGATTATTACGAGGTACTCGGCGTCAAGCGTGGAGCATCCGACGATGAGATCAAGAAGGCTTATCGGAAACTGGCGCGCAAATTTCATCCCGACTTGAACCCGGGTGATAAAGCTGCCGAGGAGCAATTCAAGGCACTGCAGGAAGTTTACGACGTCCTTTCTGATCCTGAGAATCGCAAGCTCTATGACCAGTACGGAGAAAACTGGCGTGCAGTCAAAGCAGGTGCAGGAGCTCCACCACCGGGCTGGGAAGGAGCGCGCCGCACGACTCGCGAAACTGGACCACAAGCGGGCGGATTTGATTTTGGGGATTTTGAATTCAACTTCGGAACTGGTGGTGGCGGCGGCGGAGGCTTTGACATCTTTGAAGAGATGTTTGGCCGGGCCGGAAGAGGCCGTGGCAGACGAAGTGGTCGTGGAGAAGATGTCGAAGCTGAGCTCGAGCTGTCGTTGGAAGAAGCGCATCGAGGCGGTCGACGCACTTTGCAGATGCAGGTGGCTGAGCCGTGCCCAACTTGCGGCGGCACCGGTGTAAAGGATGGAAAGCCGTGCGAGACCTGCCGTGGCGCTGGACAAGTTCTGAAGCCGAAGACAATCGAAGTGAACATCCCCGCCGGCGTTCGTGATGGCTCAATGGTACGGCTGGCGGGACAAGGCGGCACTGGAAGCAACGGGAACGCGCCCGGAGATCTTTATTTACATATTCGGCTGCGTCCGCATCCGGCTTTTACAGTCCGCGGCGATGATCTCGAAGTTGAAATACCAATCGCTCCGTGGGAAGCAGTTCTCGGAGCGCAGGTCGAGGCGCCCACGATCGATGGCAAGGTTGAATTGAAAGTTCCACCAGGCGCGAAGAGTGGACAACGTTTACGTCTTCGTGGGCAGGGCCTGAATAAGCGGAAAGGTGGTCGTGGCGACGAATATGTTCGTTTGAAGATCGCTGTTCCGAGAGACGTTACGCCTGAGGAACGCCGCTTGTACGAAGAGTTAAAGCGCGTATCCCGATTCAACCCACGAAGTTAATGACAGAGGTGCGGATTTTCTATGCGAGCTAATGATTTCGGACTGGATGACCCGTTGACGTGCGACATGGTCGCTGAAGTAGTCGGCGCACGACGCTCGCTCGTTGTGCGGCTGGCACGGCTCGGCCTGATCGAGACGCTCGAGAGTGAAACTGAAGAACCGCTCATGCCGCGAAGCGTAGTGGACCAGCTTCGTCGCATGCAGAGACTGCGCCGAGATCTTGGTGTCAACTTCGCAGGCGCGGCGATCATTCTCGACCTCGTAGCGCGGATAGAAGAATTGAAAAGCCAGTTGGCGGCTCTGGACCGCCTATCTGAGTGAAGAGATTTCAAATCGCGACGTACTAAATCAATCATCGGTGGAAGTAGGAGGAAACGAGGGTTATGGCAGCAGCAATTCGTCCGTTACACGATCGCGTTCTTATCCGGCGGATCGAGGAAGAGGAACAAGTGCGCGGTGGGATCGTCATTCCTGATACGGCGAAAGAAAAGCCGCAACAGGGCGAGGTAATTGCCATTGGCGAAGGAAAAATAAACGAAGACGGAACACGCAGGCCGGTGGACGTAAAAAAGGGTGACAGAGTCCTCTTCGGTAAGTACAGCGGTTCGGAGGTAAAGATCGACGAAGAGGAATATCTGATCATGCGCGAGGATGAAATTCTCGGCATCTTTGAGAGCACGTCCAAGTCAAGATCGGCAGGGCGTTAGGCCGAAACTGAATAAGGCAGGAGGTTACACATGACGGCAAAAATGGTGGTGCATGGTGACGAGTCTCGTCATGCAATTCTCGAAGGCGTTAACAAACTTGCTGAAGCAGTGAGGGTGACGCTTGGACCACGCGGGCGGAATGTCGTGCTCGATAAGAGATTCGGGTCTCCGACGATCACCAAAGACGGAGTGACTGTCGCAAAGGAAATCGAACTCGCAGACAAGCTAGAGAACGTGGGCGCTCAGATGGTCAAAGAAGTCGCGTCGAAGACCTCCGACGTAGCGGGCGATGGCACGACGACAGCGACAGTACTTGCCCAGGCCATCTTTCGCGAAGGTCTGCGAATGGTCGTGGCCGGAGCGAATCCGATGGGTTTGCAACGTGGGATTCAGAAGTCGACAGAGCGTGTTGTCGAAGAGATCAAGAGCTTTTCAAAGCCCGTCAAAGGCGATGCGATCGCGCAAGTCGGAACAATTTCAGCCAACGGCGATCGGACGATTGGCGAATTGATCGCTGAGGCAATGAATAAAGTCGGCAAAGACGGCGTAATCACAGTGGAAGAATCCAAGACAATGCAAACTGACCTGGACGTCGTCGAGGGAATGCAATTCGATCGCGGATATCTTTCGCCTTACTTCGTTACTAATTCCGATCGAATGGAAGCGGTGCTTGAGGACCCGCTGATTCTAATCCATGAAAAGAAGATCAGCGCCTTACGCGATCTGCTTCCTTTGTTGGAATCAGTAGCGCGAGAAGGTAAGCCACTCTTGATTATCGCTGAAGACATTGAAGGCGAAGCTTTAGCCACGCTGGTTGTGAACAAACTGCGAGGCACGCTTAACACCTGTGCCGTTAAGGCGCCAGGTTTCGGCGATCGTCGTAAAGCAATGCTTGAAGACATCGCCATCCTGACTGGCGGACAGGCAATCACGGAAGACCTCGGTATTAAGTTGGAAAACGTGCGAATCGAAGACCTGGGCCGCGCTAAGAGAGTAGTGGTTGATAAAGACAGCACCACCATCATCGAGGGTGCAGGAGA
>JBKPAC010000073.1:0-5885 GCA_046726175.1 Acidobacteriota bacterium
ACAGAATACAAAGCGGTGTCGCGCTTCGCTTGCCACCGCACTCCATAGAAGGGCGGTTTACCTGCTCTCTGAATGACCGTGCTCACATTATTTCAATTCCACTATTGCAATTCCACCTGCAGGAATCTCAATCTTAATCTCAGAGCGGCCATTGCCGGTTTGAACGTCAACGCTTTTATCACTCAACCACTCTGCCGCACTCTGAATTGATTTTCCGGACAAACTGATTCGAGCAGTGACTCTCGCAGTTCGATCGACCTGGGCCAAGCCTTGTTGCGGCTTGATCACGCCATTGTTGTTGAAAAGAGTAACAACCCACGAGCCTTCTTTTCGATTGACCAGGTACTCAACATCACCAGTAATCTTCAGCGGAGTTGCATTCGAAAAGAGATGGACGATCATGTGCGCCGCGAACGGAGTAATGCGCTCATCCATTCCGAGCAGATCAGGTAAAGCGCAAAAGACAACGCTTCCCTTGCCGACCTTGTTCACAGTCACCAGCGGATCACCTGTGGGCGACTGCATCAACACCTGCCCACCTCTCAATGCAACTCTTTTGTAGCGAAAGACCTGCCCACTGAGATCCGTAGCCTCTTCACCGGCAGAAAGACAACGTGCCGTGTCTGCTTCAGCCAGCGACTCTTCTACTTTAATGCCAAGCAACTCTGGTCCAAGTCCCTTGACCTGCGCCGAATTCAAGACCACAACTCCACCTCTGCGGACGTAGTCTTCCAGCTTCTTAGCCCATCCCGCGTTCCATTCAATTGAGCCGCCAACAACAACTGCACGATAGCTGTCAATCGCGTCCTTCTTTGCCTCCGCAGCAACCAGCACATCGAAAATGTCGCCGAATATCCCAGAAACAAATGCCTGGCGATCACCGCTCGCGGGCTCGCCTTCGACTACAGTGCCGGGGTAGTAAGCAACGCCAAACAATTCTCTGAGCGCTCGATCGCTCCGATTGATTTGGGACACTTCAAACGGCCAGTGAGGATAGTCAGTCATGTCCCATCCATGAGCCGGATCAAGCAGAATCGCGACTGGAGTAAACGGAGTGCCACGGTCAGGATGCTTCTCAGCAAAGCGGATGAACTCGTCAGTGATTTTTCCGAGTGGATTCAGTTGGAACGGATGATCGCCCGGTCCCGGCTTGAAAAACTGGTCGAAACCCTGCTCAAGGTAGATCGCCGAGGCTCCGCCCATGTAATAGAGAAAGTAGCTCTTTCTATACCACGAAAGCGACGGACCCATCGTTGGACCATAGCGAGAGTGAAAGAAATTGTCCGGTCCCGCAAAATTCTGTAGCTTGGTGAACGTAGTTGCAGTGTCGCCAAAGTTTGGTGCGTGATAATAAAGGACCGACCCACCGAATTGGCGTGCGGCTCCGCGAGCAAAAGCAAGTCGCATCGCGGTCATGGGCTGCACGGCGGCTGTTTCCACGCCCAGCAACTTGACTCCCCACGAAGTAAGGGCATGCGCGAAGGATGTGCTCGAGGTCGATTGTGCGGGAATCAGCTTGTCCCACATCGGTCCGGTCTGAGTGTGGAAAGTGCTGCTCCATTTTCTATCAATGGCCGCTGTATAAAAGGCCCGGTGTGCCTCGAGCAGCTCACGACGACTCATCTGCGGCGATATCTTCAGTTCTTTCGGAGCTGAATCCCAGACGTAACCGACACTTTCGCCGGATATCCATCCCAAAAACTGATCGCGCAGCTCGCCAGTTAATAGCTTCCACGTTGCCTGACCTTCTTCATCCGTCAGGTTTACTGAGCCATAGTTAATCAGGATTGCGAACGGCGTTTTTGTCTCCCGCACGTAACGCAGGAACGGACTGCCTTCCTTCAAATAAGCGGCAACGTCATTGATGTAAATGACCGGGACAATCAGTTTCGAGTTGAAAATTGGAACGTCGCGCTTTCCTTTGTACGTTGTAACGAACGCTTCAACCGGTTCAGCGTTAAATGGATACAGCGGCCATTCCTGCTCTGGTTTTTCATACAGCGACCAGAACTCTTTCGCAATATTCCACGGCATCAAAAAATCACGACCCGCGATCTTTGGTCGCGACCACAGCGGCGGTGGATCATTGCTGCTGTCCGCAGGCATCAACGATGGGAGCAGAGAACGTGAGCGAGACCAGTCGCGAAGATATCGCATCGCGGGGAAGTCGGGCTTCGATCTCCCGCTGGGTTGGTACGAAACATCATTTGTGAGAAGAACGCAGTCTACGTGACGCCGAGCTCCTGCCGCTTTCTCAATGTCCATAAATAAGCGTGCGGGACCTTTCATCAATTTTGTCGACGCGCTATCCCAAGCAAATGTCCAACCCCAGTACATGCTGATCTCGTCGTGAGGATCGATTAGGTCTTTATCGCCAAACGCGTGGCGAAAGACTTCACGATTGTTTTGGGTGATCCGAAGGACGAAGCTCTCATCCTTGTTGGCCCAATCGGCATATCGCACCCATACGCGGTAATCACCCGCACGCGGCACTTCGAAGTCCTGTGAAAGCGAAGCCGTAGTTTCATCAGCACTGGCAGCAACCGAGTTCCATTCGCTCTCGCCTCCTTGTGACCATTCGGCCGACACACCGGGACCATTTATTCCCCATCCCGGCGCTTTCGATTTCGGTGGATTTATCCAGGAGGCGTTATTGAGCGGCACACCCTTGGAATCAGTAGCGATCCCCCGCATGTTTTCGCACTCGAACCAGAGGTATTCGGGCTGATTTCGAGTTTGAGGAAAGACTGCAGAGCAAAATGCGCAAACGATTACGAGAGAAAAACAGAATCGCGCACTTCGCATGCTGAACTTTAGAGACTAAACAACTCGAGTTAGGGGAGCTTACTTGTTCTGAAACTCTTTTCGAATGAATTTCACCAGTCCATCAATTTCTGCGGGCTGAAGTTTGCCTTTGAACACAGGCATCCCGTCGCCGCCATTGACGATCTGTTCGACAAAATCCTCATCGGTATGCTTCAGGGCATGACCTGCTTTAAAACTCGGAACTCGCAGCTTCTTGCCCTCGACGGTTACCTGTCCTCCTTCACCGGTTGGGCCATGACACTTCTCGCAGTGCTCTTTAAAGATGGGCCTCACAGCCGCAAATTCGTCAGGCGTCGCGGTAGCCGCGGCAGCGGGCGAGGCGCTCTGTGCGGCCGGTCTGCCGGATTCGTTGTTATCCTTCGTACAACCAACAGCTACCAGGATTACAAAGACAAGCGGGACGATTACCATCACACTCTTCATTTGCGAGTCTTTTCTCCCCCATGCGATTTGTTTGTTGGAAAGCTCGGGGAGTATAGCACGCCCGGTCTTCGGCAGAGTTCGGCTGCGGCAGGTTGCAATCGGTCTGGAATACACGCAGAATAGCTCGCGTCAAATTAGGGCTCTCAAACCAACTGATTCACGTCCACCCTTCAAGAGGCAAGAACATGAGTACCGAAAAAGATCAAGGCAATGCTGCACGCGGGTCTCTGCGGCTAGCCCCAAGTTGCGCGGAACTCGAAGAGCTTAAGTCAAAGCTCCCCAGACAGTTTGTGAACTTCACCTTCTATCGGGCCCGACCTGAGTTGCGACTGCTCCCCGACGCAGACAAGCGGCACTGTCGCGACGAGTTCGTTTCGACCGTCGCTGAATTTCGCCGTCAACTCTTGATTCATACTTATTCAACCATTGGCTTGCGCACAAATGTGGACTTCATGATTTGGCGCATCGGGTATGAGCTGGATCCCATTCAGGAAATGACCGCCAGGTTGAACCGTACTGAAATGGCAAAGTACATCGAACCCTCACAATCATTTCTCTCAATGACGAAAAGATCGATGTACATTGACAAGGACAATCCAGAGCACGCGGAGGATCGGCTGCACATCGTACCCGGCAAATCGAATTATCTTTTTGTGTACCCGTTCGTGAAGACTCGCGAGTGGTATTCCCGACCCGCTGAGCAGCGACAGGAGATGATGGACGAGCACATTCGCATCGGCTCGAAATACCGATCGGTAAAGCTGCACACCACGTATTCGTTCGGACTCGACGATCAAGAGTTTGTGGTCGCGTTTGAAACTGACAACCCAGCTGATTTTCTCGACCTGGTCCAGGAGCTGCGCGAGACGCGTGCGAGCTCGTTCACATTGCGCGACACGCCAATGTTCACGTGCCGGCAGCGGACGTTGGAGGAATGTTTGGAGGCATTGGGATGATCGGTCCGTTGTCAGTGATCCGTCCTCAGT
Source organism: Acidobacteriota bacterium (assembly GCA_046726175.1). Lineage (GTDB taxonomy): Bacteria > Acidobacteriota > Blastocatellia > Pyrinomonadales > Pyrinomonadaceae > PSRF01. The sequence goes on from JBKPAC010000073.1 coordinate 4,236, forward strand.
GGTCGGTTGTCAGTGGTCCGTTGTCAGTTGCGCGATTACTACTGACTACTGACCACTGACTACTGACCACTGACTACTGACCCCCTCTCTTTACCATTTACGATTTACCATTTACCATTCACGACATCGCACCCGTAGCTCAGTTGGATAGAGCGTTTGACTTCGAATCAAAAGGCCGCAGGTTCGAGCCCTGCCGGGTGCACCATTTTTTAACAATCAAGTCCGCTTTCATGTCCGCATTCAATTAGCACTCAATTAGTTTGCTGGGATACCTATTTGTCCAGTCGAGTTACTAGCTGTCGCTGGCCGGAATTGAATGATGTTCATGCATTACTGTCCACTGATCGCCGATCTTGCGGAGTCCGATGGTCAAACGAAAGTCCAGTTCGGTGTTCTCTCCATTCGCTTCTGTTCCAGCACAGCGCATCAGAGCAGTCACAAAAGCCACATCATTCCCTGCAGTGATGTTCATCTCCCGGATGTCAAAAACGCCAGAATCCTTCGCCCAGCCAAAAAACACGTTCCAAGTCTTCTTATATTCTTCAATTCCTCTTGATTGAAGCGGCCCTGGAACATCAAACATCAAAATATCCTGAGAGTGATTGGCCAAGATCCCGTTGAGATCCTGATTGCGAACTGCTTTGGCCCAGTCCTCAACCAAGCCACGGATACCAGCTTCATCTATTGTTCTTGCTTCATTCGCGCTCATTCTTAACCTCCATAATTGAGACTCTGCAAATCAACTGAGGGCTACCCAACAAGCTTAGATGCGCATGGATATGCCAATCGTAACGATCGAAATCCGGGCAGATCTATCCGATTCATGCTTTCAAACTTATCGTGAGAAGTTAGCCGATATCCGATCCGCCCTATCCTTCAAGGCCAGAACGGATCATCATCGTCAACTTAATTATTGTTTGGGATTGTACTGACGCTGAATGGAAAAATAAGGCCTATAGGATTATGGTAATTCCGAATTCTTTACAGAGGGGAGAAGTTTTTTAAAGCGGTTGCGGGTCGCAAGCGCGGGTTTCTCATTTTCCTCCTCCTGCCTACAATGACAAATCCACGGAAATGTTACATAGCAAATTGAGAACGGACGACATTCTAACCGCAGAATTTGTTCGATTAAGGAGGGGCGAAAATGCAGCTTTATAGATATCTCTTATCTCTGCTGTCCCTAGCAATGGCAGGGCTGCTGTTATCCCTCTCCTCCGCATATCATGTTTCGGTTATGAGGGCACATGGTGCTACGTTGCGAGTCCCTTCGTCGCCCAATCAACAAGAGTCTATCAAACAACTCATCTTAGGTGTTCTCGAGCATCATAAAGAGAATAAGGGGAATGGCGTAAGGGTGCTTTTTTATGAAGAGAACGGCCAGTGGAAAGCTTTCCCGACCGACTTCAATACGGAAAAGGAGCTCTCTCAAGCCGTGCGATCTTTCCCCGAAGCAGTCACGTGGACCATCTGTTTTGATGGCCGGGCGCTGGGCTCTTTAGCCAGCAAGACCCCGCCAAGCTACAGTCAGTATGCGGATATTGGGGTGCAGCAGATCACGTCCAAAGGCAGTGTCCCTACGGTGGGGCAACCCAGCGCAGTGTTCAGCGGTTGGCCGGGCGGACGGACGTATCGCCCGCTAGTATTGAATTC
>JBKPAC010000074.1:0-11634 GCA_046726175.1 Acidobacteriota bacterium
ATTCTAGACATCCCGCGGGCTGGCGGGTGGGGCGCGTGGGCGGTAGTGGATGATGGTATCTACTTCATCAACACGGCAGTAAAGGGCGCGTATGCGATTGATTTTTTCAGCTTTGCCACTCGCCAAGTGAAAAGGATCACAGTCATAGAGAATGTGAATGAATTTGTTTCCGGGTTGGCCGTTTCACCCGACGGCCAACGAATTCTCTACACGCAACAAGACAGTCTCGCCGGCGACATCATGCTAGTGGAAAACTTCCACTGAGGAAGTTGTCGGGCTATACACCTACATCAAAATCGCATAAAGCAATTCGGCTGAAGGCCGGCCACCCAGCGATGCTGGTGCTATAAACATTTTGCACCTCCGGAGCAAAGTTCCTCCATCACAACGACATGACTTTCTGTGGCAAAGCCCCGTGCCACCCATGTAAGGTGTAGTCAATTCAAGTTGCGTCCAGACCAGCGGTACAGTTAAGAAATTTCCCAAAAGCGCTCCACCGTTTGTTAGTATGAATTCGCTCACCTGATGAGCGCCCTCTGGCCACCGCCAGGAATATCCACCAAACAACATAGCTTCAAAATAGACCTCTACCGTTAAGGAGCGGCAGTCTAATAATGAACTCAAGAATCAATCCTCTAACGCTGCTCTTTGCAGTGACAATTTTTGTAAGCGCCGCTTTGCTCTTCTCGGTCGAACCAATGATTGCAAAGATGCTGTTGCCTGTGCTGGGTGGAACTCCGGCTGTATGGAACACGTGCATGGTCTTTTTTCAGGCGGCGTTGCTCGCAGGATATGGTTACGCTCTATTCGTTTCGCGCTGGCCCTTGCGGCAACAGTTGGTGATTCAGATCATCCTGCTTGCGGTGGCATTGGTTAGCTTACCGCTCGGACTTTCTTCATCGTGGGTCAATTCGGTTCCAGCGACAGGCAATCCCTCGATGTGGTTGCTGGCCTGTCTCACCGTCATCGTGGGGCTGCCGTTCTTCATCATCTCAAGCAATGGTCCCCTGTTACAGAAATGGTTCTCACACACGAGCCTTTCGACTGCGAACGATCCATACTTTCTGTATTCGGCGTCAAACGCAGGCAGCCTGCTCGCCCTGCTTGCCTATCCGGCATTGCTCGAACCGTTTTTTAGTCTTCACTTGCAGAGTCGGATCTGGACTACAGGTTATCTTCTTCTGCTCGGATTGGTCGGCGTATGTGCGCTCATGCTTTGGCGCGCACGGACAACCTCGGCAAAGTTCGATGTCCAGGAGCCAACAGCAGATGAGCAGAACGAGATCGAAAGCCTTTCCACAAAGCGTCGCGTCCGGTGGTTATTGCTTGCGTTTGTACCCTCGAGCCTGATGCTCGGAGTAACCAACTACATTACAACCGATATAGCCTCAGCTCCGCTGTTGTGGATCATTCCTCTCGCTTTATATTTAGTTACGCTCATCCTTGCCTTCGCGAGACGAAAGATATTCTCCCCGAGACTGCTTGGTCTGATTCTGCCGGGCGCGACACTGGTTCTGCTGCTCATTCACCTTTCAGAGAGCTCAAGCGGCGCCAGGCTGATAATCATTTTCCACCTGTTCTACTTCTTTGTGGCCGCTTTAATGTGCCATACCCAGTTGGCTAAGGATCGGCCCGGTACAAGACATTTGCCGCAGTTTTACTTCTGGTTTTCCCTTGGCGGTGTACTCGGCGGGATATTCAATGCATTGATAGCTCCGCTCATATTCAATGCGATTATTGAGTATCCGTTAATGATGTTGCTGGCGTGCCTGTTGCTCCCCACGAAAGAGACGGAGACGGACAAGCAACGAGTTCTCGGTATGGACTTTCTCATGCCAGCGATGATCTTCGGATTGACCTTCGGACTTGGCTTCCTGGCAGACAAAGTTGCGCCGGGCAAGTTGGCAGGCTTGTTGTTCGTGCTTGCTGTTCCTTTGTTCGTAGCGTATCCGTTTCGGCGGCGACCGCTGCGATTCGCGCTTGCTCTGGGCGCTGTCATGCTCGGTTCAGGCTTTGTTACCGGAGCGAACACAAAGGCGATACATATCGAGAGAAACTTCTTCGGCGTGTTGCGAGTCACGCGTGAAGGAGATGGTAACAGCCACTCTTTTGTTCATGGCACTACGCTTCACGGTAGAGAGAGCCTCCTTCCCGATCGCCGGTGCGAGCCACTTTCTTATCACCATCGAAGTGGTCCATTGGGCAGTATTTTTGCTCATGTCCAAAAGCACCAGGTCAACACAAACGTGGCAATTGTCGGGCTCGGCGCTGGTGCCGCCGCAGCTTATTCTCGGCCAAACGAGAAGTGGACTTTCTACGAAATTGATCCAGCTGTCGTTTCGATAGCACGCGACACGCGATATTTCGGCTACTTGAGCGAATGCGCAAAAGCTCCGATTGATGTTGTGCTGGGAGACGCTCGACTGAAGTTGCGCGACGCACCACCAGCCGGCTATGGCTTGATCTTAATCGATGCCTTTAGTAGCGACGCCATTCCGGTTCATTTGATAACACAGGAAGCTCTCGACCTCTACCTGACCAAGCTCGCATCCAACGGCTTTCTCGTGTTGCACATTTCTAATCGCAACCTGGATCTCAGCGGGGTCATCGCCGCACTTGCTCAAGCGCGAAATCTTACTTGTGTTGCCTTGTTCGATAAGAGACCCAGCGAGGGAGACAGGGATCCGTCGAAGTGGGTCGTGCTGACGCGCACGGCCGCAGACTCTGCCGAATTGATGCACGAGCCGTTTGCAGAGATGCTGAACAGCAGGCCGAACGCGCAAGTGTGGACGGATGATTTCTCGAACATCCTCAGCGTCTTTAAGTGGCGCTGAGAGCGGGCAGCTCTATTTCGAAGTAGCGGCGAAGAGTTGCAAGCGGTGTCGGATCTCGTCACGCACTCGCCGAAAGACTGCTAGCCTCGTCTCTTCGTCGCCCTGCACGGAGGCCGGATCATCAATGCTCCAATGGATTCGCTTTGTCTCTCCGGGAAAGATCGGACAATGCTCGTTGGCGTTGTCGCAGACAGTAATTACGTAGTCAAACTCCCGACCCGCGAATTCATCGACTGACTTTGAACGGTGATCTGAGATGTCTATGCCAATTTGCCGCATGGCTTCAATCGCTTCCGGCCTAACGCGAGTCGGGTCTACCCCAGCGCTAAAAGCCTCAAACCGATCTCCGGCGTCGTGGCGTAACAAGCCTTCGGCCATTTGGCTTCGTGCGGAGTTTCCAGTGCAAAGCACCAGCACTCTTTTCTTTGCGCTCATTAACTTTTTGATTCCTTCCAGTGAGGAATTTCAACTGAACAGGGAACATCGTCAATGACGTACTGTGCGACATCTCTCACGATTACTCTTTTCTTCCATCATGATCGATCACAACGCGGTCAGCATCTTCAGGCAACAACGGAAGCAGCCAGCGAAACAATGCCGTCGCTGCTGCAGCCCCTAGAACTTGCGCCACGATGAAACCCGGCACATCAATTGGACGAATGCCGGCAAAAGTGTCGCTAGCGGAACGTGCCAATGTGACGGCGGGATTAGCGAACGACGTTGATGATGTGAACCAATACGCAGCGGTGATATATGCCGCAACCGCGAATGGGACGACAGAGGATCGGAGTCGAACACAACCCCAAATGACCGCCATCAGTCCAAAGGTTGCGATGAACTCGCTAAACAGTTGCGACGCTCCGTTTCGAGCATGGCGCGCAGCGAAGAACAACGGCTCACCAAACATAGCGTTCCCAGCCGCGACGCCCGCAAAGGCCCCGACTATTTGGCCAACAATATAAAAGGGGACTTCGCGCCACGATATACCGCGCTGCGAAGCGTCGGCGAGGGTCACGGCAGGATTGAAGTGAGCGCCAGAGATTGGACCAAAAGTAAGAATCAATGCGACCAGGGCCGCGCCAGTTGCGATTGCGTTCGCCAACAGCGCAATGGCCACATTCCCACCCGCCAGACGCTCACCCATAATCCCCGACCCCACTACTGCGGAAAGCAAGAATGCCGTGCCAACTGTCTCAGCAACGAGTCGCCTGGGCAAAGAATGGTTCATGCGAGACTATTCATACCGCCTCATTTGACTGCGTAAACCTTTATACTCGCCGCGTAATCGTTCACGTTGAAGCGACGCAGTAATTCGGAAAGATTTTCTTGCAACTCAGAAGGCGAGCAACAACTCGAAGCTGTCTCAACTGGTTCGGAACTACAACAACTCGTAGCAATCGTTGCAGCTGCTTTCGCTGCTTCCGCGCTTTCAGCCGGAGGAGCACAACAGCCTGACCGATTTTCCAGTTTGGCATACGCGTTTAGATCTGCCGCAGAATCCACAACCTCGACCTGCGAGAAACCGGCCTCGAGTAATCCTTGCTTGTACTTGTCGATTAGAATGGCTCCCGCGACACAGCCCGTATAAGCTGAGACGTCGTTTGCAATTTCATTGGGAAGTTCCTTCTTAAGCGCGATGTCGCTCACAGCAACTCGACCGCCCGGCTTGAGCACCCTCGCGATTTCCTTGAAAACAGCTGTTTTGTCTGGAGCGAGATTGATTACGCAATTGCTGATCACGCAATCAACTGAATTGTCCGGCAGTGGCAATTTATCAATCGTCGAGAGATAGAACTCCACATTCGTAAAGGGCTTGCCATTGTTTCCACGCTCAGCATTGCGCCGGGCGCGCTCCACCATTTCAGGAGTCATGTCGATGCCGATGGCTCGACCAGTCGGTCCTACTTTTGCAGCGGCTAAGAAAACATCCAAACCACCACCAGAACCCAAGTCCACGACGGTTTCGCCTTCTCGTAAGTTTGCTGTAGCTGTGGGGTTGCCACACGACAGGCCCATGTTGGCCTCAGCAGGAATCGAGGCAAGTTCCTCAGGCGTATAACCGAACGCCTCGGCAACCGCGCGAACGCCATCATTCCTGGACGATAAATTACTCAGTGCCACAGAGCCGTACCTCGATCGAACCGCCTGCTCGATATTCTCAGACATCTCTAAACCTCCATTTGCGCAGCTGATTTGCGATCTGTGTGTTTCGACATATGCCTACGCGAATATGCGGAGTATCCGCCTTTTGTAGGATATATGTCAAGGCGAATGTGCATGAGGATGAGTTTCGCCTTCTTTGTGCAAGGCCGAGGTGAGAACGAATTAACGGCGCTGTCCTTCCCCCTTGGTCTATCGCCAGATCTTCAAGGCCTTCCTAATAAACTGCCCGGATAGGCTTGGGCGCGACGAATCGCGTACAATTGAAGCACGGCGATGGAGTTCGCCATATAACCACCCAATAGGGTTGATGACTCCTGATCACTTCGCAGACGTCGTGCGAAGTGGTTGGGAGTTTTGCTTTTGAGGAGAATAATGAGCAGATTACTTCTGATTGGATTGGCCGGTTTCGTTGGCACTCTCAGCCGGTATTGGTTGTCAGGCGTTGTGGCGAGGCGTTATGGAGAGACATTTCCGTTGGGAACATTGGTGGTCAACTTGAGTGGCTGCTTTGTTGTCGGCCTGCTGTATTACCTCCTGCAGGAGAGGTTCGTGGTCAATCCCACAGCGCGAACGATCGTTCTAATCGGATTCCTCGGTGGATTCACCACATTCTCTTCGTTGGGATTACAAACCTTCACGCTCTTGCAGGATGGCGAGTTCGCACTTGCGATTCTCAATCTAACAGTCTCCAATTTCGTCGGACTGTTTCTGGTGTGGATCGGATACACGCTAGCCAGGATAATATAGGGAAAAGCGATGCACATAAATGAAGACGGATATCTCTTGCGCATCTTTGTTGGCGAAAGCGACAAGCACGGCCATCACACGCTTTACGAAGCAATCGTCCTGAAGGCGCGGGAGATGGGACTTGCTGGAGCAACCGTTACGCGTGGGGTAATGGGATTCGGAAAGCACAGCATCATCCACACTGCGAAGATACTGCGGCTTTCGGAAGACCTGCCGATGGTCGTTGAGATAGCGGACAGTCTGGAGAACATTGAAAAGTTTCTCCCTACGTTAGATGAAATGATCACGGACGGACTAGTGACACTTGAGAAGGTGAGAGTCATTCAATATAAGGCATAATCAGCCGCATCGTTTAGCTTAGCTACGCCATGATGGCCCACCGAAATCGACGCATCGGAATCACGGCTCTAAGTATTTTCTTCGTGGCTGGATAGATCTATTCGAAGCGAAACATACCCATCCGGAGACGTCATGCTTCGGTATGTACGCCGGGACTAGCTTGGCGCCGAACTAGTGAGCCGGCTCAAACAATTCGATCGGATTCCCGTCGGGATCTTCCAGCTGAATTTGCTTCCCACCCGGTCCCACTTCCATTTCATTTCGAAAGCGAAGGCCGGACTTCTTCAACGCTTCGATTCGAGCGGGCAGGTCATCAACCTGCAAAATTATTCGATTCCATCCGCCCGACTCTTGCTGCCGGCCATCGGGCATCGGGCGGGAACCCGAGGCACCAGGGCCACTGAGAATCAGTTTGAGATTGCCTACCGAAACCTGTGCGAAAGCTGGCAAATTCTTTTGGTCTAATTTCAAGCCAAGCTGCTGAGTGTAGAAATCGACTGAACGACCGACGTCCTTGACCTGGTATCGCACACCCCAGAGACCTTTAACGAAGCTTTGACTCTGGGCTGAGGATTTTTCGGACGATTGTTTTGCTGTTTGACTCATGTAACCTCCTATCACGATGACAATGAAACAAAGGAACAAAGCACGCGCTTTCACCTTGATCTTCTCCTTCAATCTTCGATCTGCGACGTGAACACAGATCAGTATTATCGATATCTGTTTGGGGTACTTTCGACGGTTGCCATTCACTACAAACGTGAATGGTTCGCTTTAGGGGGTCATCTAAGGGTGAGACACTTAAGTCTCTTGTTCTTTTCTATTTCGTTGCATTTTTTTGGCTTATGAAATAGCGCCAAAAGGAAAGTTACATTTCTATTTCGGTCGTATTGACCCTCCCCGTTGTGACGGCAAACCGAATGTAGAGGTTTACAAGTAGGTTCTGAGATCGTGAAGGACATCCGTGAACGAACAGTTTTGACCTTTGTCCTGGCGGCGATCACTATGAGAATTCAACATGAAAGCGGGAGCACTCGTCGGTGAGGCTTATCCAGTCTGCTCCATTCGCATATCTGGCTTCCGCCAGATATGCGGATGACTTCTGAAGCAAAGCCGTAGCTGCTGTAGGCGACTCTCGAGCAAGCCGATTGGGCTCTGGTCCGGCGTTTCCTTTACAAGTTTCTCACTTGCGCTTGAGGCGTTTCCGTAGCACTCCCATTGCTCCCACAAGGCCGGTACTAAAAAGCAGTAGGGTCGCAGGCTCAGGCACTGCTTCAAGCTGGCCGCGAATCTCACCGCCGGGAAATTGGGAAGTATGGATATTCAAATACGTCTGCCCGCTAAATAATCCGGCGATAAAGGCCGCCTGCGCTCCTGCTACTGTCCCACCGTGCGCAGTGATGAACGCTGGGTTGTAAGACGACGCGAGAGTCAGGTCAAACGTTTGGAGATAAGTACCAGCCATAACACCGAGTGGAAAGCCAGGAAAACTCGGGACCGGTGTGGCCACCATCGCATTCATACCTGGCGGCGCACAGCAATGTATGTGAGACGCGATTGTTGGACTCAGCAACCCGCTGAACGTAACGTTGACTGTCAATAGGTTAGTAACCGTATCGAAACTCACTAGTGCTGTTCCAATGCCTGGTGAGGCATTCGGTGGGACTTCTTGTGCGCCGGTCAATGACCCAGCGAACACTACTTGGTCCGCTTTCGCCACTTGAGTCAACAGCAAGACAACAACCACAAGCCCAATGAGATTCAGTGTCTTTTTCATTTGATCCCCCTTTCTTGCTTTTGAGAGGCCCTCCGCACAAGGATCACCTATGGTTAGACTATGAGTTTTATGATCGGTTCGAAGCATCATGACCGACGAAATCAGATCTGGATTGCGTGCGACCTTGATGTCGAACTGACCACCGAAAGAGATATCTAAGGGTGCGCTGATTATAACAGGCCGGCCTGCCCGACTGCCATCTTGTTTGAAGAGATACGGACCCTTCAACAGATTTCTTCTACCCGTCTTTGTCATGGCGTCCTCCTGAGTGCGACAGATCACCCAACTTGCTGATTCGAATATTTCATCGAAACAGCAGCCGGGTTAATCATTGACTGTAAGTCTCTAACTCAATCGCCCCCCGCTCAAGGTCCGCATATTGAGAAGGCCTTTCACCCGAAGGTTGCTTTAATGGCTTAGATAGCCGGAAACTGTAGTACTTTTGTCTTTTGAGAAGCGTGGCATTTTCAGAATTCAAAAAATGCCACGCTGGGGGTTAGATCGGAAGCATGTATGATGGTTGCCGCAAGGATCGAGCGCACCCAGAGAAGTACAACGAACGTAAGGAGGTCCAAGTCAGGTTACTCATGCCGATCGGAAGAGTGATTGACGGACGCGATTGAAGTAGTAAGGTGGTGTATTACTTATGACTCTACCTCCAGATGATTATCTTGGGCGTTGGTCTTTAGCGATGCAGAACCAGGATTTTACAACAGCGCTCTCAGTTCTCGATGAAGGTTTGCAAGCGGCGACTAAAGCAAACAACACTGACGAAATTAGTTACTATACCAATCTAAAGGAATATACCCACGACATCTCGAAGGCACTCCTTTCCCACAAGGAAAGCAATACCGTGACCGTGTCCTGTTCTATGTGTGGAAAAAGCGAGGCGGATGGTTGCATTTTGGTAGCCGGTGCGAAAACCGTTATTTGTGATGGATGCATCAAGATATGTGTAGGCGTTGTGGATACACAAAGACGAGCATTGGGAAGGGAGTTCGAATGTTCTTTCTGCGGTAAAAAGCAATCTGAGGTGCCCAGAATTATTGCCGGACCTGGAGTGTCGATATGCGACAACTGCTGTAATGTGTGCTCTGAGATATTAGCCAGAGATAGTGATTAGATACGTCGTCCCGAGCAGCCCTTCATGCATTAGAGCGATCTTCCACCCACTCCCTCAGACACCGTAGAATTTCGAAATAACAGACTGTAACCATTTGGCCGTTACTGCAGGTAGACGCGTTTAGCCAAACTGGGTACGCCGGCTTGGTCCAGGACGAATAACATGTAAATTCCGGGAACTGCCTGCGCCGGCAACTTCGGTGCTCTTATTCGAATTTCTCCTTTGTGAGCCGCGCCCTTCTGATGAAATGACAGCTTTACGTAACGATCACCCGTGGTCAAACTATGAGTGTTGTGATCGCTTCGAAGCATCACGACCGACGAAATCTGATCTGGATTGCCTGCGACCTTGATGTCGAAGTGGCCACCGAAAGAGATATCTTCCGGTGCGCTGGTGATAACAGGCCGGACTGCACGACTGCCATCTTGTTTAAAAAGATACGGAGGGAAGAATAACTGTCCGACAGGAACGCCCAGGTCTGGATCTCCGCGCGGCAGCAATCCTGCGTATGAGCTTAACAACGGAAATGAGGGATCATCTGGTCGCACCAACGCTTCGCGATTCTCGCCCGCGAAGAAGACGGATCCATCAGGGAGTAAGGTCGCCGTTCCATGTAGACCGCGCGAAACTGTCGTTCGTGCAAGTTTTGTAACGGACCCCGTCGTCGGGTCGAACATCTGGAAGTGAAGACCTTCCTTCTCCTCGTACGTACATGGTCTGCCGTCAACGGTGCAATTTGGTGAACGATTAACGCCCTGGCCGATGAGCACCTTTCCATCCGGTAAAAGAACCGCCTTGGTCGTAGCAAGCGGCTGTAAGATGCTGCCCACGATCTGCCAACGCGGGTTCGGATCGGTGAAGTCAATCACCTCGACTGTGCCGGTCTGGTCCCCGCTAGCATCCTGTCCCGAAATCATGAACCACTTGTGTGACACTGTGTGCCCGTCACGATCAATCTCAATTAGACTTGCCGTCGGGCAGCAATACGGTCTGACTTCTGAGGCCGTGTCGATAAGTGTCCAGTGGTTCTTCGCGGGAATGTTCCGGTTTGGATCGCTCAGTGCCCCAAGAACGTCCAGGCAAAAGGTATTTCCAGCCGTAAAATTGGGCGTGCCCCCACCAATGCCGAACTTGGCTCCTCCGGGGATCGCTTCGGTTCCATAGTTCTTCTCGCCGTCGAACGTGCAGACCACCCAATCATCTTTTCTCGGTCCAGTCGACACGACTTCGAGCTGCGGATACAGCGGGAAAGCCATGCGCGCGTTTTCGAGAGCAATGTTCCGATCCGTGCCTGGGTCATATACCTCTGGCACAACTTGATTGACCCTGCTCGCCGTAAATGCTGTATCGGTCTGCGAGATGTTCTGCCTTCCTTTTGCTACGCGGTTCGGATCCGGCGGTACCGAGTTGTCCTGATCAAATCCACCGACAACAAGAACCATCCCATTCGGTAGCGCAATCGCCGAAGGATACCAGCGACCGTACTTTTGATCAGATGGCTCAGATGGTTGCGTGCTCTGTTGATTCCGCTGATCACAGTTGGGATAAAACTGCGCGTTTGGATCAACAGCAAAGAGTTGCAGGCCAAATGGATCTGCGGCCCAATTCGCTCTGGTGCACGGTTGCCGACGAGGAATCCACGTCTCCGTTTCCGGATCGAAGATGTTGACTTTGTACAACCCGTTATCACTCTGCATGTCATGGCCACCAAACACATAGACGCGCCCATCTGCCAGCGTCACCCGGGCATTGCAATAGGTGTTGTAGAACATGCCCTTTGAGTAGCCGTTCTGGGCGAATGCCCCACGGTTCAATGAGAAATCTGCTTCGTCAAGTAGGGCGGTGTGGAATTTACCAGTATTCCTGAATGCATCGACATTACCAATGTCGAACAACAGTTGCCTTTCCATCGTGCGATTGGCAACGATCCGGGTCGGCACGCTTTGGCTCAGACCTTGTCGCATCAGGTAGCCGCCGTAAGTAAGTCGCTGAAACGAGTCGTCCGCATTTCGATTAGTGCCGAGTCCTAGGAATGGATCGAAGCCGTGAAGCACATCACGTAGTGAGCTGTTGAATTGATTTCCAGCAGTTGTGAGCGCACCGCGTTGTATTGCGAGATCGACGAGAGCGGGATCAGCAACATCGTTTGGCGTGTATTCTGGAAATCGTGCGTGAAACAGTATCTTCGGAGTCTCAGAATTCCTTTTCCAAACCAAGCCCATGTGAACTGCTTCCGTGCTCTGCATCGGAATCAGGGGCGAGACCTCGCCACAGATTTTGTGCGGGCAGTTGGCATTAGGATCTGGAAAGCCGCCTTGCGCAGTTACGTGCCTGTTCGGCACTGATAAGCCAAGGGCAGAAAGGCCAGCAACCAGTGCGCCGAGCAAAACGTAATTTCGTCTGCGATGCAGAGCGCGCCAAAGTGCATTGCGGCTCGTCCCGAGCGCGATCAAGTGAAGTAGATTGCTGCTCATAATCTTGATTCCTTTTGTTGCGATTGGTTGAAATGAGGGGGAGGAAAAGTTTATTACCAATGGCTAATAACAGGCGTGGGATTTGCAGAAATCTTGAAAATACAACCTGGGTTATTTTGTTATTTTTTTTATAGGATCATGTGTTTTTGGTTTTATTTGCATCAATCTTTCTTAGTA
>JBKPAC010000075.1:0-101938 GCA_046726175.1 Acidobacteriota bacterium
CGAGCCCAGGAGCCTGATGACGTAATCACTACCGAAACCTCGCTAGTTCAGTTGAATGTAGGTGTTGTGGATCGCCAGGGACGCGCCGTAACTTCCTTGTCTCGCAACGACTTTGCTGTCTACGAAGATAACGTAAAACAATCCATACAATCGTTCGAACCAACAGACTCTCCTTTCAGTCTCGTACTGTTGCTGGACATGTCGGGTTCGACCGTGAGTTTCCGACAACAGCTCAAGCAGTCGGCTCTGCGTTTTCTTGATGCACTCTCGCCTGAAGATCGCGTAGCTGTGATCCAGTTCAACGCGAAGATAAAACAGCTCACTCCATTCTCGACGGACAGGCGCAGGGCCGCTTATGCCATCGATATCACTGAAGGCGCCGGAGAGACTCACTTCTATGAAGCGTTAAGGTATTCGCTTAGTGAACTGGCAAAAGAGGGCAAACGGCGCAAGGCCATCGTTGTGTTGACCGATGGTTTGGATACAAGCATGCGGAACTCTGATCGCGCCGCAGCGGCTGGAGCGCAATCCGAAGCTGACGCTGTGGCAGCTATCAAGCCAGATTCGAGTGCGATGCTGAATTCGGTACTTACGGCGGCTGATCGTCAGGGTGTGACGATCTATCCGCTGGCGTTACCGTCTGGAGATCCGAAGCGGCTGCCGCTGCCGGATCCGACTATCAACGGGATCTACGCAGCGGCTCGTATGCGCCTGCAGACGATCGCCGATCGCACCGGAGGAAGTTTGAATGAGATTCGGCGGTTGGATCAAATGGCGAAGATTTACCTCGAAGTAGCGGCAAGTCTCAGAACGCTATACACGGTTGCTTACCAGGCTCGTTCTGGTCGCACCCGAGATGGTAAGTGGCATACGATCCGAATTGAAGTGAACAACCCGGAACTCACCGCTCGCACCCGTCCCGGTTACTTCGCAAAGTAGAGTAGGGTAAGAATAAATTGGCCACAGATGAACACGGATTAAACGGATAAGAACGCTAACCAGCTTAACGGTCTTAGCGTTCTTATCCGTTTAATCTGTGTTCATCTGTGGCTGATTATTGCCTCGCTTGACACCCTTGGATCGGCCACTTATATTCGAACCTCTTCAGCGATCAGCCGATTTGTTGACTGACGCACATTGTTGCACCCGTAGCTCAGCTGGATAGAGTACCTGACTACGAATCAGGGGGTCGCACGTTCGAGTCGTGCCGGGTGCACCACACCATCAATACCTGCCCTTCTTAAGATTCAGTCTGGCTGCCGGCTTTGATTCGTACCCTGTTTTCAGTAGCGGCGTGCTCATCAAACCCGAGCCGTCCCTGAACCACGTACAACGGGCGTCGTTTTACCTCCGCGTAAATCCGGCCGATGTACTCACCTACGATCCCCAGCGTGACTAGCTGAATCCCACCGAGAAAAAGAACTGCAATAAAGATCGAGGCCCAACCACGCACCCAGTCCGTTGTGTAGAGCCTTATCACTAAGGCGTATGCAATTCCGAGGAAGGCCGCGCAAATCGAAAGTAAGCCCAACCAGATGGCCAGCCTCAACGGCGTAAACGAAAACGAAAGTGAAGCATCAAGAGCAAAACGCGCCATCTTCAAAAATGGATACTTGCTCGTCCCTGCTCGTCGCGAGGCTCGAACATACATCACGGCAACTTATTTGAAGCCTACCCAGGTCACCATTCCACGTAAGAAACGATCGCGTTCGGGCATCGCCAGCACCGCCTGGACCACGCGGCGATCCAGCAAACGAAAGTCGCCGGCATCGAGTGGCACATCCAGAGTCGTAAACCGATTGACGATTCGATAGAAAATCGAAGCGGTCCAAAGCTTGAATCGCGTCTCGCCCGACCGCGAACTGCGAACTCCGTAGACAACGTGATAGCCCGCGCGCCACAGAGCAACCATTTCAGGAATTACCTCTGGCGGGTCTTGAAGATCTGCGTCTATCACAACAACTGCATCACCTGTCGCATGAGTGAGGGCCGGCAGTCAGTGCCGACTGATGTCCAAAGTTGCGAGACAGCGTGATCATGCGGACTCGTGAATCAGACTCGAGTATTCCTCGCAACACATCCGCGCATGAATTCGCTTTGGCTGCTTCTCGTACCAACAGGTCTGCTCGGTTATATGTATTTCCTCTACAAAGTGACCGGAAATCCCTTTGCGTTCAAAGACATCATGGTGGTTTGGGGCCGGCACCCCACGTTCTTCCTCAGCACGCTGCTTCACTACGTTAAAGAACCGCTGCTGTTTGCCAGCGGCTGGGACTTTCGCCTGTTGAATTTCGCCGCGCTGATGATAGCGATAGTCTGTGGTGCAGTGTTGATCAAGTGGCGCTGGTGGTCCATGGCCTGTTACACATTGGCTTCGCTTTTTGTGATGTTGACCTCCGGTGTACTGCAGTCGCAGGCTCGTTACGTCATGGCGCTTTTTCCGGTCTTCATCGTCCTGGGTCGCCTTTGCAGGAGCCCACGGCTCCAAGTAATCCTCACAACATCATTGATCCTGCTTTGCATTACGACGATCCTCTTCTGCTACGAAATAAGCTTCGTGCTTTCCTAAAACAGGGGAGGTATGGTATAGACCATTTGAACCCCCCAAAATCGGTCGGGGAACTGTGAAGCTTAACCCCATTTCGGGAGGAGGTCGGTGCTCCCTCTTGCGTAAAGGTGTAACCACCACCCTACTTTACGTCATCGTGCTGGCGGGGCTTGTCGTCCCCGCAACTAGCTGTTTACCAAAACCAACCGTTGAGCAAGGCGGCACAAACATCACGCTATATGGCTTCTCGATAATGAAAGAGGTGCTCGAGAAATCGATCTATCCCAGCTTCGCCGCGAAGTGGCAACGGGAACACGGTCAGCAAGTACGGTTTACCTCCTCTTTTGCCGGGTCGGAAACAGTCACGAATCAAATCCTGCAAGGCGTCGGAGCCGAAATTGCCATTCTCTCCATTGACCGCGATGCCGAACGACTCAAACAGGCCGGGTTTGTCACCTCCGACTGGCACCAATTACCGCATAAAGGGATAATCAACAAAACGCCGTTTGTAATTCTCGTACGCAAAGGTAATCCAAAAGGGATTCGCGACTTTGCCGATCTTGGAAAACCAGGAGTGGCCGTAATCCATCCGGATCCTGTGAACTCCGGCGGCGCGCTGTGGTCCATACTTGCAATCTACGGCTCGGAGCTCGTTAAGTCCGAGAAGGAAACGGGTGATCAGGATCAAGCGAGGGCAATTCAGACACTGAAAACAGTGTGGCGCAACGTTATTGCGACACCAGGTTCGGCGCGAGAAGCTCGAACCCAGTTTGAAACGGGGTTCGGCGACGCGTTGGTAACATATGAGCTTGAAGGGCTCTTGATGAAGCAGGCAGGCAAAACGCCTTTGGAGATCGTCGTACCAAAAGCAACTATTTTCAGCGAACACCCGGTGCTAGTTGTGGACAAAAATGTTCCTGCGGCAGATCGTCCATTGATCGATGCATTCGTGCAATACCTTTGGAATGATGAAGCGCAACAGGCTTTCGTTCAATATCACTTTCGCTCAATTACCAACGAGAGCTTCAATGAACAGAACAAAGAGTTCGCAAAGATCGAGATGCCATTCTCAGTTGAACTCTTTGGTGGCTGGGCCAAAGCGTATCCGAATGTGATTGAGAAGGTGTTTAGAGATCAGGTTCAGCGGAAATAAAATTGCGGATTGCGGATTGCGGATTGCGGATTGCGGATTGCGGATTGCGGATTGCGGATTGTGGATTGCGGATTGCGGATTGAAGAAGATTAGCCGCGATGAACCCGGATCAAAGCACAAAATGGTGACTCGATACGCACGTTTGTTCTTTCATCTTGCGATCCGTGTCTATGCGCGGCTTATGACTCTGGCAGATCCGCAATTCGCAATTTACAATTCGCAATTCGCAATCCGCAATTCACAATCTGCAATTCGCAATCGACAATCGGCAATCGGAAATCGGAAATTCTTATGAGTACCGTCGTTTCACCAATGCGTCATGTTAGCGGGTTTGATGTCGTGCGCCCGTTGAGCATCGGCATGCTCATCTTCATGATGATGCCGCTGGTGTTCCTGCCACTCGCTTCAATTTTCATATTCGGCACAAGCCAAGGCCTGGCAAGTTTTTGGATCGCACTCACTGCTCCCGAAGCAGTGTTTGCTCTCAAGCTGTCGATGGCTACGAGCTTCTGGGCTACTGTCTTCAACGTTCTCTTTGGCTTGTTCGCCTCTTACGTGCTTTCGCGATACAACTTTTGGGGCCGTAACGCCCTGATCGTGACGATTTCGCTGCCGACTGCCATACCGACGGCGGTCGCCGGATTCGCGCTGCTGTTATTATGGGGGCCCTATGGAACGCTCGGCCGCTTTATCGCTCCGCACGGCATCCAGATGATGTTCACTGCCGGCGCAATTATTCTGGCAAATATTTTTGTAACGTTTCCTCTTGCTTTTGGCGTGATAAAGCCGGTTTTCGAAACGATGAGTCGCTCGCTGGAAGAAGCTTCGGCGACGATTGGAGCCACACGCTGGCAGACCTTCTGGCATGTAACTTTGCCTTCATTGCGCGGTGCCATCGTGTCGGGAGCGTTATTGACCTTTGCACGTTCAGTTGGCGAGTTCGGTTCGACCATACTGGTGTCGGGAAATCTTGCGGGTCGAACGCAGACGGCGCCGCTCTACATATTCGCCAAGTTCAACGAAGGTCAGATCGAGGCGGCGAATGCGATCGCAATTGTGTTGGCGTTGTTTTCGTTCCTTATTTTCAGCGTTCTGTTTTTTGCACGTGACTGGTTCGATGTTGATTGAGGTAGTTTCGCGTGAAAGCAGAAATGAAACGAATAGTTGAAGAACGCGTGAGCGCAGGTAAGGTTCAAAACGCGCCGCAGGTCGCTGCGCGGGTGGTCGGCCTCAGCAAACGCTTTGGCAAAACTTCCGTCCTCGAAGACATAAACTTCGACGTGGCTGAAGGCGAGACGCTTGTCTTACTCGGTGCTTCGGGAAGCGGCAAGACGACCATCCTCCGAATCATTGCCGGACTCGAGCAACCTTACACCGGCCAGGTAATACTTCATGGAAAGAACGTGACCGATCTTCCGGCTCGCGAACGCGGAGTCGGTGTCATCTTTCAGTCGTATGCGCTTTTTCCCAAGATGACCGTCGAGAAAAACATTGGCTACGGGTTGAAGATTCGAGGTCGTAAGCGCAAAGAGACTCGCACGATAGTGAATGAACTGCTTGCGCTCGTGCAACTGGAGGAACATCGGAGAAAGTATCCTTCACAACTTTCGGGCGGACAGCAGCAACGTGTGGCCATCGCGCGCACGCTTGCTTACAACCCGGAAGTTCTGCTGTTCGATGAACCATTCGGCGCTCTCGACGCTCAGACTCGCGTCCATTTACGACGAGAGATCCGAGCTCTGCTGAAAAAAGTAAACGTCCCCGCGATCTTCATCACACACGATCAGGAAGAGGCGCTGGACCTGGGTGATCGCATTGCGCTCATTAATGTTGGCCATATTGAACAGATCGGCACACCCGAGGAAGTCTATAACCACCCCGCCACCGAATACGTAGCGACGTTTCTGGGCGCTGCAAACATCCTTTCCGGAGTCGTGCGCCGGGATAACATCGAGATCGGCGCGCAACTCGTAGCCGCGCAGCTCGACTTGGACAAGTTCACTGAAGATCAGCGCGTGAAGCTGGTGTTCCGGCCAGAGGACGTGCGACTAAGCGTATCGGGACTGTTGCCCGGTGGTCATTGCCGCGTATCAACGGGACTGATTGAAGAGATCAGTTTTGGCGGCGCGTACGAACGCGTGCGAGTGCGGCTCGAACTCACGGAATCGCTGGTATGTAACGGCGTCGAGACATCGTTTTTGCTGACTACTGAGACTCCTGACAGCTCGGCGCCAAAACCGGTCATCGCACATCGTCCACGCCCTGAAGCCAGCGCAATTCGTCTGCATGTCGGTGATCGCGTAACAGTAGGTCTCGCTTCATTCACCGTCCTCCCTGATAAAACACCGGCGAATGGGAAATAACGCGCGTTCGTGTAATTTCTTCGATTTCGTGTGTTTTCGTGGCTACATGAAGGAACCCAAGACGTTTGTAATACTTTTTATAAGCCTGTTTAGCTGCGCGTGTTTGACTAAAGAAGCACCCGCTCTCAAAACTGCTACTCCTCCACAAGTACCCTCACCGGCTACTGCCGCTCCCAGCGTGAAGACTGAGATCTACCACGGCACGGGACGAGTGATTGGCACGAATCCGAACTTCCCTTCAGTCGAGATGGACCATGACGAGATTGTCGGCTTAATGCCCGCGATGCGGATGGAATTCTTTGTTAAAGATAAATGGATGCTGAAGGAGCTGAGGTCGGGTGACAAGATCCAATTTACTCTGGAGAACGGTGTGGGCGGTTTGAAGATAACCGAAATCAAGAAGTTATAGAGGTCCGCCGTCAAGCGGTTGTTTCAGATCGAGCTGTCAATCGCTCTCGCGCGAGCTTGTGCCATTTCCGCTGATCGCCATACCGGTAATGCGGCATTGTCTTCACCGCTTCGATGCACCTCGAGTAAACTTCCTCAGCCTGCTGTCGCTGACCGAGTTGTTCCAAAGTCTTTCCGTAATAGTAAAGCCCTTCGGGATCGTAGGCTCGCCGGCTGGCGAATGTTTCCAGCGCCTCTTTTGCTTCCGAAAACATGTTAGCGGCGAGGTATGTCGCGCCCACCTCACGCCAAATCTCACTTCGCGAGTGTTTGTCATCCTGGGCTAACACGTTACCGAAATGATCGATCGCCTCCTGCAGACGTCCCAGCTCGCGTGCAATACGGCCCAGCTGAAAATGCGCATCCGTCTCGTCATTATCGATCTGGATCGCTTGCTTGAAGCGTGAGATGGCTTCGGTGTACTGGCGGCGATGCTGGAAGACTAATCCAAGTTGGTAATGAGCACTCGCATCTCGAGGGTTTATGGTGGCCGCCTCCATTGAGCGACGAAAACTCTGCCGCTGTCGCAAAGAGAATCCAATGTCACCGATGTCGCCACGAAACATGTAGTAGCCGTAGTACAACAGGAAAGGCGAGAACATAAATGGAGAAACTACGGCAAACAATTTTGCCTGGATCGAAAACGCGAAAGCGGCTATGCAGACTGTCAGTAATCCCTTTCCATACCCTGTGCCAAATAATGTCCGAACGCCGAACGCCATAATTAAACCGAAACAGACTGCGCTTGCCGCCCACAATGCAAGCGAGGTTCTCGCACCGAGACCGAGCGAAGGCAAAGCTAGTCCTGCAATGGTAAAAGGCAGGTGAGCAGCTACCCATGCCATCAATGCACAAGTCAATAAAGATCCATAGTCCCGGCGCACAACAACGCTGAAGCTTCCAAGGTTCCCATACATCACAGTCAGCAGGATCACACATGGGACATACAAGACGGCAATTCCCATCACTGTACTGAGGAAGCTTCCCGGCGCAAACGACACGAACCACCAACCATGATTCCCAACAATTGGTAACGGCTTGCGGTCGAAGACATAGTTGGGCATCTCGACATCGTAGTCCGCGGGAACTACACCGTAGGGTCCAGGGATAACATGAGGTGGTTTGGTCGCGTGACTCGCTGGATGTTCCAACTGCTCAGCAGGTGGTTGCTCGAGCTGGCGGTAAACAGCTTCGTAGCTCGAATAGATGCGTGATGTAACGGCAGCCTCAAAGAGGAGAGACAATACCGCTACGGCCGCAATGGCGTAGATCCAATGACCTTCATCAATAAGGCCGCTCATGGCTGAGACTGGCCGATAATAAAGACGCAATAAGAGTTTTGTGTTATTCCAGATCATGGATTGGAGTAGTAAATAGTCCGAAACTGTGAAAACGCGGTGAGAATTGGGGTCTGAGTACGCGAGGGGCGCTTGGCCTGCGTCTCTTTGAGATTAGGTTTCGGCTGGAATCGTTGTCAAGAGGTTTTTGGCTGCGGCTCGCCCGGAGGCAAGCCGCTCCAAGATGAAAACTAGGCGGCGCTGGATTCAATTGCCTCGCTGCTTTCCTCGGCGAGTGCAGCCTGCGCAGCCGCGAGACGAGCAATCGGAACGCGGAAAGGCGAGCAGCTTACATAATCCAGCCCAATTTCGTGACAGAACTCTATCGACTGTGGGTCGCCTCCGTGTTCGCCGCAGATCCCTACTTTCAGCTTCGGCTTCACGCTTCGTCCCCGTTCAGCTCCGAGACGAATGAGCTGTCCCACGCCATCGCGATCCAACACCTGAAACGGATCGTCGCGAATAATCTTCCGCTCAATATAGTTAGGCAGGAACCGTCCTGAATCATCACGACTCAGTCCAAAGGTAGTCTGCGTCAAATCGTTTGTTCCGAAAGAGAAAAAGTCCGCATGCGCCGCGATGCGATCCGCCATCAAAGCTGCTCGCGGCAACTCGATCATCGTTCCGACCTTGTAATCGATCGTCATTCCATTTTCGCCCATTACCTGACGAGCAACTTCGTGGATCAATTGTGACTGTTGATGCAGTTCCTCGCTCACCGAAACGAGCGGCACCATGATCTCGAGCTCGACTTTTTGCTTTTCGCCTTGAACGGTACACGCTGCTTCGAAAATCGCACGGCATTGCATTCTGGTTACTTCAGGAAACAGCAGACCCAATCGGCAACCTCGGAAACCAAGCATAGGATTGGTTTCTCTGATGCGATTCACCTGACGAAGTAGAGCTCGTTTCTCGTCAATCTGATCGAGCACGTGATCCATATCGCCGAGCGTAGCGGCACGCTTCAGTGCCATTTTCAGCTCTGCGAGCTCGTTCATGAGCTCCTCGACGTTGGGAAGAAATTCGTGAAGCGGCGGATCCAGCAACCGTATCGTGACGGGCAGTCCTGCCATTTCGCGAAAGATGCCAAGGAAGTCGCCTCGCTGCAGCGGTAGCAGTTTCTCGAGGGCCTTCTCGCGTGCGCCCGTGCCATCTGACAAAATCATTTCGCGCATCGCGGCGAGGCGGAGATCGCCAAAGAACATGTGCTCTGTCCTGCACAGTCCTATACCCTCTGCGCCAAACGAACGCGCTACCTTCGCATCTTTTGGCGTGTCAGCATTCGTGCGGACGCGGAGCCGCCGGAACTGATCAGCCCAACTCATTAACTCAAAAAAGTCCTGGCCCAGTGTTGGTTGGACGGTGGGGACCTGACCTACAAACACTCTACCCGTCGAGCCATCGACTGTTATCCACTCGCCCTTGGTGATGATTGTGCCTTCGACGGACATCTGCTGTTGGCTGTAATCGATATTCAGAGCGTTAGCTCCACTCACGCATGGTTTTCCCATTCCGCGAGCAACTACGGCCGCGTGACTCGTCATACCTCCGCGGGCGGTAACAATCGCCTGAGCTGCCACCATTCCGTGAAAGTCGTCCGGACTCGTTTCCTGACGAACGAGAATCATCTTCGCTCCGCTTTGAGCAAGCTCTTCTGCTTCGTCTGGACTGAACACTACTTGTCCCTGTGCAGCACCAGGACTTGCAGGAAGTCCTGTCGCTAGAACGGTAGCCTTAGTCTTCGGATCGACAGTAGGGTGCAGCAGTTGATCGAGTTGTTCCGGTGTCACACGTTTGACGGCGGTAGCCCTATCAATCAACTTCTCATAAACCATATCGACCGCCACGCGTACCGCCGCTGCGCCTGTACGTTTGCCTATGCGGGTTTGCAGCATCCACAGGTTGCCCCGCTCTATCGTGAATTCGCAGTCCTGCATATCGCGATAGTGCTTTTCCAGCAGCTCTGCGATCGAGGCAAATTTCTTATAGACGTCCGGCAGCTCTTTCTTCAGTTGGCTGATAGGATTCGGTGTGCGAATGCCGGCAACGACGTCCTCCCCCTGCGCATTCAGCAAGTACTCGCCGTACAATTCCTTCTTTCCCGTTGAGGGATTTCTCGTGAACGCCACACCAGTGCCACTGTCTGTGCCCATGTTTCCGAAGACCATTGCTTGCACATTTACGGCTGTGCCAAGCGAATCCGGGATACGATGCACACGCCGGTAGTCAATTGCTCGACGACCCATCCACGAATTGAACACGGCGGCAATGGCGACTCTGAGTTGTTCATATGGATCTTCGGGAATAGCGCTCTGCTCGGTGAGAATGATCTGCTTTTCCGCTTGAATGATCTGCCGCAGGTCGTCGGTCTTTAAATCTGTGTCCTTACCTCCCACCGTCTGAGCTTTGAAGCGATCCAGGACTCGTTCGAATTTTTCGTGAGCCACGCCCATCACAATCTCGCCAAACAGCGAAGCGAATCGCCTGTAAGCATCGAGAGCGAAACGAAGATCACCTGTCTGCTCGGCAAGCCCCTGGACGGTCTCCTCGTTCAAACCAAGATTGAGGACTGTATCCATCATCCCCGGCATTGAAAACGCGGCGCCGGACCGAACTGAGACCAGGAGTGGATTCGAGGCATCACCAAACTTCTTGCCAACCTTCGATTCAATCTTTTCCAGAGCTTCAATCACCTGCTCCCACATGCCATCGGGGAAATTCTTGTCGTTGGCATAATAAGCATTGCAAGCTTCAGTGGTTACGATTAATCCCGGCGGTACTGGTAGTCCTGCTCGCGTCATTTCGCACAGTCCAGCGCCTTTTCCGCCCAGCAACTCTTTGTTATCGCCACTCCCCTCTTCGAAGAGGTAAACCCACTTATTGGTCGTTACGTCAGTTGTTTCGGGGGCTGCTTCGGTCACAGTGCTCATGCCAGAGTTTCTCTCTTTGCTAAGTAGTCTGATCCAGATTATGAGTTAGAAAACGCGCGAACATTCGAAGAATGCAGGCGGTCTGGACGAAGTTAATGCCGCTCGCGATTATCGCATTTTAAATAGATTGGAGAAAGTTTGGTGGCAAAGGCAAGGTGAGGTCACAAAGTTTCACCGCAGAACCCGGGCCGGAGTTGTAGCGCAGTGTTTTTGCTCTCCAACCTGAGTCCTGCGGTGAAGTCCGCGTCGAAGGCTCTGTATCGACGCAATTACTTGGCAGTCAAAACTTCCCGGAAGAACTCGACTGCACGCGGATCGCCCGACTCGCCCAATGCACGCATCGCCTGCTTGCGCACCAACTGGTTTGGGTGTGTCTTGGCGATCTTGATCAGGATCGGGATGGATTCTTCGGCCTTGCGTTCGCTGATTGCGCGTACCGCCGTTACTTGCACTTCGGTATTACCGTCGGGACTTTGCGCGGTCGTACTAAGAAACTCGAGGCTGCGGCTGCCTGCCCGTTCGCCCAGCTGGCGAATTGCTTGTCGCCGCAAGTCAAGATTGGTCTCGCTGCGAGCGACTTCAAACAGCTTGTCTTCCACTTTCGTACTTTTGACGCCAGACAATGCCTGCAAAATAGTTCGGCGTAACTCTGATACGGGTTCAGCGTCGTAGAATTTGATTAGCTCTTCGACAGCGGGTTCCCCACGATCCGCGATGCGACGAATGGCATAGCGACGAAGATCCACATTCGCGTCGCTACGTGCAATCTCCATTAATCGCGCTTGTCCTTTTGGGCTTTTTGTTTCAGCTAGTCCTTGCAACACGGCTCGCCGGATTTCAAGGTCCGTATCACGACCATAGATCTTCATCAACTCGTCGACCGCGTTGTCTCTTTCGAAATGCCCGAGCTGTCTGACGGCCGCTCGGCGCACATCGCGATCAGGTTCGCTGCCGGCGACCTTGACCAGAAATGCAAACGCTCCGTCCTGTTCCTGACTATTTCCCACAGCACTGACAATGCTGCGCCTGACTTCCGCATCCTTCACTGAATCATAAAGACTCTGTAGGGTCATCAGCGCGTTGCGATCGCGACTCTGACCAATAGCGTAGGCCGCCTGCCGTCGAAGATTTTTCTCTTCCGCATCATTGCGCACGATGTCTGCAAGAAACGCTTGTTCGCCACCAATCTGGCCCAGCCAATAAACCGACGAGGACCGAACACGAGGATTTGGAGAGTTGCGAATGTAATTCTTGAGCAAAGGCGCGACCCTGGCGTCATCGTGCAAGGAGATCGCAAGGACCGCATGTTCACTCAGGAGATTGAGCGGCGCAGCATCCGCGATCGTCTTCAAGTAATTAATGCTCTCTTCATTGTTGGATCGTCCCAGCCAATAGACCGGATAGCTCGCGTATTCGCGTTTACGTTCCAGGTTATAGACTTCAAGTCGGGTTACCTGACCGCTCGTATCACGCAGGAGAAAGATCGCGAGATTGCGAGTCTCTACTGTGACTCCAGCAGCGGTAGTTCCAACGAACACTGAAGTGTCACCAATCGTGTTCATCGAGCCGCGGAACTCATTGACCGTCGGGTCGACAGCGACGCCAGGCCGAACGTCGAAAGCGTAAGCAGACCAGTAGGGAGTTTGGCTGGACCGTGCTCGTGCGCGAGCTGCTTCCAACCTAGCGGCAAGATCTGCTCCTTCAACAGCTGTGAAACCTTGTAAGGTTGTAGCCGCAGGTTGGGTCTGCGACTGTTCATTGCCGATTGCTGCTGAAGCCACTTGCGTTACCTTCCCGCCAGCGCACGCTGCTCCTGCAAGCACGGCTGCGAGAAATACGGATTGGAATAATCTTGATTGCTGCATGATGCAGTTCCCCTTTACAAAAAGCTCAATGATTCAGAGTCGACGGCGGTGTTTCAACAGAGCGAGTGCGGAGATTGAAAACGGTGCCCGGGATCAACCAGTAGTACCAGGTGCTTCCGTGTTTCTTGTTGTCATAGATAGCGACGCGTCCTTCGCCGATGACTTCAAATCGATCGCCGTTTACAAGCAAAGCGGCCTTTTCATCGATACCGATGCCCAGCAGTTCAGGATGAGCATCGACGACATTAACGAGTTCGGCGTCGCGCTTGGCTTCAGTCAGGTGTGGGTTGACCGCGACATTCTTCAGAAACGCAAATCCACGCTCATGACCTTTCGCCATCAACAGCGGTTTGTCAGGCCGGCCGCGAACAATGTACGAACCCTGAATAATCGCTCCCGCTGAGTTTCCGCCTACCACTCGACCTCTTTCGAGCACCGCCTGGATTTCTTTCAAAGTCAGAGTGTCAAGATAGGTATTAGCCAACCGACCCGCATTCCCTGGACCCAACCAAACACCGTCAGCTTTTCGAAGAGCGCTGACGAAAGCTTCCGAATGCGCCGTAGCCCGGTTTCGCGTGTGTAAGACAGTCATTTGCTTCACACCAAACATCCGTGCCAGCTCTTGTTCGAACTCTCGCGTGTTAGCGGCAGGCGTGTCTGAATCCGGAGGCGTATAGATGAAACCTGAGTCGAGCTTAATTCCTGAAGAGCCAGTCGGGATGTAGACGAAGCTTGCATCGGCGCCTCCTGCAAGCGACACAAATTTCTCTTTAACGCCTTTTCCGAATTCGCCGCCCGTGAGAATCAGTGTTCCGTTTGTGGGACCACTGGAGACCTGGGCGAGGCCCGCGATTGCTGCAACCACCATTAAAACTGGAAAAATGAAGAGCTTTCGCATCGCCTCGTCCAGAGTTCGAAACTCGATCGTTGCTTACTTCAGTAACTCCTCAAGAAATTTGAGCGCGTCAGGGTCTTTGCTTTCGCCCAGCAGTCTGACCGCCAGTTTTCGCAGATCGACTGTGGGATCGTTGCGGGCGACATCCATCAACTTGCGAATCGCAATCTTTTGATGTGAGTCACCAAACGCTCGAAGTAAGGCTCCTCTGACCTGTACGTTCTTTTCGCCGTCGTAGAGAGAGACGAGCTGCGTTACCGTCTGCTCGTCATCCTTCTCTCCAAACCTCCTGATGGCGTAGAGGCGCAGGTCCGGAGCATCTGTGCCCTTCATGATGTCAACGAGCTTAGTGCGTGCTCGCGGATCATCGCTTTCAGCAAAGGCACGAAGCAGACCTTGTTTAATCGCTATGTTGGTTTCAGCGGTATAGAGTTGAAGCAAATCGTCGATTGAGACCCGGCCGTGATCGGATAGACGGCGAATGGCCTCCACACGCAGTTCGGGAGTCTCTCCTGTCTTTGCAATGTCCAGCAGCTTGGCACGAGCGCGTGGATCGTCTCGCTCAGCAAGGGCACGAAGGATTTGAGCTCGGATCTCAGGTGTACGATCGGCATCATAGATGCGAATCAGTTCATCGAGTGAGCCGCTGACATTTCGTTCGCCTAGATAACGGATTGCGTACTGCCGCATGCCAACATCGTCCCCGCTGCGCGCCACCTCGAGAAGCTTGGCCTCGGCCCGTGCGCTATGCATTTCAGCCAACGCGCGCAGAATCTGCAGCCGGATCTCTTTTGTTTTATCTGTGTCATAGAGTCGCGCAAGTTCATCGGCGACGCTGTCGTTGTTCTGTTCCCCCAACCGTCGGATCGCTGTAAGTCGCAACTTCAAGTCACCCGGGCTCGTTGCAATACTCATCAGAATCGGCACACCTCGTGGGCCACCGTGCGATCCGAGCAGCGTAATTGCAGCAGATTTCAATCCGGGACAAGTGTTCCCACCGGATTTCAGAGCTTCTGAGACGAATGTGAGAGCGCGATCCTGGTCCGCTTGAAACAGACTCTGAAGAGCGAGCACTTTGATTTCGCAGTTGTTTGAATCCTGTACTTCCTTGACGATGTCTCCTCTTCCGAGAACGACGAGCATCGCATCGGCTTCACGTCGCCAGCTGGAGCTGGGATAGTTCTTTATCAGCCGAGTCAGAGGCGCAGTTGCTTCGTCTTTCCGTCCCTGCTTTTGCAACGCGTAGGCATACCAGTAAAGTGCCGCATCCATGTCCTTGTCTCGAGGGAAATCTTTGATAAAGCTACGGAATTTGTCGGCAGCGCCTTGCCAGTTTTCCGCCTCGATCAAGTCACGACCTTCGCGAAACGTCTTCATCGCCGGTGTATCAGGTTTGCGGGTTTGCTGCACAAATCGATTGAGCTTCTGAATATCCTGGTCATAACCGAAGACGAGTCCAGACCGGAAAAGTATGCCGCCTGTGACGACTAAACTGACGATAAGGACTGAAGCGATACGCAGTTGTCGTGGTCGACGAATGAAATGCAAGATAACCATCGTTATTCGTTCCTTAGCTTAGAGTTGACTTTTCAAAGTTGTGTTTTGTGATTCACTACACAGGTACAGAGAACGCAGAGCATGCGCAGACGATCAGAGCGGTGATCGGAAGATTCTGTGTCATTCCCGTGTTCTCTGTGCCTCTGCAGTGAAAACCGTTGATGCCTAGTCGTTGGCCCTCGCCAGTGCCGTCGAATTCACTTGCAACAACGCGACAATGTTCTTGCGCCGCAATCGTTCCTTGATGGCTGTCACCTGATCGTTGTTTGGATTATCAGGAAGATTGGCGATGTCCAGCAGAATTGGCTCGAGGCTATCGAGTAAAGTTGCCACCTGGACGTCACCCGCCGCATCGGCTTCCCGCCGAACGAGGATGTTCTGATATACGAGCCGCTGTGCACGCTTCTTTTCGTATGAAATCTCGGCGGGCCGGTCGTCCGTTCTCACATTTCTGAAGGATCGCAACAAGAGCTCGGACTGCTCAAGGTGATGAGCGGTCAACGTCTGTGTATCGACCGAGCGAGTGCTGTCAACCACATTTGGATTCGAAGAGTTGCTCGCAATCGCCTGGTTGGTCCAAGGTGAAACGCGATCGTCCGGAACAGTTGGTAGCTTCGGAAGAAGAGGCCGTGCTTTTGGCTTCTGACCTTTGCGGCCGGAAGGCTTTGTCACGTCTCCGGTGTTTGAATTTGGTGTAGCCGAGTCTGATCTATTCGTAGACGGGGCAGGGGTCGGAGTTACTCTGTTTGAGTTCCGGTTGCTATTTGTTACCGAAGCCGACTGGGTTCCTGAGTTGTTACCGACACCGCGTTTTGAGTTCAGATACAACGAAATGCCAATGATGCCGACGGCGATCAGCAATGCCGCAGTCGCAAAGGCAGGAGCAAATCGAAGGCCCGCAAACAGACCACCGATAGATGCGCGTTGCGGACGAACACTCTTTCTTTCATCGCGACTGGACAGAATGTTAGCGAGCACTTGAGGTGAAGTGTGGTGCACCGGAAAAGTCGCTATCTGGCTGCGGAAACTCAAAAAGTCGGCGCGAGCCAGCTGACACTCTTCACAACCTGCGATATGGCGCTGCAATGCGCGCTCTTCATCCGCCAGCAACTCCCCGTCGATTAGCGACGATATCTTTTCTAACCAGATACAGTTCATACCTTCCTGCCTTGCTTACCTGTCAATGTGCTCGCGCACTGTAAGCCTGTGTTCTTCTGGACCACTTGTCGCGCAATGCCGTTCGAGCTCGAAAAATATCTACCTTGACTTTGCTTTCGGATATGTTCAGCACCTCGCCGATTTCTCTATAGCTCAGCTGTTCCTGCTCGCGCAGCAACAATGCCGCTCGCTGGTCTTCCGGCAGACTCTGTAGCATGTCCAGCACCAGTCGCTGTCGCTCCTGCAACTCAAACTCTTCTTCCGGTGTTCGTGTACGTGGACGCATCACCTCAACAACTCGATCGAATAGCCGGGTTCTCGTTTGACCTCTTCGGAACTCGTTCAGGGCGAAGTTACGCGCAACACGATAGAGCCAAAACCGGGCTTCGTTTGGCGGAACCGTTCCCCATGCTGTCCGATGAAGTTGCAAGAAACTCTCCTGTGCAAGGTCCTGAGCGAGGGATGTTCTTCCGCCCAGCAAGCACTCAAGGAACCTGCAAAGGCTTGGGTAGAAGTCCTGAAAGAGCCTGGTGAACTCTTCGTCTTCGCTCGCCATAGCTGCGCTACGCTACGTTAAACAGATGAATAGGAAAAAAGTTACAAGTGATTTAGGAAAAGCTGGCTTTGTACGCTGTTACTGCCCGAATTTGCAATATTTCCGGTTGCTTTCTTTGGCAAACGCTATCAGAGCCTAATAGGTTCCGCTGACAAAAAAAGGCTGTTGACATCGGCCTCGAGCGTTAGCTATGTTCGGGATGGACGCGGGTTATCCTCGTCCGCTTTGCCTCTTAATCTCACGACCCCGATCCAAATTCGTTCCGGAGTACTTTCGCTCATGAAAAAGTCTGCTTCCATACTGCTTGTTACGCTTGTTTTAGGCGCTTCGTGCTTGCGTCCTGAGTCCAAGGCCGCGCCGCCGCCGCAATCCATCGATCATGGCGGTACGATCGAAGCCAAGTACGACGGCTTTACCAAGGAAACCGTCATCGCACTGCGGAAGATGCGAATTAGCTGCGAAAAAAACAAGACTACCAAGGACACATGCATAAGTCTGGCTGCATCGCTACATGCACCGGGCAAGCAGCTCGACTACGTGCGTTCAGCCACACTGCAGATAATCTTCGAGACAAAGAATTGGGACAGCAGGCATGCTCTGGATCAGCGTGAACTTGCCGTTGTAGCAAATGGTGAGACGCTGAGGCTGGGCCGAATGGGTTTGGTGAAGCAAGACGTCGACACAAATAGGTTAATCGATGTGATGAGAGAGGTCCTGGAGGTGTCGGTTCCTTACCAAACTTTTCAGAAAATTGCCTCGGCTGAATACGTCGAGATGAGGGTGGGAAATTCGGAGTTTGCGTTGCGCGAGAAAAATATTGCCGCACTCAGAGACCTTAATAACCGCGTGAAGTTTTAATCTGAGATCAATCGCGCGATCAAGAATGCCGCACCGGCCGCGCAACTGCCGATCAGCGCCGTCTGAAGCGCGCTTCGCAGGGGTTTCGTCCCCGTGAATCTTCCCTTCACAAAACCAAAAACAAAAAGCGCTAAAAGCGTAACGACTACCGAAATCAATAGGGCCAGGGACGGTGAAGGCGTAAAAATGTAGGGCGCAAGCGGAATGAAGCCTCCCGCGACGTACGCTCCCGCAATGGTCGATGCGCTGGCCAGGGCTCGGTGAGGGTTCGGTTTTTCGAGTCCTAGCTCGAACCTCATCATAAAATCGATCCAGTTCTTTGGTTGCTTTCTGAGCGCCTGAACTATGGGCCACGTCTCCTCGTGAGTCAGGCCATATGCCTGAAAGACTTCGGCTACTTCTCGCATCTCTTCGTGAGGGATCTCAACTACTTCCCTTTTCTCTCGCTCACGCTCCTTCAGGTAATGTTCAGCATCGCTCTTCGCAGCTAGATATCCACCGAGTCCCATCGCAATCGAGCCCGCGGCTATTTCTGCCAATCCGGCAGTCACAATGATGTGCGTAGAACTCACTGCTCCTGTAAGCCCAGCCGCCAACGCAAACGGCACCGTCAAGCCGTCGGACATACCAATCACTGCATCACGAACTACTTCACTCGCCGTGAAGTGACGTTCGATGTGTGGTGTTTGGGGCATAAGCGCTCCTCTCTCCTAGAATTTACCAAGCAAAATCAGCACGCCTATGAGGATAAAAGCGGCAGCCGCAGCACGCTTGACCCAGGTGATCGGGACGTAGCTTCCAATCACGCTTCCGACTAGTACGCCCACACCCGATACAGCGGTAAGCGCCAGAGCTGCCCCCAGAAAAACGGCCCAGGGCTTTTTCGAGTCGGCAGCCATTGTCATTGCCGCTAACTGCGTCTTGTCACCCATCTCAGCCAGGAAAATGACTCCGAAGGTCGTCAGTAAAACGCGCCAATCCATTGATTTCGCTCCACTCGTCGATTGTGATAAGTCGCGGCGGGGAAGATAACCGATCGTTGTTGTTCCTGCACGCCAAACTTGTGGAGCTTTTTTACGGTCGGCCTTACAATTCTGGCATCGCACGCGCGCCCGGAGCTGATGCAACCCGCAACCAGCGATTTTCGAGGAACCGATCGCTTTCGCATTCGCCGCCGCCTGGGTTCAGGCGGAATGGGCGTCGTGTATGAAGCCTACGACAAGCAGACTGACAAGATCCTTGCGCTCAAGGCCCTCACGCACACTGAAGCTGCAAACATCTCACGTTTTAAAAACGAATTTCGAGCTCTGGCTGATGTTTCACACCCGAACCTGGTCTCACTGTACGAGCTAATGTCCGATGGCCACTACTGGTTCTTTACCATGGAGCTCGTTGAGGGATTGACCTTCCTCGAGTACGTTCGTCCCGGCTATCGAAGGACTCGTGGAAGCGAAAATTCGATTACACCAACTCTCCTTAAGCGTCCCAAAGAAAAAACCGTCAGTGTTGCGGTCAATCATGAAGCCGCAACACAGGAGCTGGATCCCGACCGTCTCACAATTTCCGATGGATCAATTCCCGAACCCGCGGTAGAAGCCGCGCTCTCACGCTCCACGTTGGATCTCGGGCGGCTCAGATCCGCGTTGCGTCAGCTTGCTGACGGGCTTCATGGTCTTCATCGGATGGGAAAGCTACATCGCGATATCAAACCCTCGAACGTTCTCGTAACAAAAGAGGGACGCGTCGTGATTCTCGATTTTGGCCTTGTAGCAGAAGTTGAGGGGCACGGCCAGATCGAAAGCATCGTACTTGCAGGCACGCCGGATTACATGTCGCCCGAGCAAGGAGCACAACTTCCAATCGCCGCCGCCAGTGATTGGTACAGTGTCGGAGTGATTCTTTATCAGGCACTGACCGCGCGCCTGCCGTTCGCGGGAAAGTTTTACGATGTCATGCTGGATAAGCAGCGTTTCGATCCTCCAGCACCGCGTGACATTGCGCCTGAAACACCTTCCGAGCTGAATGACCTTTGCATGAAGCTGCTTCGGCGAGATCCAACACAGCGGCCCTCTGGACGAGAGATCATGCGCACGCTGGGTCACGGTAAGACAGGTCCTCTCCGGATGGCGATCTCGCCCGCAGCCGCTGCTGATGAAGGAGTGCCGTTTGTAGGACGTGAGCGCGAGCTAAGCGAGCTTCACGACGCCTTCAAAGTAAGCAAGGGTGGTCGGGCCACAACCGTGTACGTCCACGGTGATTCAGGAATGGGGAAGAGTGCTCTGATCAGCCAGTTTCTCGACGAGCTGGAGATTCGGCACGACGACGTTGTTGTGCTCGAGGGACGGTGCTACGAGCGAGAGTCAGTGCCGTACAAAGCAATTGACGGAG
The DNA here is from genome assembly GCA_046726175.1 of Acidobacteriota bacterium. Taxonomy (GTDB): domain Bacteria; phylum Acidobacteriota; class Blastocatellia; order Pyrinomonadales; family Pyrinomonadaceae; genus PSRF01. Next base: position 20,056 of record JBKPAC010000075.1, read on the forward strand.
TGGTTGATAGCCTGACGAAGTTCCTGGAGTCGATGGCCGATGCCGATAGTCACGCTCTGATACCGGATGACGTTCATGCGCTTGCGAGACTCTTCCCAGTCATGTACCAGGTCGATTCCATTTTTACCGCGCCTCACCGCGAGCGATCAATGCCGGATGCCTTTGCTCTGCGTCGAAGAGCTTTTTGGGCTTTACGAGATTTGCTTCGCCGCCTGAGCGAACGTCAGCCGCTTGTTGTTTGGATCGACGATTTACAATGGTCAGATGCCGACAGCATCATCCTGCTCGAGGAGCTGGTGCGACCACCTGAGGCTCCGCCGCTGCTGCTGCTCGCAAGCTTTCGCAGCGAAGACACTGAAGGCAGACCGTTCCTTAAATCACTGCTCGACAGAGCCGGTACCGATTGTTGCCGCGAGATCAAGTTAACTGCCCTTCCGCGGAAGGATGCCGTCCGGCTTGTCTCTCGTTTACTACCATCCAGGATTGCGATTACTGATGCGCTCGTCTGGTCGATAGTTTCGGAAGCTCGCGGCAATCCGTTTCTGATCGAGCAGCTTACAACTTATGCAACCAGCGGCAATCATTCTTCAACTGCGGGCATCTCCCTGAGCGTGATGCTTGAAGAACGTCTCAAGCATATGCCGAAGGGCGCGCGCCCGTTTGTTGAAACATTGGCCGTCGCCGGACGCCCGAGCAATCAAAAGGTAGCTTTTCAAGCGGCAGGTCTTTCCGGAGACGAACTTCCCCTCGTGAGTTCGCTACGGGCCGCTCAATTTCTTCGCAGTGGTGGATCTGAGCATACTATCGAATTATTCCACGACAGGATTCGGGAGACGCTTGCTTCCGAACTGGACCAGCAGACGGTGAAGCAGATTCATCGCCGTCTCGCTCAGGCGCTCGAGTCGCACGGCATCGACGATCCCGAGTCGCTTTTTGAGCATTACCTCGGCGGCGGTGAGCGAGTTCGTGCAGCTAGTTACGCAGTCGCGGCAGCGAAAAAGGCAAACGCAACTTTGGCTTTTGATCGAGCTGCTGCTTTTTACCGGCGAGCTCTCGAGCTTGCCCCAGCTATGGGGTCCGAACTGTTTGAGATCAAACGTGGGCTGGCAGATGCTTTGGCTAACGCCGGTCGGACGGCAGAAGCTGCCGAGACGTATCTCGAGCTTGCACGTGAGACATCGGCTTCGCGGAGTCTTGATTTTCAGAGGCATGCCGCAGAGCAGTTGTTGATGGGTGGTCATATCAAAGAAGGCATGGAAGTACTTCGTTCCGTGTTGTCTGCAGCGGGCTTTTCACTTCCGGGTGGACCAACGCGTGCGCTGATCTCGCTCACATTCCATCGATTACAAATTCTGCTGCGTGGTCTGAAGTTCTCAGAGACCGACGCAAGCATGATTTCCGGAGCAAATCTATTCCGAATCGACCTTTGTTGGGCCGTGGCCGCTGGCTTAGGGATGGTTGACCTTATACAGGGGGCTGATTTTCAAAGCCGTCATCTTTTACTGGCGCTACGAGCGGGAGAGCCATATCGCGTTGCGCGGGCAATGGCCTTCGAGGCAGTTCAAACAGCGACGCCCGGTGCTCCTGCCAGAAAACGAGCTCTGCAAATTGAGGATGAAGCGCGTGACCTTGCGCTGCGAAGTGGTAATCCACACGCCATTGGTCTGTCTATCTGGGCCAGCGGAATGGTGTCATATCTTGTGGGTCACTGGAGAGAGTCGGCAACGCTTTGTGAAAGAGCAGCAGAAGTGCTTCGGGATCAGTGTACAGGTGTGACCTGGGAGTTGGGCATCGCGAATCGTTTCATGCTGAGTAGTCTGTTGTTTCTCGGAGAGATAGCTGAGGTGGCCCGACGAGTACCGTCTTTATTATCGGCGGCCGTCGAACAGGGAAACATCCTCGCAGCTACGGACCTGAGAACTCGCATGAACTTAATCTGGCTAGTCGCCGACGATCCGAACAAGGCCCGTGAGGAAGTAATCGCCGCAATGAAGGTTTGGACCCACGAAGCATTTCACCTGCAGCACTACAGCTCACTGGTTGCGTTGGCCCAGATTGAACTCTACACGGGTGATGCTGAAGTGGCTTTCAAACAGTTCGAAGCCCAGTTACCAGCGCTGAGAAGGTCCTTAATGTTGCGGATCCAAACAGTGCGGATTGAAGCGCGGCACTTGCGGGCACAAACAGCGCTTGCGAGTGCATTCGGGGCACAACGCAATCGCAAGCTGAGAATAGCTGAAAAAATGGCCAAACGAATTCTTCAGGAGCGAATGCCGTGGGCCAATCCATTGGCAGGATTGATCCAGGCTGAAATCGCTTCGTCTCGAGGAGAACATCCTGAAGCAATTAGACTTTTAACTGAGGCTATGGAGGGTTTTTCATCGGCTGAAATGGGGCTCTTTGAGGCTGCAACGAGGCGACGGCTGGGACAGTTATTGGGCGGCGATGAAGGCAATCGATTAATCAACGAAGCTGATTCATGGATGACGAATCAACGAATCAAGAATCCCGCGAGGCTCACTCGGATGCTTGTGCCCGGCTTCGAAAATCCGAACTGATGTTGAGTCGACTCATCGCTGACATTGAGTCTCTCGCGAATCGCTTCTGTAACATTCTCGCAAGCGGAAAACCCAATTTTACTAAAATATTCTGAGGCTTTGAGAAGGCGAGTATGTCGTACCACACCTCATTCGTGCTCGGATGCCACTCGATGGTAAAGCGCTCTTCACCTGATTCCACATGACCGGTCAAAGTGCCATAAGCAAAGCCGAAGCGTTTCACCGGTCCCTCATCATTTATGAGATAGACGATGCGACAGGCGTTTAGGGACCAAAACCCAAAATGCTTCGTCATTATCGCCTCGACCGCCCCCACTTCAATCGGCGTACCTTTCGGAACGGCACTCACCCAGCCGAGGTCAAACTGCTTCCAATTCTTGAGTGCCTCCACCGCGGTTTTGAACAGGTCAATACCCTGGCCCAATCTCTTTCTGTTGTGATCGATTATATATCCAGACGGACATTGTGATTGGGTCGCACCAATTTCAGCATACGAGAACGGCGATCCACGCTGCGAAGAAATGAATGTATCGATTTTTTCCTGAGAAGGTCTTTTGGGAAGAAACACAATCGTTTTGACGAATATACAACAGTAGCTTTCTTCTGACACAAAACCAGGACTCGCGGTGTTTGATTTAATGAGCCCTCAAATTCTATGTAACTTTTATTTCGGGAAAGCGTTTTAAGATTTGACGACGAAAGTTAACGAAAAGCCTCGCTACTACTTGCCATAGTAACGAGGCCTTTGACAACACAAGTTCGGTGGCCTTGGGCGCACTAAATATGCATCGTCGACGCCCGCATCTTAGCGCACTCAGGACCAAGGTTCAACGTTTGAACCAGGGAGGAATGTGCTATGCGGTTTCGAAGTCTTCTGTTCTTGCTTCTACTTGCCTGCTTAACCAACCTCAACACTCTCGGACAAACGCCAGAAGCGGCGGTCCGCTATCACCAGGAAGGCGACAAGAGACTTAAAAGGGGCGAATGGGCCGCCGCCATCGAAAGCTACACTCAGGCAATTGAAATCAGCTCACGTCTGGTTCCTCGCAAAGGCGTTCAGCTTACATCGTGGAGTGGTGGAAGCGGGTTTGCAGATTCAGACGCTGCTGCAATCCGCGTTATAGATCCACTGACGGCGCGATCGTACACAAACCGCGGTTACGCCTATTACCAACTCGGAGACTTTGATCGAGCCATTGCCGATTGTGATCAGGCGCTCCGCATCCACAGCGGATTGGCGGCCGCATACCTCAATCGAGGGGCCGCACGAAGATCGAAGGGCGACTTAAGTGGTGCGATGTCAGATTTTGACGCCGCTTTGAAAATCGACAACAAGTTTTATGAGGCTTACAACAATCGTGGGACGTTGCGTCAGGACTTCGGTGATCATGACGGAGCGATGGAAGATCTTAACCGTGCGATCTCGGTAAATCCCAAATTTGCCGTGTCTTATTACCATCGAGGGTATCTGTTTCTGGATTTGAAGGATTTCGACCGGGCGTTGAACGATTTCAACCGCGCGATCGAGCTTGACCCGAATCTTTCCTGGGCTTACCAAGGTCGTGGAACCACTTACATGGATAAAGGGCAGTTCGATCTGGCATTGAATGATTTCAACTTCGCACTCTCGCTTAATCCGCAAATGGCACTGGCATGTATGAACCGCGGACTAACGCTGATGATAATGAACAAAGATATCGAAGCCGAAAGAGATTTCGACCGTTGTCTTAAGCTTAGACCATCGTTAAGAACAGAACTCGAGCGACGTATCCAGCTGGCCCGCGAATTAAGAGTGAAGCCAGCGGCTGCGAAATAAGGGCACTGGGAGCGCGGGCGTCTGGCCCGCATCACGTTGAGTATCCGCCACGATGCGGGCGAGACGCCCGCGCTCCCAGTGCAAAACCAAACTCAGGCGGGCTCTTTACTACTGTCCTTCCGCGTGTGTGCTGCCCTTGAACGCGGATGATGGCGATCGTAGGCCGCTCGGAGGTGACGATCTGTGATGTGTGTGTAGATCTGCGTTGTAGAAATATCGCTGTGGCCCAGCAGAGCTTGCACTGATCGCGAATCAGCTCCGCGTTGTAACAGGTGAGTTGCGAAACTGTGACGTAGGGTGTGCGGTGAAATGGCCTCGAGCCCGACCTGTTCCGAGTAACGCTTTATCATCGCCCAAACGAAGTGCCGCGTTATCGGCTTCCCCCGATTAGTAAAGAGCTGCGCTGCGCTTGAGCTCCCGTACGCAGCTTGCAGCGACATGTAACGCTGCAGCCAGTGGATGGCACTCTTCCCTATCGGTACGCGTCTTTCCTTACTGCCCTTTCCATGACACACGACCATGCCGGCAAGAAGGTCTACCTCATTCCGTTTCAACGACACGAGTTCGGAAACTCGAAGCCCGGCGGCATACATCAATTCCAGAATCGTTCGATCGCGAATGCCAGGCTCGGTTGCAACATCCGGCGCCGAAAACAATCGGTTGATTTCGTCCTCAGTGAGGAATCTGGGCAGATGAGAAAACCGTTGCGGGGTATCTAGTTCTTCGGTCGGCTGAATCGGAATATGACCATCGAGCATTAAGAATTTAAAAAACCCGCGAGCCGCGCTGACTGCTCTTGCTACGGACTGTGGTGACAGACCTTCACGTGACAAGCTCGCTATCCACTTTCGTAGATCCTGCCGCGACAGCTCGTGAATATTCTTTCGCGATTTCCCGGCCCACGCGCTCAGGCGTCGGAGATCGTTGCCGTAACTCGACACGGTATGACGAGCTAATCCCTTTTCAACCTGAACGTAGACGAGGAACTCTTTGACGAGATCACGCTGACTGGTCTGACTCATCGACCCTCATTATAGAGGAATTATTCGTAACGCAGGCACTCGATGGGATCGAGTCGTGATGCTTTGCGCGCTGGCCAAACACCGAACACTAACCCAACGCCAACTGAGACAGTAAGCCCTGTGACTACCGCCCAGGTCGGAACTGACGCGGGCATCGACGGTATCAGAAACATGAGAAGTCTGCTGATTCCGATCGCCGCGACAACGCCAAGCATCCCACCGAAGAACGTGAGGGTCATTGCTTCAAAAAGAAACTGACGGACAATGTCGCGGCGACGAGCGCCAATAGCCTTTCTGATTCCGATCTCTTTGGTTCGCTCGGTGACGCTCACCAGCATGATGTTCATGACACCGATGCCGCCAACAAGTAAACCCAGGCACGATATTGCAATTGCCAGGAGACCGACCATCGCGAAGATACTATCGAACTGCTCGATAAACTTATCCGCGGTTTTGATATCGAAGTTATTGGGATCGCCGAACTTCACGTGTCGTCTACGACGAAGGATCTCTTCAGATTGCAGCAGCGCCTCGCTCAGTTGCGTCGATCGCCCCTTGATTATGAGCAAGGTATAACCTCGCGCAGGCGCGACCTTCTGCGCAGTACGAAACGGAATGAAGACAGCATTGTCCTCTTCGTTCTCACCAAAAAAGCCGGCCTTTCGTTTCTCCAGAACTCCTATTACCTCAAAGTTGTAGCCACCCATTCGCACCTGGGTACCGGCGATGTTGCTCTCCATTCCTGGAAATAGAGCATCAGCTGCGTTCACGCCGATTACCATCACATTGCTGCGCTGCTGGTCGTCAAGTTCCGTAATAAAACGGCCCTCCTTGACTGCAACGTTTGCAATGTTGGCGTAATTTGCGGTCACACCCTGAGTGTCACCCCACCGGTAGTTTTTTCCCTGATAAGTAATGTTGTCGTCGAATGGGCCGCCGCTGTATCCAACATTCGGGGCAACTACAGCGACATCTTCGACGGCACTTGCCTGGGCCTTGATGGCTTCAGCATCAGCGAACGTCAGCGGCTTGCGCAGTCGTTCCGATCGATCATTGCCAACGCGAGGTCCGGTTGATAAGTGAAACGCATAAATATTATTCGTGCCGTACTCTTCGATGATGGCGATGATGTTTTGTCGGAGTCCTGTAAGGATTGAAGCAATCACAATCGCAGTGAAAACTCCGATGACTATACCCAATACCGTAAGAAAGCTGCGAAACTTATGCGAGCGCACGCTGTCGAGCGCCATCACGATCGTCTCGCTCAACACACCCTTTGGAAGTCTGATCTTCATTCTTGTTCTTACGTCGTTTGCGTGAGCGCCACGATCGGATCGAGCCGAGCCGCTTTGAAAGCTGGATAGATGCCAGCGATCATTCCCACTATCGTCGAGACACCGATCGCCAGAAAGATGTAGCCAATAGTGATCGTCATTGTGATCTCGGCGAGCACAGTAATGGCAACACATACCCCCCAGGCTAGTAATAACCCCAGTACGCCCCCCAGCGCACAAAGTAATCCTGACTCGATCAGGAACTGCATTAGGATTTGTCTCTTTGTAGCACCCACAGCCTTTCGCAAACCCACTTCGAAAGTCCGCTCGGTCACGCTCACCAACATGATGTTCATCACTACAATTCCGCCAACAATCAACGTGATGGCAGTAATGGGCACAACAACCTTGGCGATGCTGCCGGTAAACTCATCGATCTGATTATTCAGTTCCTCGACGTTGACCAGTCCGAAATCGTCTTCTTCGTTGCCCTTCAAACGATGTTTGTTGCGCATTGCTACGCGCGCTTCTTCAATCGTCGCTTGAAAGTTCTCACGACTCCGCGATTTACCATGGATCTGCAAATTACTACGTCCAAAGATCTGCAAGTGCGTTGTAATGGGAATATAGACGTGGCGGTCGATTGAATCGCCAAAGAAGGATCCGCGCTTCTGCTCGACTCCGACGACGCGCATCGGCATGCCGCGGATTTTCAGCGTCTTGCCGATCGCGTTGGCATTCCCAAAAAACTTATCCTTGATGTCTCCTCCCAGTACCACCACCAGTGCCGAGCGTTGCACTTCGTCAGCGGAAATGAACCTACCTTCCTCGATCTCCTTGTCTTCGATATCGACCATGTTGGCTGTGGCACCAAAGACGAGGGCGCCTGGGAATTCAATTCCGTCCTGTTTGATATCAGTACCTGCGCCGGCCGCGGCGCCAACTTCAGCACACGAAGCGCAGTGGTCCCGTACCCACTCGTAGTCATCCCAATTGAGCCGTTTGTTACGGCGATTTCGCAGCTCAAACTCGTCATCGGACATGCGCCCGGAGAATGCCATGCGGGCAATCATGAAGTGATTACTGCCGAGGATTTTGGCTACCTTGTCCGTGACGTACGTATTTAGTCCACTGATTGACGCGCCGACGGCTACCACCGATGCCACCCCGATGATGATTCCGATAAGCGTGAGAAACGCTCTGAGCTTGTGCGCAAAAATCGATTGGAGGGCGATCTTTAACGCGTCCGTGTAGAAGGAGAAAATTGCTCTCATTATGGGATCTTTAGACGCCGCCTGACTCAGCGCAGCTCCGTGTACGACGGAAGAAACTGCAAAGTTTAGACGGATTTGCGCGTGCGACCGTTAACAAAACCAGATCTAATCCCCGCCGTCATTGCCGAAGATGATCCACAACCCTAAACGCGAGGGAGCCTGGTTTATTAACAGATCAGCTCATTTGTGTTGCGGTTTGACTGGTGCGCTTCACCTCAAACTTCTCAGCCCAGCGAATGCGACCCGTAATCTGCATTACAACAAACAGAGTTAATACGGAGCCGATGGTGATGGCGAGTCCCGTGAGCCCTTTTAGGAAAAAGGCATAAGAGAACATTACGAGGTAGATAAATTGAGCAAGAGCTGCCTCTCGACTGGCGAAACGGATACCAACAACCAGTCGCAGGTAGCTGACAACGAGGAAGACAGAAACTACTGCGGCAATCGCAAACGCCATGTGTATGGAAACCTGATCGACCAGGTATGCCATTAACAAGTGGAACGAGAAGAACGCGGCAGCAAGGAAAAAGTAGTTCATGGGATGAAGCTCGATCCCACGCATCGTTGTGATCACGAACATCAGGAAGAAGAAAAAGAAGAGCGAAACGGGGGCGAAAAAGCTGATCTTTCCGGCGAGTGGACCCGGCTGCAACTTCTCAGGCATCACCATTGCGATTTGATAACCCGAGAGGAGGTTCGTATATGACCAGTCAAGATCCCATCCATTATTAGTCTCCCGTTTCCGCGATGGCGAAAGCGTGTTCTCCGGAAAGTCGATGTCTTTGAAGTTCGTCCTCATGCGCAGCTCGAAATCTCGCACCTGAGCAACGCCTCCATTGCTGAAACTGTAGCGCCACTCGTTCAATCCCTGCGAGCGATAACCTACGCTGAGCTGAGCTGTCTGTCCGGCTGGGATCTTCACTTCCGCCGTAGCTTGATTCTCCGAATTACGAATCTGAACTGGAGTTCCGTCAACTGAGAAAACAAGGTTGTCGTAGATCGCCTGCGCGGTTGGGAATATCAAACCAAATGAGACTAGCTGTTCTTTGTCGCTCGTATTGCGAAAACCATACTCGCCCTTGAAGTCCACTTTGTAGGTGCTGTACCAAAGCAACCCCTTCTGCCGGTGCTCGAGGTCCAAACCAACGTCTATGGAACTGCTAATCAGAGGTAAATTAGTAATCACTTCTTCGTGCACTGTCTTGGTCTGCCTTATATTGTTTTCGATAGTCTCAACCTCTTTGGACACGGTGCTTTTGTAAAATGCAACCGGAGGTGTTTGAATCTGGGCTGCGCCCCATGTCGAAGCGACTTTACTTTGCGAGACCTGGTCCGAAGAGTAGGTTCGTGAAAAGATTGTGCCTCCGAGAATGGCCCAAGCGACAGAGGTACATGCAAAGATAAACGTGATGGCAATTATTCGCTTCAACATGGACTTATCTCCTTAAGAAGTCACGACTGGTCCTGAGTTTCATTCCAGAATTGTTGTGTTTCGCTCTTCATCAAACAATGTGGCCAGCCACAGCCGTTGTATGTGATCAGCTACATGAACCTAAAACACCGGCTGTGGCTCGAGTTTTCCTTCCGGGTCAGGAAACGAACCACGACCGAAGAAAACGTGTTGGGCGACCCGGTTGAACGGAGGCATTCGCAAAATCTCAAACGAAGCATCCATCAGTTTTCGATGTTGGAACCCGTCCATCAAACGGCGCATCCACAACCGGCTCATAAAACGAGCGCGGAAGAGACGACCTGAATATTCTCTTAATGCATCCTCATCTTCAGTCTCCAGGTAATTTGTGATTACTCGCGCGGCATAGGTCGACAAGCGCATACACGGATCCAGCCCTCCCGCAGTCAATGGAGACACGGCGCCCGCAGCATCACCCACGAGCAAACCATTTGCATTTGCGATATTGCGCAATACTCCGCCTACGGGTATGCGACCGCCACGACGCTCAATCAGCTTGGCCCGATCCCAGTCGGCGAATGAGGAAATGCTCGTGCGAAAGTTATTCAATGCTCGAAGTGGATCGAAGCGCGCTGGATACCCTCCGACACCGACATGAGTCTCGTCACCGTCGTGAGCAACCCACGCGAGATATCCCGGAGCGAGATCGGGATCGAGAAAACAGAATAGATGTGGTCCAGCAGCGAACTGTAAACCAGTAAATACCTCTTCAACGCCAACAATCCACTGGCGATTTCGATCGAGCCCCAGATCTGCTGCGATGCGCGAGTTCGCTCCGTCTGCGCCAACCAAATATCGCGCCCTTCCCCACCGAGAGCGTTGTGGAGAATCGAGCCGTATGAATGATTGGCCTTTAACCACATGATGTTCGGCGTAACGCGTTTGTGGCAGCCAGTCGACACCGCTCCGCTGGCAGTGTTCGAGGAAACGCAGGTAGATTCGGCCCATGCGGCCAATGCGAAACTCGTCATGCGAACTGCTCAACCTCAACGTTCGTCGGGATGGTGAGTAGAGCGTAACGTCGCGGATCGGAAGTCCGAGACAATCTTCCGGGATGCTGAAATCCTGAAGTGTACGTCGTACAAAAATACCGGTGGTATGAATCGATTCATCGATCCTTGGCTTGCGATCGACGAGCAGTACGCGCAAGCCGCGTCTACCGAGTAGTCGAGCTGATTGCAAGCCTGCGAGGCCAGCGCCGACGATAACAACGTCGTATTGATTCACGGTGTGTCTTTCTCTGATTTGTAATCAGGTCGCGAGTTGAAAACGAGTCTTCTTGTGCAGAAGACTATTTTCATGACCGATGACGAAGTGGGTGAGCCAATCACCTTCTTGCATCAGCAATGTGGGGTTTTGGATGTCCTGAGGTAAATCAAATACCAGTCGAGTAACGTACGACTGGCCAGGGCGGAGCGGAGTAGTGAGATCGGTTCCGGCATTGTTCGTTGTCGCAAGAGCTCGCTGGCCATTCTCTGAAAGGCAATACGTTCTGCCTGTCGTATCGACAATCGTTACGATTCGACTATTCGGCTTCAGCGGCCCGTCCCCTCGAGTCGGGCTGATCGTAGTCTCATCGAAGCGACTTTTGAGAGTGACGACATAGAACATCCCTTCAGCGGTCGTTTGGTTGTTGCCGATTGTCTTTGTCTTTTGGACATCGAGGACTGAATAAGCGATGTGGCAATCGAGTTCACAGAAATGCTTTTCCTGCCCACGTGCAAGCACCAGATCCTTGCTGGCGTAGGAGAAGATCAGCATTGTTCCGAGATAGGTCGCTGCCAACACGACAGCGACCGTCAGCACTCCCCGGGAAAGTTTGAACTTACGTCTTGTCAGACCGTAAACAAGGACGATTGCCAGGATCATAAGAACGAAGCCGGTACCAATAATTGCGAGCGCACCCAACGGCGCAACAAGATTAACGTTCGTGAACATACCCGTACTCCTGAGACGAGCAAAGCGCTTTGCCTTATAAAGCTCTAAGGCAAAAAATTTTATCTATTGCGGACCTGCTTAATCAGCGACTCCATGTGACTGAGATAGCTTTCAAGGGCGCGACGACCGACTGCCGTAAGTTTGTATTCAGTTTTTGGCAAACGTCCTTCAAAGTACTTGCTGCAACTGATGTAACCTGCCTCTTCCAGCTTACGCGCATGCACGCTGAGGTTGCCGTCAGTTGTGTTCATCAGATTCTTGAGGTCGCTGAACGTCAAAGACTCGTTTGCTGCAAGCGCGCTGATGATCCCTAATCTCAATCGCTCATGGATCAACCGATCGAGATCCGGCGCCGCGTGCTTTGCGCGCGAGTCGCGAATTTCCCGCAACGCTGTCGTTTCGCGTTTCTTGCCTGCAGAATGTTTAAGGGCTGAATGCTTAGCCACCGTACCTCCTCGCGATCACTACTCCAAAACCAATGTGCAGTCCGCCAAAGCCAGCTGCCATCAACCAGTTCGCGAAGGCGGGCGGCATAAACAAAGTTGCTGCTCCCAGAGCCATGAAGCACATGCCCATAATTGGGACGACGGGTACCGAGAACATTCCGCCCGTGACGACTCCAGTGCCGTACAGCAATAGCCACATACCTGGAATCGCTGCATTTAATCCTGCGCGATAAAGAACAATCGTCAGCAACACTCCCGCGACGATTGGGGGCGAAAGACTGAAGACGACTTTCCGTCCGGACCCATTAAGCAACGGGGTGCTGGTTCGGCGTGCCTTCCGATCGATCGACCATCCGGCAATCAATAGAGAGATAAGCGCTTCCCCCATCCATATCGAAAGCCATTGCCCGAACGAAGTCTGGCGTGCAGCAAAAGCAGAGGCGGCCAGGGCTGTGATTCCAATCACCACCTGTCCCCATCCGGAGATTCCGGTGAAAGACGAAGCGCGCTCCATCGTTTCACGGATGTAGCGCAGGTTGTCCATGGCCCGCTCATGCAATGCGGGCGGTTGTTCTGGTTCAGGTGGCGAGACTAGGTGAATGGTACCCACGGTTCAAAGGATACTCAGAATTGCAGGCATGTCAAGTACTTTGCGATGTAAAGTCCCTGAGTAGTCTGAACCGCGGATTTACGTGGATCAGACGGGTTTTAGGCAGACGGTAGCGTCAAAGCCTCCTGGACGAGCTTTGCCTGCTCTTGCTGGTGAATGGAGTAAGAGCCGGTGGCAGGACTAGCCGACGCGGGCCGGCCGACGTAGATAGGTCGTTCGCATCGAGGCAGGAGGTTCTCGAGACGTTCCTCCATGAACGTCCATCCTCCCATGTTCTTTGGCTCTTCCTGCGTCCAAAACAGTTGTTTCGTATTCGGATACTGCTCAAGCACATTTCGAAGCCCCGACAGCGGGAGAGGATAGAACTGCTCAAGACGAATGATTGCGACTCTTTGCTCTCCTGACTTCTTTCGCGCTTCAGCTAGATCGTAGTAGAGCTTGCCGGCGCACAGCACGATTCGCTCAACCTGATTTGCATCGGTCACTTCTGTGTCATTGATAACAGGCAGGAATCCACCCGACGTAAGCTGGTCCACCGATGAAGCTGCCGCAGGGAGTCGAAGCAGACTCTTCGGTGTTAATACCACGAGCGGACGATCCATTCCTGGTCTAACCTGCCGGCGCAATAGATGAAAATACTGCGCGGGAGTTGTTGGATAACAAACCGTCAGATTGTTTTCAGCACAAAGCTGCAGGAATCTCTCCGGCCGGCCACTCGAGTGTTCTGGTCCTTGTCCCTCGTATCCATGCGGTAAGAGCAGGACGAGCCGGGACTTCTGCATCCACTTATCTTCCGAGGCGGCGATGTACTGATCGATGATTGTCTGCGCGCCGTTTACAAAGTCTCCGAACTGCGCTTCCCACAAGACGAGAGCATCGTTCGCGATCACGGAGTAGCCGTACTCGAATCCGAGTACTCCCTCTTCAGAGAGCGAACTGTCGAATACTTCAAAACGAGCGGCGGGATCTTTGTCCGAGCGCAACTGAGAGAGTGGCATCCAGCTGGCGCCAGTTTGCGTGTCGTACAAGACTGCGTGACGTTGGCTGAAAGTGCCGCGCCCTGAATCCTGGCCACTCAACCTAACCTGCGTACCCTCAAGAACCAGCGAGCCAAAGGCAATTGCCTCTGCAAACGCCCAATCAAGCGGAGCCGTCCCTTCTCCCATTCGAGCTCGTTTCGCAAGCTGACCCACCATCTTCGGATTGACATTAAATCCTTCAGGAACCACGGCAATCTTGTTGGCAATAGATCGCACGACATCGTGTGAGACTGGTGTTTCAATTACTTCTGAACCGTCAATCTCGACTGTCTCGGGTGAGAGATGCGGAGCTTCACGAGTCGAGACGAGTTGCTTGGCGCGCGCAAGGGCATCTTCATAACGGCTCACGCGCTCCTTAATCAACGCTTTCACTTCAGCATCGGCGAGAACACCTTCTTTGACCAGGCGCTTGGAATAGATTGTTCGGACACCGGGATGAGCCTTTACACGCGCATACATCAAGGGCTGCGTGTAACTTGGCTCGTCTCCTTCGTTGTGGCCCAGTCGTCTGAAGCCTACGACATCGAGAACAACGTCCTTGTTGAATTCCTGGCGATAATCAAGCGCTATTCTCAAGGCTCGGTAAGCTGCCTCGGGATCGTCGCCATTGATGTGAAATATCGGCAACTGAGTCATCCGGGCTACGTCGGTCGAGTAGATCGTCGATCGTCCGGCTTCGGGCGACGTTGTGAATCCGATCTGATTGTTGATGATGATGTGAATCGTGCCTCCAGTGCGATAACCCTTCAGGTCCGCGAGATTCAACGTCTCCATCACAACGCCTTGTCCAGCAAAGGCTGCGTCTCCGTGAAGCAGCACCGGCATGGCGCGGTCGATGACCTGTTCACGTGTATTACCTTCGCGTGTCATCATCAAATCCTGGCGCGCCCTTACCATTCCTTCAACAACCGGATCTACCGCTTCGAGGTGACTGGGGTTGGGTGAAAGCGTGACCTTGACTCGGCGGTTGCTCGTCGTCTCGCGCTCTCCGACCGCGCCCTGGTGATATTTCACATCTCCCTCATCGGCCGGAAACTCCGGATGGACCGACCCTTCGAACGCTGCAAAGATGCGCTCGCAAAACTTGCCGATGACGTTTGCAAGTACATTCAGCCTGCCTCGGTGGGCCATTCCCATCGTGATGTCGTCGACGCCGCGCGCAGCAGCACCCTCGATCAGCTGATCCAGCAATGGGATGATCGTTTCACAACCTTCGAGCGAGAACCGTTTTTGCCCGAGGTACTTCGTATGCAGAAACCGCTCGAACTGTTCTGCGGAGATTAATTTCCACAGAAGCGCTTTCTTGATCTCGACAGGCAAAGGCTCGGGCTCGACAAACTCTCTGCGAATCTGCTCACGCAACCAGCGTTTCTGCTCTTTGTCCTGGATGTGGCGGTACTCAATTCCAACTTTGCCGCAATAAGCTCGCTGCAGAATGCTCAGTATCTCTCTAAGCGTTGCAATGTCTTTGCCTGCCAATCCACCCGTGATGAACTCGCGATCCAGATCCCAGATCGTCAATCCGTACGTTTCGATGTCCAGTTCAGGGTGATAGAGAATCGGCATCGCATGCAGCGGGTCTATGTCTGCAATCAGATGGCCGCGCACCCGGTATGCATTAATGAGCTCGATGACGCCAGCTTCTTTTCGAGTTTGCTCGCGCGCGTGATCAGACGGTGAGAAAAATGGGTTTCGATCTCTATTCCAACGCAGAGGCGCATGAGCGATACCGAGATCGGAAAAGATGTCGTCATAAAAACGCTTGTCGCCAATCAGCAACTCATGAACTCGCGCGAGGAATGCTCCCGACTCTGCGCCCTGAATAATCCGATGATCGTAGGTATTGCTGATAGTGATCGACTTGCTGATGCCGAGTTGTGAAAGGGCCTCAGCTGTCATTGCCTGATACTCTGCCGGATATTCAATTGCGCCCGTGGCGATGATCTGTGATTGGCCCGGCATCAATCTCGGAGTTGAGGCTACTGTTCCCAATGTTCCGGGATTGGTAATCGAGATCGTAGTGCCTTCGAAATCCGGAACCTGAAGTTTTCCCTGACGCGCTCGTTTCACTACGTCATCGTAGGCGAGCAGGAACTCAGAGAAGCGAAGCTTGTTCGCATTCTTTATATTCGGCACGAGCAGAGTGCGAGTGCCGTCTTTCTTTTCGACATCTATAGCTAGGCCGAGATTGACGTTTTCACGTCGTACACGCATCGGGTTTCCATCAATGACCTCAAACCCGTCATTTAATTGCGGAAACTCATCGAGCGCTCGCAGAATCGCCCACGCAATAAGGTGTGTGTATGAAGCCTTTCCGCGATCGTTCTCCTGCAGATACTGATTGATCAAAAGACGGTTCTCATGAAGCAGCTTTACGGGTATGCGCCGCTGAGACGTGGCTGTTGGAACACCAAGACTCGCCTCCATGTTTTCGACGATCTTTAGCGCTGCGCCGCGTATTGGTTGTGCCTGGACCTGCTCGCGATTGACTGGAGTTGCGGCGGGTACTTTCGGTCGTTCTGCTGGGGCTGCTGCGGCGGCTGAGCCAGACGAAGATGTCTCTCGATCGGTCACTGCCTCTGCCGGCTTTCCGTTTTCAGGCATGGCCGGTTTACGTGCCGCACTACCATCGCCGTCGAGTTCGGAAAAGTAGTTGCGCCAGGATTCGTCAACCAACTCAGGATTGCTGCGAAAGCGATCTAACAACCCCTGGACGTAAGTGGCGTTAGCGCCAAACTCTTCCGCGATTATTTCCGACAAATCAGATTTCGTGTTCTGAGCCAATTCTTGACCACCAATTGTTTTGAAGTGTGCTTCTTGATTAATAGACTACCACCTTAGGAATTCGTTTGCACCCGGCCTTCCGAACCCGATGAAGCGACAAATGTCTCGAAAATATTGTACGGCAGTGTTATCGTAGGCGGACCTATCCAATCTCCCAACGATCCGGCGAAGTACCTGCATAACGTGACGGAAGAACCTCTCCAGCCGCGAACGAAGCTCCGAACAATTGTCGTATTCTCAATGCTGTTTGCCCTGTTGGGTGCGGTGGTGGTCCTTGCCTATTTCGCGACTTTCAAGCGCCCCGTAACGACGGTGATTCTCGTCCGTCACGCCGAAAAGAACGTAGAGCCTAAAAATCCCGACCCTGACCTCAGTCCGGCTGGACAGCGTCGCGCGCAGGAGCTGGTTCGCGTTCTGGAGAATTCGGGAATCACCGCGATTATCACCTCGCAGTTTGTACGTACACAACAAACCGCTCAACCACTGGCGAACAAGTTACAGCTACCAATCACACAGGTCGAAGCTGGAAATTCAGATGAGCTTGTAAAGCAGATAGCTGTTTGCAACCGTGGCGGAGTTGTGTTTGTCGCCGGCCACAACAACACCGTTCCGGCAGCGATAAACGCATTGAGCGGCATGAACTTTCCCATCATTCCAGAGAACGAATACGACAATCTGTTTATCGTGACGATCTACCGGACCGGCCATGCAAAGGTACTGAAGCTCAAGTATGGAGTCGCCAGTGCTGAGGGAGGAGGTACGGGAACTATGGTTCCCTGATCAGGTTTTGAAATTGCTTGTGACAAGGAGATGCAATGGACCATACAACACGGAAACCGAAACGACGCAAGCGGGGCTCAAACATAAAAACAACCGAAGCTGTTGATCGCCGCACGTTGTTGAAGTTCCTACCGGCCGTTGGTGTGGCAGGGCTCGTCTCGACCAAACTGCCGCAAATTACCCTGTCTCAAACTCCAACTCCTTCACCTTCGCCCACGCTCTCGCCCACTCCCTCGCCGTCACCATCGCCGACGCAGCAACGGATCACGAAGGAGATGATGCGGCAAGCGGAAAAATTAATCGGTATAGAGCTCACTGATGCGCAGGAGAGCATGGCGCTCGGCGGTGTCAATCGCAACCTCGATAACTACGAAGCGGTGCGCAAGATAGAAATACCATTGGATACCGAACCAGCTACTGCATTTCATCCCGTGCGGGCAAACAAGCATCTATACACGCAAAAAACAAAATTCCGTTTCAGCACGACCGATGTGCCACAGTTTAAGACGGTCGAAGATTTGGCTTTTGCCACCGTACCTCAACTTGCGGCATTAATACGTTCCCGCAAAGTGTCCTCGACCGAACTGACGAAGATGTACCTCGCGCGTCTGAAGCGATTCGGCCCAAAGCTTTTATGCGTGGTAACGCTGACGGAAGACCTGGCCCTGGCACAAGCTGCAAACGCGGACCAGGAAATCAAGCGCGGCCGCTATCGTGGACCACTGCACGGGATTCCCTGGGGCGCAAAGGACCTTTTGGCAACTAAAGGCATTAAGACGACGTGGGGTGCTGAACCATATCGAGATCAAGTGATCAATTACGATGCGACGGTCGTCGAGCGCTTGCGCGAAGCAGGAGCAGTGCTGGTTGCAAAACTGTCGATGGGTGCTTTGGCCCAGGGTCCGCGCTGGTTTGCCGGCGTTACGCGCAATCCATGGGCGCCGAATGAAGACCGTCAAGGATCAAGCGGTTCGTCCGCTGGTCCGGCATCTGCAACTGCCGGCGGCCTGGTTGGATTCTCGATTGGTACTGAGACGCTTGGCTCGATTGTGTCGCCGTCGTCGCGGTGTGGAGTAACTGGGCTCAGGCCTACGTACGGACGGGTTAGCCGCTACGGCGCAATGGGTCTCAGTTGGACCATGGACAAGATCGGACCAATGTGCCGAGGCGTCGAAGATTGCGCTGCTGTGCTCAGCGAGATCTACGGTCCGGATGGTCGTGACATCACGGTTGGTGATGCTCCCTTCAATTGGAACCCCGATACGAATCTTAGCTCGGTTCGCATCGGCTACATAAAAAATGAATTTGAACCCAGCAGCACGCCACCAACCAATGAGCAGCAGCGGGTCCAGCAAGAGCAACGGCTTCCCGTATACAAAGAGGCACTCGCAACGTTGCAAAAGATTGGTGCGAAGTTGACGCCGATTGAGTTACCAAAGTTCTCGGCGGCCCCACTGCGTTACATTTTGACGGCTGAGGCATCGGCAGCGTTCGATGACATCACTCGTAACGGTGCTATTAACACGCTTTCCGGGCAAGAACAGGGCGATTGGCCGAATACGTTTCGCACCTCACGCTTCATCCCTGCGGTTGAGTACCTAAGAGCGCAGCGAGCGCGAACTTTGCTGATGCTGGAAATGGAAAAGTTAATGTCGAACTGGGACGTGTTTGTATCGCCTGCTCTGGGAAGTGCCAGCCTTCTGATCACAAACCTGACCGGTCATCCCGCTGTATGCCTTCCTTGCGGATTCGCCAACAACCTTCCAGTGGCGATCATGTTCACCGGAGGCGTATATGATGAGGCTTCGCCACTACGTGTTGCGCTGGCGTTTGAGAGGGCGACGCAGTGGCACACGATGCATCCGAAGATGGATTTTGCGTGATTCACTGGACCGAGTCGTCATCTGGATCAGGTTCCGGCTCGGCCTCTTCTTCAGGTTCCTCGGTCAGGGTTGATTCTTGCGGCTGTTCTTCGTCGAGATCGCGCTTAATAGCATCGAGAATGCCGTTGATGAACTGTGTGGCTTCGTAGGTTGAAAAGCGGCGGGCTATTTCCAGGGCTTCGTTGATGGCGACTGTGCGCGGGGTTGGTTCGTGAAGGAACTCGTAAACAGCCAACCGCAAAATATTGCGATCGACTACGGCCATTCGTGAGATACGCCAATGTTCCGCTCGCGAGCGAATCCGCTCGTCGAGCGCTTCGACATTTGCAAGCGTTCCAGACGCGAGGCGAGTCGCAAAGGCTCGTGCCTGTTCTTCAATGTCCGGCTCGCCCAATTCCGACCAGTAGGTAACAACCACCTCCCTGGCCGGGGTGCTTGCAACATCAGCCGCAAAGAGCATTTGCAAGGCACACTCACGTGCCTTACGTCGCGAACCCATATTACCTCAGAAGGAAGGAAGAAACCGGAAGCATGACGCGTCGGGCGAATACGCCTGTGCTCCCGTTGTGATTAATTTTCGTCCTTCCCAAATGCATCCTTGTAAAGATTTACCAACTCGGCTGCCGTCATGGCAGCTTCGTATCCTTTGTTTCCCAATTTGACTCCGGCGCGATCAATCGCCTGATCAACTGTGTCGGCCGTGACGATACCGAACACGGCTGGCACGCCGGTTTCTAGCCCTACATGTGCGATACCACGTGCTACTTCATTCGCGATGTACTCGAAATGAGGTGTCTGGCCGCGGATGACGGTGCCCAGACAAACAACCGCATCAAACTTGCGCGTCTTCGCCACCTTCAACGCGAGCAACGGGATTTCGAATGCGCCTGGCACGCGATAGATCTCAACCGCGGCAGCTTCAGCGCCCAAACGCTCAAATGCTGCAACTGCGCCATCGACAAGCTGAGACGAGATGAACTCATTCCAGCGACTCGCGACAATCGCAAAGCGAAAGCCCCGAGCGTCTAGTCGTCCATCATGAACAATTGGTTGCAAGATCCGTCAAACTGCTCCATTTCGCGCAACGTGCTTAAGACATTTTCAGTATAGGAGACAGCCGCTACGGCATCAAGTCGGAGTTTTTAATGGATAACGACAATGGTCTTCAGATCGACTAAAGCGCGTTACGTCGAGTTTGGTTGTCGTTGGAGTTTACCTGACGAGAGGATCAAGTCTGACGACGCTCGATTTCCCTAACGCGGTCATAGATGTCTCGGTAGTCAGCTTGGATTCCAGCGAGTGTATCGTTAAAGATACTCATCCTTCGGTTCATGTCGCGCTGGTGAGTTCGAACTTCACGGACGTCCCGGCTTAACTCTTCCTGACCACCTTGCAACTGATTAAGATCAGTTTTTAATTGGGTGAGATCAGCATCCACCTTCTCCCACATCGGACGCGTATCGTAAAGGCGCGTGTTGACCGTATCTCTCAGATCCGAGAGCTCCGCGCGAACAGCCTGAACTATCTGGTACAGTTCATCCAGTTTTCCATTAGATCCGCCCGCCATTTTCTTCGTGAGGTTATCACTCATGAGGAAACTCCTTTCTGAGGCCCATTGTAATTATAGTTGCTGATGGCGCGCATCAATTTTTGATAAGTACGGTCTCAAGTTTTTCTATGTTCCTCTGAAGATCGGCTTCCGTTTCTCTAGGAATGCTCGCGTACCCTCACGAACATCGGCGCCCGAGAATAGCTGACTAAAGAGTTTATTTTCCAACTCGAGTCCCTGCTCCAAAGACATTTCACTCCCCTTAACGACTGCTTCTATCACGGCTCTGATCGCAGGCTGCGAAAGCTCGCCAATCTCTGTCGCCATCAACTCAGCTTCGGTGATGACGTTCTCCGGCTCAACGACGATATTGATCAAACCCATCTTTCGCGCGTCCTCCGCCGTTAATGTCTTCCCGCTGAGAGTCATCTCAAACGCTCGAGCTTTCCCAATCTCTCTGACGAGCCTCTGTGTACCTCCATAACCAGGAATCGCGCCGAGCTTCACTTCTGGCAAACTGAATTGAGCATCCCTGGCTGCAACCCGCAGGTGACAAGCCAACACCAATTCAAATCCTCCACCCGCAGCGACACCATTTACCGCGGCAATGATCGGACAGCGGAAGTTTTCTAGTCGATCACAAAGCTCCTGTCCTCTCTTTGAAAGCTGTATTGCGTTGTTCTCGTCACTCGCTTTCAGTTCACGAATATCAGTGCCAGCACAGAATGCTTTATCGTCACCGGTGAGAATCACCGCACGAATGTTCGAGTCATTTTGTATCCGGTTAAATACTTCGCCCAGCATTGAAATCATCTCTGAAGAGAGGGCGTTCCTTTTTTCAGGACGATTGAGGCGTACGGTCGCGGTCGATCCGCTCAAGCTATACAGGATCGAGGAAGAGGATGTCATCAGGGTCAAACGAGGTTCATTGGAACAGGGTTCTTTGGATCTTTCGTGTAGTCATAGAAGCCCTTGCCCGATTTGCGACCGTAAAGTCCTGCGAGAACCATTCGCTTCAATAACGGCGGCGGAGCAAACCGCTTCTCACGAAATTCGTTGAACATGATCTCGGCGATGTAGTAAGTGGTGTCGAGTCCTACGAAGTCGCCCAGCGTAAATGGTCCCATCGGGTAGCCGCACCCCAGCTTCATTGCGTTGTCGATGTCCACAATGGATCCTACCCCTTCTTCGAGCGCCCTTACCGCATCCAGCAAGTAAGGAACGAGAAGTCGATTAACGATGAAGCCGGTTTTATCGTCCGCGCGCACCGGAACTTTACCGAGGCGCTTACTGAACTCGATTGCCTGCTCGTAAACGTGTTCATCGGTGAGAATGGTACGAACGACTTCCACGAGCTTCATGAGGGGCACAGGATTGAAGAAGTGCAGTCCGATAAATCGTTTTTGTCGTTCGGCGGAAGTTGCTGTCATCATCTCGGTGATCGAAATGGAAGACGTATTTGAAGCGAAAATCGCATCAGGCCGGCAAATCGAATCGAGTTCCGCAAACGTTTTCCGCTTTTCATCAAGGTTCTCGATAATTGCTTCGATCACGATGTCGCATTCCGCGAGATCCTTGAATGTCGTTGTTCCTGATAGGCGTTCGCGTGTCTGCTTCTGCTGTTCAGCGGTAATAGTTCCCTTCTCAACGAACTTAGCCAGCGATTTCTCGATCCCTGCAAAGCCTTTATCCAGCAGTTCAGTAGAAACTTCCTTTACAACAGTCTCAAAGCCGGCGCTCGCTGCGACCTGGGCAATCCCCGAACCCATAAGACCACAACCAAGCACGCCTACTTTCCTAATCTCCATCGTTCTCTCCTCTTACTGTTTTAAATAGAAAACAGAATCGACATTAACCTTCGACCTTTTTCAACCACTGCTCGTACTCTCTCTTCCACGCAGCTACTTGTGCGGGTAAGTCATCCTTTTTCTCTCCCGGTTTACCGTTCTTCGCCGGGGACGTGGTAGACGGCGTCGGAGTGTTCTTCGCTTTGATGAGCAGCTCTTTGAGACGCACACGCAACTCATCGGCTTTCGCGTCGAAATTAGGGACCGAATCAAGTTTGCTCACAGCGTGGTCCACTCCCGATGTGTCGCCTGACAAGGCATAGTTGAGTGTTTCTTGTCCCTCATTAAGCGCAATCCAGTAGCCTAACAATGCATCGGTGTTTGCCGAAGGTACTGCGGTCTGGTCGCGAGTAGCCAAGAAGCTTTGG
Organism: Acidobacteriota bacterium; assembly: GCA_046726175.1. Lineage (GTDB taxonomy): Bacteria > Acidobacteriota > Blastocatellia > Pyrinomonadales > Pyrinomonadaceae > PSRF01. Next base: position 42,716 of record JBKPAC010000075.1, read on the forward strand.
TCGTTAAAATGTTGGACCACTTTGAAAAAGCTGACGACCACGAGCAGCAATGCCAGGGCCTCGAGCACATACCAGCTCGCGGTGATTCCGGCGCGCTCGCCGGGACGACGATACTGGACTGTCATTGCCAAAGCAGCGCCAGACACAAGCCCGCCGAGGTGAGCTGCGTTATCGATGAACCCGCGACCCAGAAACCCAATGAAAAGATTGATCAGAATGATCGGCAACATTCCCGTACCGAACGCTCTCTTAAAGCCTTCGGGCAGTTCGTGACGAAACTTGATGCCAAACACGAATAAGACACCGACGAGACCGAACAGAGCTCCCGATGCACCGGCTGAAGGAGTGTCATGTGTCTTGAAAATGAATCTTCCAAACAATCCGAGTGCCGGCTCATGGTCGATGACGGTCAAGTAACTCGCAACCACTCCGGCAATTCCCGTTACGATCCAGAACACGACAAACTTTGCCGAGCCATACAGTTTTTCTACGTATGGCCCAACCATCCACAGGCTGTACATATTCACAAGCAGATGAGGAAGGTTCACATGAACAAACATTGGGGTGACAAATCGCCAGTACTGATGCTGTCCATTGATCAGGCCGTTGACCTTTGCCCCATAGGCAATCAGGACGCCGTGCGGAAACGCCTGCCACAATGCGTCCCATGTCATTCCACTTGACTCCCACATCAAGAGAAAGACGAAGAAATTCAACATCAATAAGAGAGTCGTAAATTTGTACGGACGATCGAGGACCGCGCGCGCGAATCGGATCGTCTCGCGATCTGCGACAGGTCGGGGTTGGTCCACCCGTTGCTGATTAGCTGTAGGCTTCTGACAGACTGCGCACGTGCTTTCGTCGGCACCGATGATCGCGCCGCAGTTGCGGCACATCGAGGGTCGCCCCGGATTAGGTATGCTTTGTTTACGGTTTAACAAACTCGCTAACACTAACAAGCGTGATGCCTGTAACTCAAAGCATCACGCTGAAAACTGCAAAATTTCTGTTGGTTGCGGACCTTTATCTTCAGTCCTTAAAATCCTGTAACAGATTCATCATGTCGTCGGCATGTTCTTCCTCGACGGCCAAAATGCCTTCCATCATTCGACGCGTCGTGGGATCGTCAGTGCCGAGGTACTGAACGATCTCGCGATAACTGTCGATTGCGATTCGCTCTGCGACAAGATCCTCTGTAATCATGTCTCGAAGGGTGGTCCCTTCGACGTATTCGGCATGGCTGCGCGTAAGCAATCCTTCAGGGTTCAGGTTCGGCTCTCCCCCAAGTTGGACGATTCGGTCAGCAATCTCGTCTGCATGACCCTGCTCGTCGTTAGAGTGTTGCAGGAACTCTGCCGCCACGGCTTCAGCATGAATCCCTGACGCCATGAAGTAATGCCGCCGATAACGCAATACGCAGACTATTTCGGTCGCAAGTGCTTCATTGAGAACTTTAATGACGGTTTCGCGGTCAGCTCGATAACCCTCGGTAACAGCACCCTTCTCCATGTGCTTGCGTGCGCGTTCTCGCAAAGTTTTTATGTCGGTAAGAAATGGTTTAGTAGGCACAGCTTGTGCTCCCGGTTGATCAGCCACGACTTTCACTCCTCATGAATTTTAGTGTGAGGTGATATTACTCGTAGTGTGAGTGACTAGCAAGCAATGACCTCAACCGTGAACCGTCACTTCTAATCGGCCGGCAAACGTGCTTGCAACTTAATTTCGGTTTGGCCCACCGGTTCGTTTCCTACTTCGATTGGGCCAGTCCAAACAAGCGTCTTGATGCGACAGGTACCCGTGTTGTCTTCGCGGCAATAGAACACTGTGAGTTGAATGCGGACGTCGCTGGTTCCGGGAGTAAGCGTTCGGACCGGCAGGCGCAAAGGCAGTCGAATGTCCCGTGAAGTTTGACTGAGTTCACTCACCGTTTGTTTGTTCTCAGACTGAAAAAGAAGATGCTCGCCGCCGCTTTGTACGGACGCTTTATAGCGCTGCGGAGCTGCGGGATTCAGATGGTAACCTGCAGGCAAGTCGACCTGCACGACGATTGCACCGTCAGTTCCCACTCTTAATGCCTGTTTAGAAATCTTGATTGATTCGAGATTGGGTGAAACGTCGGCGCTGGTCGTTGTCTGAGTCGAAGGCGGTTCGAGGCCATTTATGCGCAGAGTCGAAACAACCTTAGTCTTCAAATCGACAACTCGGATTGCATGATTGTTTGTATCCGCGATGTAGAGTTTGTTATTTGCGACGCTCAGGCCTCCGGGCTCGTAAAAGGACGGTGATGAACCATCACTTTGACCAGGCTTACCGGATCCAAGAAACGTCTTTACCGTTTGTTGCGTGGGATTAAGCTGCTTGATTTTATGATTGTAGGTGTCGGCTATCAGAAGCGTATTTTCAAGCGATACCAATCCAAGTGGATGCTGCAATCTCACGTCGTCGCCTTTGCCATCAACATCACCGAATTCAAACAGATCGCCTCCGACGACGGTCTTCACCTTTCCGGATTCAAGATCGATGCCGCGGATGATATTTGCTTCGCTGTCTGCAACGTACAGCATAGTTCCTGCGGCTGCGATACCGGAAGGTTGAGCAAACCCAGCCTCGAGCAATGAACCATCCTTCCGCAATTCACGACCAGAACCCGCAAACGTCGACACTTCATTCTTATCCAAATCGAGTTGCCAGATCTGGTGTGGACCAGCCATAGCAATGTAGAGCGTGCGGCCAACAAGTTGCAGATCCCACGGCGAACTTAAAGCGATGCTCCGCGCGGGTCCCTTCTGAAAATACTCCCGCATCTGTTGCCCTGTCCCCGCGACAGTTGCTACGGAGAATGAGTTGAGGTCGACCTGGCGAATCAAATGGTTCTCAGTATCGGCTACGTACAATGTGTCTCCATCAAGCGCCATACCCTGAGGCCGATAAAAGCTGGCTTTATCGAACGGACCATCACCGGCGCCGCGTTCGCCGGTGCCAATGATCTTTATCAACGTGCCGTCAAGACCCGTAATAACAATTCGGTTGTGATTGGAATCTGCAATAAACAGTCTCCCCCGTCGACTGTCCGCCAAAACCTTGCCAGGGAATGCCAAAGGCAGATCACCAACCGCCGCGCGTTCGAGAGTAAACTTCAGCGGTTCTTCATTTAACTGTCCGCTCTTGCGAAACTGCTCAGTCAGCTTGCCAACGACTTTATCGATCAAATCGTAGTTGCCCTCGCCCGTCACCATACCGACAACGTATCCCGCCGGATCTATCAATACTTGAGTGGGCCAGGCACGCACACCGTAGCTGTTCCAAACTGCATAATCCGCGTCGTTATAAACTGGATGCTCCAGCTCGTATCGCATGATTATGCGCCGGATGTTCTCGGTCTGCTTTTCGTTTTCAAACTTCGCCGAATGAACTCCGATGACAACAAGCTGATTCGCGTACTTGGCTTCGAGTCTTTTCAGGTCCGGAATGATATGAATGCAGTTAATGCATCCGTAAGTCCAAAAATCAAGAAGCACTACCTTGCCTTTGAGCGCTGCAAGGGACAGCGGCTTTCCTGTGTTGAGCCAGCCACGCCCACCAGTAATTTCCGGAGCGCGCACTCTACCGGTTTCCTGTAAAGACATGTGAACCTTCTTTCCGAACCCAGCTGATTGAAATGCCAACAACGATGCCGCGAGCGCAAGCGATGAAACGACGATATGAAGCGTTTTCCTGTTAGGGCGTGCTGTTCTCATCCAAGCTCCTGAACAAAGTACGAAGGTAATCACGACAACGGTTGACGTCGATGCAACTGGTCTGAAAGTATAATCCGCCAGAGGACAAATGAACGAGCAGGCTTTTACAACGCTTGAGTACAGCTCACTACTCATGTTGGTTCGACGCTACGCGCAGACGCCAATGGCGCAGGCGCGGATCGAGAAGCTTGTTCCGCTTTCAAGTGTAGATAAGTTAGAAGCAGAACTAACAGCTGTCGCAGAATCTGCAAAGCTAAGACACCGAGGCATAACTCTTTCGTTTTCAGGTTTGGAAGATCCGGCACTGCCTCTTGGACGCTTGCGTGTTGAGCATGCGTCGCTCGATCCGTTGTCATTGCTTCAAATCTCTAAGCTGTGCGAGCAGGCGTTGGCGGCCCGCAGTCTACTCCAGCACGAGCATGACGACTTTCCAGTGCTATGGCAGAAAGTTTCCGGACTGCCAAAAGAGCTACACAGCCTGGTAGCTCGAATCACAAATAAGATCCTCCCTAGCGGAGAAATCGATGATCGGGCAAGTCCCGAGTTAGCGCGCATTCGTCACGAGATAGCGCGCTTACGTTCTCAGATCACGCGAACGCTTGAGAGTTTGATGCGTAGGTCCGAGGACGCCATTCAGGATGAACTCGTTACGGTTCGTAACGACAGGTTTGTAATTCCCGTAAAGTCGGATCACCGCGGGCGGCTGCATGGTGTGGCTCATGGATTCTCTTCTTCCGGCGCGACTGTCTTCGTGGAGCCGATGGAGACCATCGATGCGAACAACGAGCTTCAGTCGCTGAAAGAAACTGAAGAACGCGAAATCGCCCGCGTGCTGTTTGAGCTGAGTGATAGCTTGCGGCGAGAGCTACCAGGAATTGAGTTGGCGGCTCAGGCAGTCGAAGAACTCGACTTCATCAATGCAAAAACTGTTTTCCTCAAAGGCTTTGAGGGTGTAATTCCTGAGATTTCGTCAACTCAGGAACTCGAGCTAATCGAAGCACGGCACCCGCTGCTCGCGGAAAATCTACGGAGCTCCGGCGGCGAAGTTGTTCCCGTCTCCTTCTCTCTCGACAACAAACACACCGCGCTTGTTATCTCAGGCGCAAACGCCGGCGGCAAAACAGTGGCTCTCAAAACAGCAGGCCTACTCTCGCTAATGGCATTGTCCGGATTGCCTGTTCCAGCTCGTTCTGCGAGGGTCCCATTCTACCGATCGATCTTAGCGGACATCGGCGACCATCAGTCATTAGCGGCAAACCTATCGACGTTTACGTCGCATGTGGCAAACATCTCGCGCATGATTGATGAATGTGAAGCTCCGGCGCTTGTTCTGCTTGATGAGGTCGGGACAGGAACTGATCCGGAAGAAGGCTCCGCTCTCGGCGTTGCAGTGGTCGATCACTTTCGTCGTAAGTGTGCGGCTCACGTGATTGCGACTACGCACTACAGTGGCCTGAAGATGTACGCCGCAAATGAAGAAGGCGTGCTCAATGCAAGTGTCGAATTTGATGAAAAGACTCTGCAGCCGACATATAGATTGATACTAGGACTTGCGGGAGCCTCGTCGGGTTTGGAAATCGCGCGACGCTTTGGCATTCCCGATCAGGTCATCACTGCTGCGTCGGAATCGGTAAGCAGTTCTTCTCGTGAGGCAGTTGAATATTTGAGACGCATCAAGAACGATGCGCAGGAAGCTGAATCATTGAGAATGGCTCTTGAAGAAGAGCGCGTAGCAGTCGCAGAGAAGTTTGCGTCGCTGGAGAAACAGGCAGAGCGCCGCGAACGTGAACGGCAGTCTACCTTCAAAACAGAGTTGCAGCGAACTATCGACGAATTTGATCGCCGCTCACGTGATCTTGTCGGGAAGATCGAGGATCAGACTGAACGCTTAAAAGTGGAGCGCGATAGGCAGAAACGCGTAGCGGAGCTCAAGCGCGAAGCACAGCGAGCAGCATCAGGCCGAGGTGATACAAGTGCACGACCAGTACGCGTTGTTCGAGATGGTCAACTGATGCCCGATCAAGATAGGTCCCACGCTAAACCTGACAACTCACCAGACAGTGAAAGATATAAAACTGTCTCTGAGGTTCGTTCAATCGCAGTCGGGGACAAAGTGCGACTCCGATCCTTCGGTTCCATTGGAGTAGTGGATCAGATAAAAGGTGATGAGGCGGAAGTGAGGGTCAGATCCGTAAAATTCCGCGAGCGACTGGACAATCTGGAGCTGGTAGAAGAAATTCGTTCTGAGAAGCCGGTGGGGAAATTCGAGAGACTCAAACACACTTCAATAGATCAGGTGCAGGCGAAAACTTCAGAGCGTGAGGCCACGACTGAACTCAATGTGATTGGAAGAACTACTGACGAAGCAGTTGAAGCTGTTGATAAGTTTCTCGACAAGGCTTCACTCGCCAGTTTCAGCCAGGTGAGAATCGTTCATGGTCACGGCACAGGCGCCTTGCGGCGCGCTATTGGCGAGCTCCTTCAAGGTCATCCTCATGTCATGCGATTTGCTGCGGCGCCACAAAATCAGGGCGGCTCAGGTGCTACTGTTGTAGAGTTGAGACAATAGAAACAGAATGCGTTATCCCCAAACGTTTATAGACGATCTTCGTCGTCAGACTGACATCGTCCGGATTATCCAGGACTACGTTCCACTCAAGAAAAAGGGCGCTAATTGGATGGCGTGTTGTCCCTTTCACAAGGAGAAGACGCCATCGTTTTCGGTTAGCCCGGCAAAAGAGATCTTCTACTGTTTTGGCTGCCACAAAGGTGGTTCGGTCTTCAATTTCGTGATGGAGATCGAACGGGTTTCTTTTCCGGAGTCGATCAAAATCATCGCCGGCAAAACCGGAGTGCCACTCCCGAAATTGGTTGATGACAGTCGCTTTGAAGCGCGACGTAACGCGGCCGATGAAGTAATCCAGCTCAACAATTGGGCGCTGGAGTGGTGGGAACAACAACTCGAATCTGGTACTGAAGCTCGCCTTGCTCGCGATTACATTTCACGTCGAGAAATCTCGGAACAGACGCGTAAGACTTTCCGTCTCGGCTATGCGCCCGACAGTTGGGACGCGCTGTCGATCCACCTGAGACAAAAGGGGGCACCTCAAACTCAGATTGAGAATAGCGGTCTCGTCGTGCGGAAAGACGACGGAGGTTCGTACGATCGCTTTCGCGGTCGATTGATCTTTCCAGTCTTTGATGTGCAAGGACGACCGATTGCGTTCGGTGGCCGAACATTGAAAACTGATGAGCCGGCAAAGTACATCAACTCACCTGAAACAGACGTTTACATCAAGGGACGAAATCTGTTTGGCTTGAACTTGACGCGCGACGAAATTCGAAAGGCCGGATTCGCAATTCTGGTCGAAGGTTTTCTGGATCTAATCATCCCTTATCAGTTTGGAATACGTAACGTCGTTGCAAGTTTAGGAACAGCTCTAACACCTGAGCAGGTGCGACTATTGACCAGGTTTGCGCGCAAGGTCGTGGTCAATTATGATGGCGACCGACCGGGAGTTCAGGCGGCAAAACGGGCGATCGAAGTGCTGCTACCCGAAGATGTCGACATAAAAGTCCTGGTCCTCCCGGACCGCGCTGATCCCGACGAGTTCATCCGACAATTTGGTGCGAACGAGTACCAGCGACGACGTGGCGAAGCACAATCTCACATACAGTTTGTGATCGACCAGGCGGTGGCGGATCGAAATCTTCACCGCCCAGCGGAAAAAGCTGCAGCCGTCGAAGAAGTGCTTCCTTACATTCGCGCTGTCCGCAGCCGCATTCAGAAGCGCGAGTACTTTGACATGGCGATGGATGGCCTCCGCATTACCGACCTGACGTTACGCCGTGAGTTGTGGCAAACCGTTAAGAACGGGAATTTAGATACTGGTGAAGCACGGCAAAGAGTCATGGGCAGGAACGCGGCCAAGCCGACGGTCGCTGAGCAGCGATTGCTGCAGTTACTGTTCGACGATCTCGAGCTTAGACGGAGCCTCCTACCTCGACTCGAACCAGAGGATTATGACGATCTCCCAACCGCTCCGATCTTTAACGCACTTCGTGAAATCCAGGACGAGGGAGTCGACGTTAACTTTGCAGTATTGAGTCAAAAGATCGAAGCGGATCCTTTTTTATCAGGCCTGTTGCCAAAGCTTTTTATGGGAGAAGAAGACAACGAATCCGACGATCAGCCTGCGTCGCGTCCTCAAGTGGCTGAAAATTGTCTTAACGCACTCCGGCTGATGAGAATTGATCGCAGAATAAGTCAGCTGAGTGCCGAGATTGCATTAGCCGAGCGCGACGGCAATACCGAGCAGCGCGATCAATTGGCTTTGGAACACCTCGACCTTTCACGACGTCGCGGCACCTTGTTGCCGCGGACCTAGACACAAACAGTGGCTATCGAAGACAAAGACCGGGACGATGTGATGGAGCGTCTGCTCGAGCTGGGCGGCGACAAAAAATATCTGACGTTCGACGATCTCAATCGCGAACTACCGGACAATGTCGTATCGCCGGATGACATCGAAGACGTCCTGCAAAAACTTGAAGGGTCAAACATTCCGGTAGCCGATTCGGACGAGCGCCTGCTCGAACAAGCTGCCGCAGTCATCGTTGATGATGAAGACGAAGCTCTTGACGAAGATATCGAACTCGATCTTTCGGCAGGTGCTCTCGAGAAAACGAACGATCCTGTCCGGTTGTATCTTCGTGAAATGGGAGTTGTTCCGCTCCTCACCCGTGAAGGTGAGGTTGCGATCGCCAAGCGGATTGAGCGAGGTCAGCTCAAGACTCAAAAGGCCATCGCGCGTTCTCCGATTGCAGTTAAAGAACTGCTGAAGATCGGAGATGAGCTTGAGGCCGGTGTAGCGAACATTCGCGAGATCGTTAATTTCTCCGAGCAGGCTGAGCTGACTGGCGACGAGGACAAAGCAGAAGAGTATAGAGCGTGGACTATTGAAGGCATCCAGAATATTCGTCGCATATTCAAGTTGGGTTTGAAAGAGTGGGAAAAACTCAAGGCCGAGCAGAAATTAACTCGGGGCAAGAAGAGCAAAAAAGTAATGCGACTTCGCAGGAAGGTGGCACGACTCCGCCTGGAAGTAGCTCAGGAGATCGGACGTTTGAACCTCACCGAGCGAGCTCGCCAGCGGCTGATTAACGCTATCCGGTCGGTACACAAAGAAGTGCGCGAAGCTGAGCGCGAGATCGAGATCTTCACGGAAAAACTCGCTAAAAAACGTTTGCGACCTGACGACCAGAAAGAGTTCAGGCGCCGCATTGCAGTCGCGAAGAAGAAGCTGCCATTTATCGAGGATACTCACAACATTTCCACCGTCGAGATCAAGCGATCATTGCAGTCCATCGTGACTGGCGAACAGCAGACCGGCCAGGCAAAACGCGAACTCGTTGAGGCAAACCTTCGTCTCGTAGTATCGATTGCCAAGAAGTACACGAACCGGGGCCTTCAGTTTCTGGATTTGATTCAGGAAGGCAATATCGGACTGATGAAGGCCGTGGACAAGTTTGAGTGGCGTCGAGGTTATAAGTTTTCAACTTACGCGACGTGGTGGATTCGTCAGGCAATCACTCGTGCAATCGCCGATCAAGCGCGAACGATCAGAATCCCCGTGCATATGATCGAGACTATCAATAAGCTGATTCGCACGTCGCGAGCTCTGGTGCAGGAACTTGGGCGTGAACCCACGAGCGAAGAGATCGCGAAGAAGATGGACATTCCCGTATCAAAGGTACGCAAGGTCCTAAAGATAGCTCAGGAACCCATTTCACTCGAGACGCCAATCGGCGAAGAAGAAGATTCGCACCTCGGCGATTTCATCGAAGACAAATCTATTCTCAATCCTGCCGATGCTGTGGTTGCATCGAATTTGCGCGAAATCACTGATGAAGTATTAGCCACTCTGACGCCGCGCGAAGAGAAGGTAATAAAGATGCGGTTCGGTTTGGGAGCTACAGGATCCGAACATACTCTCGAGGAAGTTGGTCAGCACTTTGCCGTCACACGAGAACGTATCCGACAGATTGAAGCCAAGGCGTTGCGCAAGCTACGTCATCCATCCCGCTCGCGAAAGTTGAAGGCTTTCCTTGACAACGCACAGAGGTAAGAAAGTTTGCTGTCCTTAAAAAAATAGGCGCGAGAGAGTTCGCTCGCGCCTATTCGTTTTATTTACCAAGAGCAATCACTTGAAATTCAGAAACGCGGTGCTCTTAACAGTGTGATCGAATTCGTACTGGTACGTGTAACCGGGAAACTCGATTGGTTTGGTAAACACGACGCGCACCTCGATCCGGTTGTCGCGCTGGCTCGGCGTGATTTCTGCAGTAGGCGGTAATCCGTATTCGGGTCCGACCTTCACGAGTTGCTCAGCAACCCAATTTGGAGCGTATCCCGAAGCTACGGCTACATCGACGTTGTGCTGCATCAAGTCTTTGAGCATGAACGCCTGATACGCCACAGGAACGTAGAGATAAGCTGCGTAAGCTACGGCGCCGATAATTGCCATCGTAATCAAGAACTTCAGACGCGCGCCGCCGAGTTCACCAGATCTTCGTACTTCCATCATGTTAAATCCTTCGTATTTTCTAGACCTTTGCGCAATGCAGCGCGCAAAAGTCGTGGGCTAACTTCTTTACCGTCGACTATCCGAGGTTGACCAATCCCTTCAAGCAAAACCCACTTGATCTGATCCGCAACGCGCTTCTTGTCATGTGAGAGCGCTTTTAGTATCGAATCCTCGTTGAGATGGCTCGCCTTCGGGAGTGGGCCACATAGCCTTACTCCTTCGCGCAGCGTTTCCAAATCTGATTTATTCAACAACCCCATGCTATTTGAGATCTCAGCGGCGACTAACATCCCATGCCCGACTGCTTCACCGTGACGAAACCGTCGGTAAGCTGTAACGGCTTCAAGCGCATGTGCTGTTGTATGACCAAAGTTCAAGATTTTTCTCGAGCGGTTGTCACTCCGATTCGTTGCCTCCTTCTCATCGTCGCAGACTACAGAAGCTTTAAACTTGCATTGTGCGGCTACGAGCTTTTCCATATCGGGTGACGTCATTTCTTGCTTACCTGAGTGAAGAGCTGCAAGAAAGTTCGTTGTCTGTTTGAACAGTGAGGGACTCGCGATGGCGCCTTGTTTCACAGCCTCGCAAAACCCGGAGACTAGTTCCCTCGGCGGCAGAGTCGTGAGAGCTTGCGTGTCAATCAGTACGCAAGTCGGTTGGTGGAATGCTCCCACGAGATTCTTTCCTGACGGTAGATTGATTCCGGTCTTTCCTCCTACAGAAGAATCGATCTGAGCCAGCAGCGTTGTGGGCATCTGTACGACGGCAACGCCACGCATATAAACTGCTGCGGCAAATCCTGCTAAGTCGCCAACGACGCCACCTCCGAGGCCAACTACTACGTCGCCGCGTTCAATGCCGATGCCACTTAGAAACTCCAGCGCATCTTGCAGAGACCGGAAGTTCTTAAATCGCTCACCGTCCTTCATCGGCCAAACATAGGTAGTGAATCCAGCCGCTTTTAGTGAGTTGAAAACTTCCCATCCGTATAAGTCAAAGACCGTTTTGTTGCTGATGATGACGACTCTTTGAGCCGTTTTGTGGAGTTGCCGGATGGCCTCGCCAGCCTGTAGCCGAACATTACGACCTATGCGGATTTCGTAGCTTAGGTGTTGACGTTCCAGGCGAACGTGCAAACTTTGCAATTCAGTTCAGGCTCCTTTGCCGTGACGACGTTTTGAGTGGTTTGCCGAGAGCTTAAACCCGGCTGCGGACTTTGAATTGTAGCACGCCAAAGGATCGGGCTTTTTCGCGGTGGGCATTGAGAGTGAGTCGTGTAAAGCGAATGGGCGCGACAACGTGGGAGTGCGTCGCGCCCATTCATTTTTCGTGGTTACTGTCCTCACCCCAGCAACCACTTGAGACGGAGGATCCACCAACCGTCTCTCTTGCCCCACAATATACATCGCAACGGCTGTGCCGTGCAAGAGAGTTTTTGGCCAGCTTTTGAGCGGCTGACTTTGCCTTGTATTTCGCAGAACGTCGAATTTTACTGGGCGTTTTGAGCGGAAAGCTATGTAGAATTTTCTCGACGTTGCGTGTAGAAATTCTACTCTGCGCGAGGTCAGCTGCTTCCTAATTCACTGCGAATTGCTTCGGCCAGCCTGGCTGCGTGAGCCTCGATCTCGGCCTGGTCCTGACCTTCTATCATCACGCGTGCCAGGGGTTCGGTACCCGAGTACCGGAGCAACAAACGGCCCTGATTCGCTAGAGCGTCCTCCACTTCTCTTTTTACTTGCTTGACGCTTTCAAGCTCGGCGAACGGCCGCTTTGTCCGCACTTTCACATTGACCAGCACCTGGGGATATTGTTCAAAGCCGCTGAGGAGCTCACTCAGGGGTTGGCCGGCATCTTGAATGGCCCGCAGCAAACTCAGCGTGGTGATCATTCCGTCTCCCGCGAGACTAAGCCGGGGAATGATGATGTGGCCGGACTGTTCTCCACCCAGGCTGGCGTCAAGCCGGATGAGCTCATCCAGCACGAATTTGTCGCCCACGTCGGTACGCACGAGAGTGATACCACGGCTTCGCAACGCTAGCTCGAGACCGATGTTGCTCATTACCGTTGCGACTACAGTCTCTTTGTTGAGTTGCTTACGCGACTGAAAATGCTTCGCAAGCACCCACAATGTAGCATCGCCATCGACGAGCTTTGCTGAACCGTCAACGAAAAGTGAACGATCGGCGTCTCCGTCAAAAGCAACTCCCAGATCTGCTTTCTCAGCCTCTACCCTTTTACGTAGAGCTTCGATGTGCAACGAGCCCGAATCCTTATTGATGTTTCGACCATCCGGCTGATTGTTAATCGCAATCACTCGTGCACCGAGACGTTCCAGCAACGTCGGTGCAAGGCTCGACGCGGCGCCATTCGCGGAATCGACTACCAACGTCAAGTTGCGCAACGACAACCCCTGTCCGATTTCTTTGACAAGAAAACCGAGGTACCGTTCATGTAATTGAGTATCCTCTTTCACCGATTGAATGTCGTTAGTAACTTCAGCTGATTCGGTGCCGGCAAAGATGTCGGCCTCTATCATTCGTTCGATCGACTCGTCCAGCTTGCGACCCGACGGAGAGAATATTTTGATTCCGTTGTCGTGATAAGGATTGTGAGAAGCGCTGATCACCACACCAGCATCGGCTGGAAGAGTGCGCGTCAGAAATGCAACTCCAGGTGTCGTAATCACGCCGGCAGAATGACACTCACCGCCCTCGGCCATGGCACCCTGGACCAAAGCACGCTCAAGCCAGTCACCGGATTCGCGAGTGTCGCGACCGATTACGATTCGGGGACTTCGTCCTGTCTCGTTTTTCAAATGGCTGGCCAGCGAAGCACCGACAATCTTCACCGTAGGCGCATCAAGTGGGAACTGCCCGGCCACGCCGCGCATACCATCAGTACCAAAAAGGGTCTTCATTGATTGTTGTAATGTGTGTTCAGTCTACTCACCTGGGAATGGTGAACTGCGAAGGTTTGATAGATTTGATCGTTACTCGATCTCGGATAGCTGCGGGTAGCTGAAGATGTGGATCAAGAACGTTTTGTTGAGTGCGCGTCACGGTAACACCGATGTCGGATGGTGTTAGTTGCCCGATCACAGAGATTGGACCATACAACGTCACAGTCGCCGCACGGGGCTGCGGAGTGCCACCCTGATCAGACGTGACAGGGACACCGGTGAAGGTTTTTTCCGTACGGCGCTCGCCGATTTCAACTGTGACGTCTACGAACGTATTCAGCAGATCGATCTTATTATCGGCGATGTCAATCGCCACGTGCGGAGCAACAAAAGTCTCCTTCGTGCCATCGAGCGAAATACTTTCAGTAGGAGCTTCTCGTAATGCGCTGACGTGTCCCGCTGGTCCGCGTACTGTGACTTTGTCCGGCGTGGCGCGAGCAGCATAGGTTTCATAGTTATCATCTGGTTTGCCGACCAGTTTCACTTCCACTTGCACCTGTCGCTCAAGAATAGGCTCCAGGCGGACTGGAATTGTACTCGGCTGAAAGGATTCGATCTTCACGCCGTCGGGAAGATCCATTTGCACTCGATCCGAGGTCAAACGAACAACCCTTTCACCTTCACGCTGATCGCTGACGTCGACCGTAGCCACCAGATCGAGCTTGCTGATCTTGTCGAGATTGCTTCGCCGGCCTGTCAGGAAGACGTCGACGGTCCGTGGCGGATCGTTACTGATGTCCAATCTCTCTGGTCTGATGAAATTCAATTGAACGCCTGTCCGAATTGTTACGGGTTTATTGACGCCGGTAACTGCCAACCAGAGTAGCAAAGTGATCGCAAGCGCCAGCAGTTTCAGAGCCCAGTCCTCGATGAACACCCTGCGCAGCCAACTCTGCATTATTCCGGGCGAGCTCGGATACTCGCTCTCTGAAACTTCATCTATATCTTGAAATGGCATCACCTACTCTTTGCGTACGGGAAATCGACTCAGATCGAAGCAACCTCTTCGGATTCCGTTTCGGTTTCGACTTTTTCCTTGCTCCGCTTGGGCTTTAACTCCATGGCCTGGGAAATGGCTTCGCGCAGCTTTGGCGCGTCCAAACCGCGCTTGATTTGTCCGGCTTGAACGAACGAGATCAAGCCAGTCTCTTCGGAAACAACAACTGCAACAGCATCAGTATCCTCCGTGACACCAATTGCCGCGCGATGGCGTGTGCCCAGATCTTTCGACAGTCGTGGGTTGAGCGTCAGTGGCAGGAAGCACGACGCCGCAGCAATCCGATGGCCTCGGACGACCACGGCACCATCGTGAAGTGGCGTGGCTGGATTGAAAATACTCACGAGCAGATCGTAGCTGAGGTCTGCATCCAGCTTAACGCCACCATCAGTAACATTCTTAAGTCCGACGTTTCGCTCAATGACCATCAACGCTCCCGTTTTGGTGGAAGAGAGCGTAGTGGCGGCTAGCACAATCTCATCATAGACGCCCTCGCCGAACTGACCGCGATAAACGCGCGAGAACGGAGCATGAAAGCGATTGCCGAAGGTTATTAAGGCCTGACGGATTTCTGACTGAAAGAGAACGATGATCGCGACGCCGATGTAGATCAAACCACCGCGGAGAATGAACTCCAAGGTTGCCAGATCTTGTTTGACTGCGAGCCAGTAAAGGAGTGCGAAGGCTGCGATTCCGGCTGTCATCGGAGCGGCCCGAGTGCCCCGAACTAATTTCAAAACTGCATACACAAGCAAGAAGACCAGAACGACGTCCGCGATGTTACGCGGTTCAGCTAGTCTTCTTAAGTACTCCGTGTATGGCAGTAGTAGCAACATCTTTTGCTTTTAAACTTCTCGCTCGCGCCTTGCGGTTCGGACAATTCAGTTTTTCCAAACTGACCATCGGACTCTCCGCCTTAGCCAATGTGTTGTGCCACGACTAACGGCCCTGTTGCCTGGCCGTCGCGCGCGGTTTCAATAAAGATCTTCTCAACCTTGGGCTCCGCGCGCTTAACCTGCTCTTCTATCTCTTCGATAGTCTTCTCGATGTCTTCTGTCTTCAAGTCGTTCCGCACTTTGACGTGCGCATTAATCAATATCTCTTTCGGCGCCAGATGCATTGTCAACAGCTCTACGACGCGAACTACGTTGGGATGACTCTCAATCGCCTGGATGATCGCCTGGACTTCCTTCCGACTCGCGGCTTCACCCAACAGCAATGCGCGAGAGGTTTTTCCTAGGACGAATGCGACGACCGCCAGCACCAGGCCGATAACTATTGAGGCTACTCCGTCCCAAAAAGCTCCACCGCCGGGACCAACATGATGCTCCGTCAGGTAAAGCCCAACCGCCGCGATTAAGATTCCGAGTAACGCTGCCGAATCTTCAAAGAGAACCGTTTTAGCGGTTGGGTCTTTTGACTCGCGAAGGTATTCAAGGAACGTAAGGCCCTCATGGTGAGCCTCTTTTACTTCCTGGTAAATGGCGAGGCAAATCGACGCAGCTTCCAGGACGAAAGAGATCGCTAACACCCAATAAGCCCAATTCAGTCTTTCGGGTGGGTGCGGATGACTGAGTTTCTGAATACCCTCGTAAACCGCGTATGTTGCGCCCACACCGAAGATGAAAATTGCAGCTATGAAAGACCAGAAAAACCGCTCTTTACCGTGTCCAAAGGGATGCTTCTCGGAAGCAGGCCGCTTATAAAAACGCAGTCCCAGCAGCAAGAAGACCTGATTCGTCGTGTCGGCAACCGAGTGCAGCGCCTCGGCCATCATTCCAGATGACCCCGTTATCAACGCCGCAACCAGCTTTAATATGGCAATGAGCCCATTTGCAAAGAGCGCCCCGAGTACTGCCAGCATCAACGCTTCCTTCGGCTAAGAGATGGTAGCTCCGCACGGATTATCGCGAAAATTATAGCTGCTGGCAATGCCCGTTCCTTAACAAAAACTACCAGCAATTCTAACGATCACGTCTCATTGCGCCCTCAGGCGTTTCGGCCATCAGGAAGATTTGCGATACGGAGAATTTGTCAGGAAACTGGAGAGGTCAGTTCGAACTACGATGGCGCGGTCTGAGCGTACCGCTTTGCAGAAATCCGATGACGGCACCCTGGCTGTCTATCACTGCCAGCGAGCCTACTCCATTCTGCTTCATTAACTCTCGCGCGTTTTCGAGAGTCACGGAGGGTTCTACCAGAAAACGCGGCGCGACCGGGCGCATCACGTCCTTGGCAAGAGTATGCCGCCACCGCTCGCGCGGAAGGGCTTTCAGATCTTCGAGAGCGAGAATACCGTGCAACCTTTGATTTAAACCGACCAGGAAAGTTGTTTGGCGGTGCAATGGCAGAATGTCATCTATTAGCTTGCTGACAGTTGTCTCAGGTTCGATTGTTATGGGAGGTGACATCGCGTCTCCGACGGTAATCAATTTTGCGTCATGAGAAGTCTTCACCACACGGGCAGCTGTATCGAGTAAGAATAGTCCCACGAGAATCGACCAGACGCCCATGAAGTAAGGACGGGATGGTCTCCAGTTCGGGGCGATCATGATGTACACACCGAACAGGATAATCGTTGCTGCTATCAGCACACCGCAAAAACCGGACATCCTGGTCGCGAAATTGATGTTGCCGTTGCTGCGCCAGATAATCGCTCGCAAAACTCGACCACCATCCAGCGGATAACCCGGGAACAAGTTGACGACAGCAAGAAGCAAGTTTCCCCAGGCAATTAGAAAGAAGACGACGCTCGCGCCGTGGTATTCCCCCAATGCAGCCACTTTCGTTGCAGCAAATGCCAGCAACGCGAACACGAAACTGGCTGCAGGTCCCGCAACTGCAATGCGAAACTCTGCCTTTGGATTCTGTGGCTGGGTTCCGAGCCGAGTTAATCCACCAAAAGGGTGAAGTACGATCTCTTCAATCTCGATTCCTTCGGCACGTCCCATCAACGCGTGCGACAGTTCATGACCAAAGACGGAAATAAAGAGACCGGCCGTGGTGATCGTAGCTAGCGTGAAAGCAGTAAAGGGATCCAGAGCATGCAAGGTCCAGCCACTCATCTGGATGGCGCTGCTCTGCAGGTTATTAGCGATGAGCCAAACGCTGAGGAGGACTACTGCAAACCACCGGTAATCGATGCGGACCGGAATTCCATAAACCCGAGCAACGGTGATTCGTTTCTTGAAGAACCCGAGAATACTCATAAACGAATCAGCTTGGGTTCGCTCAGAACGCGCCGCTCGCTCGCTGCCAATCGACTTCCCACAGTTTCACCGGCTGTTCGCGGTTCTTAACCATAATCGGTTCGCGTGGATGCAATTTGTAGCGGTTGTGTGCTGCGCGTGCTGTTGCGTCGCTCATCAGGATCTCGCCACCCTTAGCAGCGGACTCGAGTCTCGCTGCAGTATTAACTGTATCGCCGATCGCAGTGTATTCGGAACGTCGCTCTGAGCCGATGTAGCCTACAGTCACTTCGCCCGTGTGCAAACCCATTCCAACGCCCAACTCAGGAAGACCTTCCTCTGCTAAATCCCGGTTGATTCCTAGTACACGACGCTGCATTGCTACCGCGGCATTCAAAGCGTTCGACGCATCCTCAGGCGTAGCCGTCGGCGCACCGAATAACGCCATCAACCCGTCGCCGAGGTACTTATCGAGAGTGCCGCCATGCGCGAAGATGATGTCAGTCATTGCGGAGAAGTAACGGTTGAGCAGACCGACAATCTTTTCCGGAGGTGCATGCTCAGAAATGCGAGTAAAGCCTCGAATATCGGCGAAGATAACAGTAATCGTTTGATTCACACCGCCTAATTTGAACGAGTCGGGATTCTCGAGCATCTGCTTTACCACATACTCGGGAAGAAACCGGCTGTAGTTAGCACGAGCTACTTCTTCACGCGCGAGACGTTCGTGGGCCCGAGCGTTCTCAACAGCAATCGCAGTTTGAGCGGCTACCGCGCTAATCAATTCAAGGTCGTCCGGCTTGAATGCAGCAAACGGATCAAGACGATCCGCATACAACGCGCCGTGCACTCTTGTTTCGGCGACGAGCGGCGCGCAGATGGTTGAACGCACTCCCTGAGACACGATGGAGTCGACTCCCGCGAACTCCTCATCAGACGCGGCGTCTTGCGAAAGCAGCGCCACGCGATCCCTCATCACTTTTCTCGTAATTGTTCTTCCAATGGTCAGCTTTCGTGCGTGGGCCTGCAGCTTCTCGTCTCGAGCGCGCGTAGCGATCGGCGTTAGGTTAATCTCTTCCAAACTGCCACTCGTTCCATTATCAGCCAGCAGCGCTACTACTCGATCGGCTGGAGTTGAGCGGAAGATGATGTCGGTAGCCTTATCGAAAATGGCTGTGAGATCAAAAACCGATCCCAGCGTTTTGCTCATTTCAAATAGCGCACTGAGAATATTCGCTTTGCGCTGCAAGGTCTCCAGCACCTTGTCTCGCTGGGAGCTGGGTACAATCTCAGGCTTTGACGTGATAACGCTGGAGACTACGTCATTAGCAGAAATCAACAGCTGTGTATGGCCCAGCGGTTTGTCGTCGTACCTAACCTCGGTAGTACGTTCCTCAGGCGGCTGTTCAAAACGGAGCGTACTGGCTCCGATTGTTATTCGATCACCATTCTTGAGTTGCCTCTCGTAGTTAGCTTCGCCGTTGATGAACACTCTATTCGCACTGCGACGAAGTTGGCCGTTAATCACGGCTCCGTCGACGATCGTAAAGGTACCGTCGTCTGACAGCTTGATATGAGAGTGATAACGCGAGGCGCGAGGATCGTCCAGGACTACAGCGTTGTCAGGCGCTCGACCGATTGTGCAGACACCTTGCGACATCAAGTTGTGCTGCCATTGCCTGCCACTCGCATCTGTGATCTTCAAATGTGCCATGACTTATTTTTTACGGATCGGACTGGCCCGGGGCGTTTTCTCCGCGAAGGAGCACGGCTGGGAAACGCGGCTTGCGAACTAATTCTACAACATGTGGCGTTCGATCCTAGCAGTCTCAACAATAAAGGACAAACCTGTTAAGTTGCTGTATCATGACCGCGCTTCGCACTTTTACATCCATTCACTCTGGAACTGAGGGACGGTCCTCCTGTCTATGTCCCTATTTCGGATCATCGCCGCATTAACTATTGCGCTTTGCTGCGACCAATTCGCGCATACATCCGCTCAAGTAAAACCCAGTAAGCCCACTCCTTCCGGAACCGTAAGCGGCACGGTAAACATCAAAGGCAAACCCGCGCCCGGCGTTACAGTAGCTGTGAGGCGAATTCAGTCTTACTCGTCATTTGAGCCCGTGTTCAAAGCAAAGACGGACCAGAATGGAAAGTACCGAGTTATCGACATACCACCAGGCAGTTATCAGGTCGCAGCCGTAGCGCCCGCCTTTGTCCCTACGAACCTCTTGTCGAAAAACGAAACGGTCGTTCTTGGAGAGAATGAGAGCGTCGACGGTATAGATTTTGAGCTCGTCCGCGGCGGCGTGATCACCGGAAAGGTGGTTGATGCTGACGGCCGTCCGGTCGTCGAGCAACGAGTCAATCTGGTCTCAGCCGATCGCACACCGAAACAACCGATCGTTATAGCGACGACCAGCGCTATGACTGATGATCGAGGCGTTTACCGCATGTTCGGGCTGACTGCCGGTACGTACAAAGTTTATGTCGGACAAACTGAAGATACATTCTTCACAACTGTCTCGGGCCGAGCCAGCTACAAACAAACGTTTCATCCGGGCGCCACTGATGAGTCAGAGGCGTCTGTTGTCGAAGTAAACGAGGGAACCGAAGTTACGAATGTGGATATCTCAGTAGGTCAACCAAATCAGACTTACGCCGTATCGGGGATTGTGGTTGAAGGTGAGAGTGGTAAACCCGTACCGAACGTGAGATTCGGCCTGCAGCTCGTCACTGGACCAGACCGCAATTCTTTCATTGGTTCAAATGCCGCTTCAAACTCCAAAGGTGAATTCAGGATAGAAAATCTGACACCAGGAAAATATGGAATCTTTCTGACACCTGACCGAAACACTGAACAGAGCGCCGATGGTGCGAGCTTTGAGGTTCTGGACCGTGACATTGAAGGACTTGTGATCAGGACGTCACGGGGTGCAAGCATCACTGGTCGAGTGGTCCTTGAAAATGGCAACGACCAAACTGCGTGGTCAAAGCTGACACAGCTCGCTGTGCAAGTATACGTGCGGAGCAATGGACCAGCAGGTGGCTACGTTCAGAGGTCATCGATTGGGCCGGATGGAAGCTTTAAGGTAACAGGCCTTCAAGATGGCACGGCAAACATCAATCTCGGTTCAGCAGACAGAAAGCTACTCCAGAGCTTTTCCGTAATTCGCATCGAGAGAGATGACGTTCCTCAACCGCGAGGGGTCGAATTAAAAGCGGGAGAACAAGTCACTAATCTTCAGATTGTGGTGAGCTACGGTACTGCAACGGTACGAGGAACGGTGAAACCAACGTCCGGCGAGTTGCCACCAGGCACCAGATTCTATTTACGAATCAATAAACCTGGGGAGGCACCGAGGATGGTTCAGCCACCCGTGGTCGATTCGCGCGGTCACTTTGTGATCGAAGGCCTTGCACCCGGTACATATATTTTCGTCGTGACCGCAGCTGGACCAACCATGACTTCTGCGGCCACAGCCCGTCAGCAGGTGCAAGTGCTGGATGGCGTCACAGATGTAACCATCACTATCGACTTGAATGCCAAGCCCGGTCTATCGCAGTAACAAATGTTCAATCCTCTTTTCCGATTCCTGTTGCTTTTGCTGATTGTCGCTTTGCCATCACCCACGATTTCGGCTCAGCAGCCACCTCGAGACGAAAGAGCCGATGACCGCGCGAGCGGAACAATCAGCGGAAGAGTCGTGAGTGAAAGTGGTCAGCCCCTCTCGAACGCTGCTGTCAACGTGCGTGCGCTCAACTCGGGACAAACGCGCACGACAACGACTTCCGCGGACGGAACCTTCGTTGTGCGCGGTTTGGATCCCTCACTCTTCGTAGTCTCTGCATTCCTCCCCACTTACGTTAACAAAGCCCGACAGCCTAGTTCCGAACCTGTTTTCCATCGAACAGGCGACAACGTGAGGATTGAGTTGAGTAAGGGCGGAGTAATCACAGGAACTGTTGTCACGCCAAACGGTGAGCCGATCGTTGGAATAAGAGTTCGCGCGTACTTGGTTCGTGACGAAAATGGGAATCGCACTAGAGTGGCCGTCATGTATGGAGATCGCGCTACTGATGATCGCGGCATCTATAGGATCTACGGATTGCCTGCAGGTGTGTACGTCGTTGCGGCAGGCGGCGCTAGTCTCGGTTATTTCACGGTGAGTGAGTACGATTCTGAGGGACAAACCTTCGCACCCTCTTCTACACGTGATACTGCCACTGAGGTTACGTTGCGCTCTGGTGAAGAGATGACAAACGTCGATATCCGGTTTCGTCCAGAAGGTGGGCATCAAGTCACGGGCACCGTCCGAGGATCAAGTGAATCCGGTTTCATGAGACAGTTCACGGTCATGCTGAGACCTGTTTCGACCGCCATGCCTCCGATCACGGGTTTTCAGCCACCGGGCACCAGTGGCTTCGCTTTTTCGGGAGTAACGGATGGATCCTATGACCTGATCGCTCAATCATCCATCGCACCCGGCGAAATGTTTGTTTCTGATCCGTATCGAATTGTAGTCAAAGGTGCAGACGTAACCGGAATCGAATTACTAACAAAACCTCTCGCGTCAATCACTGGGAAAGTAACACTCGAACCCTCGAAAGATCCGGAATGTAAAGGCAAACGAAGGCCGGTTCTTGCTGAGACATTAATCGTCCCGTTGCTGAACAGCGAGAAAAACAAAACGGACGAACTGCGACCGATAGTTGGTTTGGGATTTCCGACAGTACCCGACTGGGACGGCGTATTCAGTTTTCGAAATTTGTCCGCCAACGAATACGCGTTCGAGACTCGACTACTTGCCAGGTATTGGTACGTTCAGTCGATTTCGTTGCCCACGAGCGGAAGACAAGCGACTAACCGCTCGATCGATCTAGCTCGCAACTGGCTTAATGTTAAATCGGGCGAACGCATTACGGGTTTGTCGATTACTCTCGCTGAAGGTGCTGCGTCTTTCAAGGGAAGTGTAGCGAGTCCCGAGAATTCACCTCTTCCTCAGCGACTCTACCTACATCTTGTTCCAGCCGAACGTGAGAAGGCTGACGATGTACTTCGATTTTTTGCAACTGCCATCAACGAAGACCGATCATTCTCGTTGAGCAATCTTCCACCCGGCCGATATTGGGCATTACTCGGCACAATCTCTAAGCAGGATTCACAGAATGTATCGAGGCTACGTCGACCTGAATTCGCTGAAACTCGTTCAAAGCTACGGCGTGATGCAGAAGCGGCAAAAACGGAAATAGAACTCAAGCCATGTCAGAACATCGATGGTTATCTACTTACCTTCAAACCCGCAGCCCCTCCATCAAAACAACCGTAGCGCACTATTCACGATTTACCATTTACGGTTTACTAGATTCACCGCTTGCCCCTCTTTTCACTTAAAACAAGCCATTGGTGAAAAGCTTGACGCTCCGCAAGAACGCTTGCTAGACTTCAAACACTTGCCAAGGATTCGACGCACACTGCGTCGCTCGGATTTCCCCCAGACCCGCGCGTGCGGCGCAGTCTGATTTTTAATAAATCGATGGAGGTGCTGTGGTGGGCTTCAAAGTCGGCCAGAAGGTCGTTTATCCGAATCACGGGATCGGGACCATCGAACAGATAGAACAAAAGCAGATAGGCGCTACCTTACTTCCCTTCTACACTCTCCGCCTTGCTGCAAATAACTCTCTGGTTCTAGTCCCTGTCTCCAATGCCACCGAAGTTGGACTCCGTGCGCCAATTTCATCGGGTGAGTGCGAACTACTCTTCAAGGCCCTTGCCGACGACTTCTCATCGCCGGCAAATGATTGGAAAGATCGATTTAAAGAGTTCTCGGAAAAAATGAGAACCGGGGACATTTTTGAAGTGGCTGATGTGTTAAAGCATTTGACATATTTGAGTCATATAAAGCCACTTTCATTCCGCGAGCAGCGCATGCTTGAACGATCACGTTACTTGGTCGTATCTGAGCTCGCCGCCGTATGCCGTCAGGCTGAGTGCCAGATCGAGCCTCGCGTCGATCAGGCTCTTGCGCGCGCCTGCTCAAAACACGATCGGCGCCCCGTTCGCGCCCGTGCTGCTGGAGCCGCAACCGGCCATTGAGTCGTCGTCTCAATTCAGGCAAGAACATCGGGTTATGTTTCTCGTCGTTTTCGAGCGCTTATTGGCTCGTTTGCCTCAGCGTTCGCCAGTAGTGGGACCTCACGTTATAATGCCCCTCTGAGAACCCCTCCAGCTTAGAAGATGGACGATCCTGCCAGTAATTTCGCCGCTTTATTAATAGGACTTGGACCCCGCGAGGTGGTGCAATGATGACCGCCTTTAAGCTTGTGGTCGTTCTATTGCTGGTTGCGGCCAACGGCTTTTTTGTCGCCGCCGAGTTTGCGCTCGTGGGCGTTAGACGGCCTCGTATCGAAGCTCTTGCCGCAGTGGGTAACCGTGCCGCAAAACGGGTGCTGCTGCTCCTCGACAACTTGAATGCGTATTTGTCTGCATCCCAGCTCGGCATCACACTCGCATCGCTCGCTTTAGGCTGGATAGGCGAACCCACGCTGGCGCGCCTTCTCGAAAGACCACTCTCAGGCCTTCCTGACGTATGGCGCCACGGGATAGCTTTCGGCATCGCATTCTCGATCATCACTGCAATGCACATCGTGCTTGGCGAGCAAGCTCCTAAGCTTCTGGGGCTCGAGCTAGCTGAGCGGATCGGTCTTGCGGTGTCGCTTCCGCTACAGGCGTTTCACTGGGTTTTCCGATGGCCCATCCGCGCGCTCGATTGGGCCAGCGCACGAACAGTACAACTTCTCGGATTCAACGCCTCCGCAGAACACGCTTCCATTTACACCGAAACTGAAATCCGTCACCTGATCGACCGTTCTCGCGAGAGTGGGCACTTGCGCGCCGAAGAAAGGCGCCTCATTCACCGTGTGTTCGAGTTCTCAGACACGCTGGTGAGAGAAGCAATGGTTCCGCGCACCGAGATGGCTGCGGTCAGAAGTGATTGCTCGCTTGAAGAGATCAGCAAGGCGTTCGAGCAGTTTCGATATTCGCGTCTGCCCGTATACCGTGAGTCCCTCGACGATGTCGTTGGATTCATTCATAGCAAAGACGTCATGTCATATTTGCTGAAGCCCGAAGGTTTTCGAATTGAAGATGTGCTACAACCACCTCTTTACGTCGTTGATACAGCCAGACTGGAAGACGTACTGCGACAGATGCAGAAAGCGAAGGCCCACTTTGGCTTTGTGGTTGACGAGCACGGAGGGCTGGAGGGAATTCTCACACTCGAAGACTTACTCGAAGAGATCGTAGGTGAGATTTCTGACGAGCATGACGAAGAAGTCAACGAGCAGATCACTCCTGCCGGTGATTATCGTTACTTGCTGGCGGGCGGTCTAGCGGTTCGCGATCTGAATCGACGGCTCAAGCTGTCGCTGCCGGAATCGGAAGCATATACGACCATCGGCGGTTTTCTTATGACCGAAGCCGGCCACGTCTTGAAGCCCGGTGAAGTAGTTCGCTACAACGGGCTTTCGTTTCAGGTAGAACGCGTGGAACGTAGGCGCGTCATGCGAGTAAGTCTCGAGATTTTGGAAAACAAGGATGAGAAACCCCTTCCGCCATCTGTCGAAAACGCTCAGGCCGCAGTCAAACGTTGAGCGCTTCGATCCAGGAGAGTATGCACAGAATGAGTTGGATTGAGCATATACAGGCCCACGAGATTCTCGACTCGCGCGGTAATCCTACCGTCGAAGCTGAAGTGATTCTGGTCGATGGACAGATTGGACGAGCGGCGGTTCCCTCAGGAGCCTCGACCGGAGAACACGAGGCAGTCGAGCTGCGCGACGGTGACAAACGCCGATATCTAGGCAAGGGCGTGCTGAAGGCAGTCAACAACATCAACGAGCTTATCGCGGCCGAACTCGAGGGTCTTGATGCTCTCGATCAGGCGCAGATTGATCGGACGTTAATCGAGCTCGACGGTACTCCCACAAAATCAAAACTAGGAGCTAACGCGATCCTCGCGGTCTCGCTAGCCACCGCACGCGCGGCCGCTAACGCTTTGGAGATCCCTCTTTACACCTACCTTGGTGGTCCAAACGGTCGCACTTTGCCGGTACCCATGATGAACATCGTCAACGGCGGAGCGCATGCGGACAACAACGTCGACTTCCAGGAATTCATGATTGTGCCAGTGGGCACTGATACTTTCCGCGAAGCGCTGCGCATCGGTGCCGAGATTTTTCATACGCTCAAGTCGGTACTGAAGAAAAAGGGATACGCAACGAGTGTCGGCGATGAGGGGGGCTTTGCTCCGAATCTTCGCTCAAACGAAGAAGCCATCGAAACAATTTTGGAAGCTATTTCCCGCGCTGGCTACAGCGCAGGTAAAGACTGTCTGCTGGCGCTCGATCCCGCCGCAAGCGAGTTTTTCGACGGGAAGAATTACGTATTCAAAAAGAGCAATAAGCGCAAGCTGTCGAGTGACGAGATGGTCGCGTTCTGGAAGCAGTGGTGCGATCAGTATCCGATAGTATCGATCGAAGATGGTATGGCCGAGAACGACTGGCGAGGCTGGAAAAAGCTTACCGATGAATTAGGTAAGCGCATTCAGCTTGTTGGTGACGATCTTTTCGTTACGAACACAAACTTTCTACGCAAAGGGATCGAACTTGGGGTAGCCAACTCAATACTGATCAAGGTCAATCAAATCGGAACGCTCACGGAAACGCTGGACTGCATTGAGCTGGCCAAAACACACGGCCGCACCGCTGTGATATCACATCGTTCCGGTGAAACCGAAGACCCGTTCATCGCAGATCTTGCAGTAGCGACGAATGCAGGACAGATCAAGACGGGATCACTATCCAGGACAGACAGGATTGCCAAGTACAACCAGCTGCTGCGCATCGAAGAAGACTTGCAGGGCTCAGCTCGTTTTCCCGCGAGCGAAGCTTTCTACCAGATTTCCCTGGATTCACTCGGAGGAAGCAAAGCGAAACGAGCTCGCGCAGGAAAAAGCTGAGCGCAACAACAATAGTTCGTGTTTCCACACAGCGGCGGTCGGCGCCGCTTTTTCCTGTTAAGATAAGTTTCACCGCGAAGCCTTAAACGATGGAATGGCGCCGAGACGAGTATTTGATTAGCACGGATCGCGAACGTCTTAACGTTCAGATGATTCACGAGTACCTGTCGAACTCGTCTTATTGGGCCGTTGGACGCTCACTGGACCGAGTGGCTCGTTCGATTGAGAATTCTTTGAGTTTTGGAGTCTACTTGAATCAGGAACAAATAGGCTTCGCTCGTGTTGTCACAGATTACGCTACGTTCGCCTGGCTTGCAGACGTCTTCATCCTCGAGCAGCATCGCGGCCGCGGCTTGAGCAAATGGCTCGTTGAAGTAATCGTGGGGCATCCGCAGCTACAGGGGTTGCGCCGGTGGATGCTGGCGACACGTGATGCGCATGGTCTTTACCGGCGATACGGATTCAAGAACCTTGAGGATCCGAGTCGTTGGCTGGAAAAGTTTAACGATCGTCCGGAGTAACTCGTCGCTCTCTATTTTGTTTGCGTGGCAGGATAAATTGACGGCAAAAAAAAGGCCAATTGCGCTGATCATAATTGATGGCTGGGGCTACTCGCCGGCGCGTGAAGGCAATGCGATCGCGTTGGCGAAGACACCGTTCTACGATGAACTCACGGATAAATATCCACACACACTACTCGAAGCGTCCGGCGCACGCGTTGGACTGCCTGCCGGGATCATGGGTAATTCTGAAGTGGGCCATTTGAATATCGGTGCCGGCAGAGTAATTCGCATGGATGTTTCCCGAGTCGACCATGACATTGAAACAGGAGCGTTCTTTCACAACGACGTTCTCTGTTCTGTAATGGACGGAGTTTCCAAATGGAATAAGTCACTGCATTTGATGGGACTCGTTTCAGACGGACAGGTCCACTCCTCTCAAGAACATCTCTACACTCTTCTCAAGATGGCATTGCAACGCGGCGTGGAACGAGTCTTCGTCCACTGTTTTCTCGATGGTCGCGATACGCCTCCCACTTCAGCCGCGCTATATGTGACGGCGTTACAGAATCGAATAGACCAAATAGGGAGCGGTCGAATTGCCTCTGTGATTGGCCGCTATTACGCAATGGATCGGGACAAGCGCTGGGAACGAACGCGTGTCGCTTACGACTTGCTGGTCCATGGCAGCGGACAACCCGCTCATGACGCCGTAGCAGCGATCAAACAGTCTTACGAAAAGGGTGTCACCGACGAGTTTGTCGAGCCGATTGTTATACAGGACGAAAGTGGGCGGCCGGTGGCGACAATCGGCGAAGGCGATGGTGTCATCTTCTTCAACTTTCGACCTGATCGCGCGCGTCAGCTAACTCGCGCTCTCGCGATCGCCAACTTCAATGAATTTCCGGTTCCGTCGCGTCCGCGACTGGATTTCGTCTGCTTCACTGTGTACGACCGAACATTTCCGCTTCCGGTAGCGTTTCCGCCAAATGAGCATCGCAATGTGCTCGCGGAGATTTGGAGCAAGCTCAAAGTTCGTAATTACCGGTTGGCTGAAACAGAGAAGTACGCGCACGTAACATACTTTTTCAACGGCGGAGTGGAAAAAGAGCATGAGTTCGAGCGGCGGCTACTGGTTCCTTCGCCAAAGATCGCGACGTACGACTTGGAACCTGAGATGTCTGCTTTCAAAGTAACAGACAAGGTCCTGCGTGGTATTGATGAAGGCGACACGGACGTTTTCATCATCAACTTCGCCAATCCTGACATGGTCGGCCACACGGGGAAACTCGAACCAACGATCGAAGCTTGCCAATATGTCGATACTTGCCTCGGCTGGATTACCAAAGGCATCCGTCAGGTCCACGGTACGACTCTAATCACCGCTGATCACGGCAATGCCGAAAAGATGATAGATCCCGAAACGGGCGGACCGCATACCGCGCACACTACGAACCCCGTGCCGTTTCACTTTATTGATGAAGGATCCGTTGGCGTAAAGCTGCGTGAAGGTGGTGCACTCGAAGATGTCGCTCCCACGCTGCTTGGGCTTCTCGGAATTGAACCGCCTAAGGAGATGACGGGAAGAGATCTGAGGATTTAGGATGTAGGATTTAGGATGTAGGATTGCGGATTGCGGATTCAAGTCCTAAATCCTAATTTCTAAATCCTAAATCGGTTTTGTTCGCAGTAAGTCAAATGCAGTTCGATCCTAAGAACATTCTGGTCATCGACTTCGGTCAGCTCGGGGACGTTGTTCTCAGCCTGCCCGCCTTGCGCGCTATTCGCGAACGGTTCCCAACTTCAAAGATCACGGTTGCGGCAGGCAAAGCCGCATCGCAGGTTGTCCAATTGTCGAATTACGCAGACGAGACGCTAATGGTCGACCGTGTTGCTCTTCGCGATGGATTTACGCTGACTTCGATAATTCAGATTTTCAAGCTCGTCGGAGACGTCCGACGCCGTCAGTTCGATTTTGTAGTCGATCTCCACAGCCTGTCCGAAACAAATCTGCTCGGCTTCCTATCCGGCGCAAATCAGCGACTCTATTCAAGGCGGCCCGGCAGGTCGCTCGATTTTCTTTCTAACTTTCATCCTCGCCCGCCGGTCGAGTCCCCTACAAGAGAGCGACACCTAATCGATCGTTATCTTGATGTGCTTCGTCCATTAGGAATCAAAGAGGTTGATCGCGTGCCTCGTCTGCGCACTCAACCGTCGCCTGATCGAGAGGTTGAGCAGATACTGCGCAAAGCGAAAGCAGATTCCGGAGCACCGTTGGTGGGTCTCTTTCCGGGGGCGGGCCATCCGAGCAGACGCTGGCCGCTGGAGAAGTTTGCAGAATTAGCGGACTTTCTTATGCGTAACGATCAGGTACGCGTGGTGGTTTTCGCCGGACCGGAAGAGAAAGAGATGGTAGCCAGAATGCGTAAACTGTTTCCGAAGTCAGTGGTCATTTTGGATCGCCTAGGTTTGCCACAGATGATATCCGCCCTGGCGCGGCTTGCCACATTAGTGTCGAACGATACTGGTCCAATGCATCTCGCAGCAGCCGTTGGTACTCCGGTCGTACTTCTACTTGATAAGAGAGCACCGACAACATACATGCCGTTGGGTGAACACCATCGCACTGTTAACGGCAACATCATTTCCGAAATTTCCGTCGAAGAAGCTTACGAGGCGGCCAGGTCAGTTCTGGCAGCAGGTAGAACAGCCGCCCTCTTTGCAAGCTAATCGATCAGCACCTCCAAAGGAACCTTCGTTACCAGATGACTATCGAGCTAAGGGGTGTGCGTGCAGTACTACCCGCCGCCCTCGTCTTGTTGTTGCTCACTCCGCTGCTGGCCTACCGATCCTTCATTCGCAGCGACGATGTCCCGAAGGAAAAATCCACTACCACTAACGCGCCGGCTCCATCTGGAAATGCGCAGTTCGGTCCACTGATTGAGGAGATGATCAGTAAGAGTCCGTTTGCTCACGCGCGGTGGGGCATTCACGTGATCACATTGAAGGACGGTCAGGTTCTTTACTCAAGGAACGGCGACAAACTTTTCACACCAGCTTCAAACATGAAGCTCTACACGACGGCTGCGACTCTCGATCTGATGGGGGCAGATTATCGTTGGCGAACTTCTGTCTATGTCGATAAGCAACCGGATGCGAATGGAACAGTGCATGGCGATCTGGTCCTTTACGGTCGCGGCGCTCCCGACCTGGTCTCCGAAACCAAGAAGGACAACAACAACTCTCTCTCCGCAATCGCCGACATGCTCGTCCAACGCGGTATTCGACGTGTCACCGGAAATGTAATCGGCGACGAAACCTACTTTCGTGGAGAGCTTATAGGCGACGGTTGGCAATGGAATGATCTGCAGTGGTACTTCGGGGCCGAAGCCAGCGCACTTTCGGTCAACAACAATGAAGTAGATATCAACGTTGTGCCTTCAGCGAAGTCAAATGAGCCGGTCGAAGTCAGATCAAGCGATACCACGGGGTTTGTGTCTCTCTCCGCTGGCATGACGGCATCAAGAGACGTGAAACAAGTCCGGCTCGGAATACAGCGCGGATTATCAGACAACGATGTGCGAGTGTGGGGCGAGTATCCGGCAGGATGGAAAGGATTCGGAGCTCAGCTTTCAGTTCACAATCCGGCACTCTGGACCACCAAACTCTTCCTCGCCGCTCTAAAGAAAAGAGGGATTGTTGTCGATGGCCAGGCAATCTCGCGAAACTCACGCGTACCCACGAACGAACGATTCGACCCATCGAGAAATATCGAGTTGGCCGCTGTCAACAGCAAATCCCTGATTGACCTAGTCACAGTCACTAATAAAGAAAGTAATAACCTTTACGCGGAACTGTTGCTGCGTACTTTGGGTCGCGAGCGAGGAGCAATGCTCGGAGATAGCCCACCGGGAAGAGAGCGAGGAGACGACGAAGCCGGCAGAGCACTGATTCGGCTGTGGCTCGATCGATCCAACGTGAGAACCACTGGGCTTGCTGTGCACGACGGTTCTGGACTCTCACGTCTTGATCTGGTCACACCAGAGTCCACAGTTGGCTTGCTCGCAGCAATGGCCAAGAAGAATTCGGCTCAATTTTTCCGCGATAGCCTACCGATTGGCGGGAAAGATGGAACGCTTCAGGGGCGGTTCGGAGCTATTCCGGATCGCGTCTATGCGAAAACGGGTTCGCTTGTTTACGACAACGCTTTGTCGGGCTACATCGTGGCGAATAACGGAGAGATGCTCGGGTTTTCCGTTATCTGTAACGATCAAACCGGTCCCGGGAGCAGCATACGATTGATAGACCAGATCACGGAACTCCTCGCCGACTACCCGACGTCCACGTCCGAAAAGTTTAAAAACCCCGTTAAATCCGACCATTAGCCCCACAATGTTAGTTCTAGACAAACTTGGTTCAACGCAGTATTATTCCGATGGCCAATTAATAGGGGTTTGGCCGACGTATCGTTTTTTAGTGGTTTGGCCCTCCTCACAGTTGGAGCTTTCGCGCGAATCCCCCTCCTCATCGCCAGGAGATCAAAATGTTCAGAAATGTAAGCATTACCAGCTTTGTCGCCATGACCGTCCTGACTCTGTCACCTACCGCCCGCGGACAGAACAACTTGACGGCAAAGGTGGGTAGCCTTCAACCGCAACCGGTCAGTGCTGTCGTCGAAAACGACAGGGTTAGAGATGGGCTAATTGGTCCAGTTCGGAGGGTACGCACCGAGATTGTGAAGCTTTCGACGCAGGACGGCAAGGTAACCGAAGGTAAAAGAACCTTGCTGGAAATCGTCGCCTACGACATCAAGGGCAACAAGATTGAAAACCAGTATTTCCCAGTTGCCGGAGCTACGCTGACGGGAAAAGAAGTTTATAAGTACGACGAGAGGGGCAATATCAGTGAGATGACTATGGTCAACTCTGATGGGACCCTATTGAGCAAAGAAGTCTACAGGTACGAGTTCGACTTTGCAGGCAATTGGAACAAGATGACCACCTCGGTCGCAGTCGTTGAAACTGGCAAACTAAGTTTCGAACCAACCGAGGTCACGTATCGCTCGATCATGTATTACCTGGACGAGAACATGGTCAGGATGGTCCAGCCTCCATCTTCTCAACCGACTGTCCCGTCGACGCCGGTGAATACGGTCGCGAAGAATTCGGAAAAACGAGCGCCGCTCTCGTCCAACAAGTCGGGCAACAAGTCGGGCAACAAGTCGGTTTCCCCGGTTCTGCCAGTAGCAATGGATCGAATCAACGACGTCGAGTCTGTCGAGCCAAAGGCGTTGGCGAATGCCGAGCAAACACAGCAGCGAGTCGTCATGGATTCAGAACCACCGACTCCGACATTCAAGGCAAATCTAAAGCCTGTCTCAGGCGGTGTGCTTAACGGTACCGCAATCTCTCTGCCGACTCCCCAGTATCCGGACGCTGCGAAGCGAATGCGTATCTCCGGATTGGTATCGGTATCCGTGGTTGTGGACGAGATGGGGAAAGTGATTTCGGCGCAGGCGAACAGTGGCCCAGTGCCACTGCGAGAAGCAGCGACGCAGGCCGCGCTACGAGCACGCTTTTCACCAACAAAACTTTCTGGTCAGCCGGTAAAGGTCTCCGGAATGATCAACTACAAATTCGCTCTCGCCCAATAGGCCTTTCGGAGGGGTGACGCAACACGCTCGTTGCTGCGCCACTTTTCCTTCAACTCCCCAACATCTCTTCTTTAGAGGAGCTAACTCTCATGGCATTGACCGGACACCTCAGCGATCTTTCACTTTCCGAGCTGATTGAGTTTTTCTGCAATCAGCGCAAGACGGGAAGTCTGAAAGTTTTGTACCCGAATGGGGCGGGATATTTTTTCCTGCAAGCCGGCTCAGTCGTTGACGCGCAACTCGGAGTGCTGCGCGGAATCGATGCAGTCTATTACGCCCTGACTCTACCAAACGCGAAATTTGAGTTCAGCGCAGTCAATGAACCGATTGAAAGAACGATCAACCAACCATGGACTCAGGTCGTTCTCGAAGGTCTACGAAGGCTGGATGAAGGTATTGAACCACAGGAAGCTTTTCCGATCGGGTTCTCGGAAGGTCCGAAAGAGCCTGCTCTCGCTCCGAAGCCGGTGGTGATTGACAACCCGTCTGGGCCTCTTCAAATGCCCGCCTTCCTTTCGTTCATCAATCGACCTGCGGTCTCTCAACGGAAAACGGTCCTGTTGGGCGCCGCAGGCGTCGCAGTGTTGGCCAGTGTGGTTGTGATCGGAGTTCCGGCAGGATGGTATCGCAATAAGCAGGCTCCGGTTCCACAGAACGCAACGGTCGCCGGAGCTTCCGCACCTACACCGGCAGAACCCGTAGTGGAGCAACCCGCTCAGCCGACGCCTTCAGAAACAAGCCACGTGGCAGAAGAAGATCAGACAGCAGCTAAAAAGCAACGCGAGAAGGAACGGAAGCGTGAAGATCGAGCAACAGCCGGCGCAGGAGCCGTACCCGCAAGCGTTTCCGCGCCGGTCACTAACATAACGGAGGCTTCAAAACCGGGGGCAAAACGAGTGACTGTGACTGTGACGTATGACGAGTCGGGAAGAGTTGTGGCTGCTTCAGGTGGCGACGCTACCGCGCTCCGCATCGCGCGTCAGAAAAGATTCCCCGCAGGTAAGGCTGGCTCAGCGACAGTTACGATTCCGATTCAATAATTAGCAATCAAGATTGCGAACAAAAAGGAAAGAGCAACCACTCTTTCCTTTTTCTTTTAGCTGATCCTAGCTTTAGCCCTGAGCGTTTAGTCCAACCAGTGCCAGCGCCACTAACAACCCACGCTTCAATCCTCGTGCGCGGTCGCGTGGGTCGTACCATTCGTCGAGGGTATGAGAGTTACCTGATGTACCGCCGGCGCCGAGTGTTACTGCTGGAATGCCCAATGAGATTGGAAAGTTCGAATCCGTAGACGCCTGATCCAATTTTGGAGTTATACCAACCAGTTGAGTGGCCGCCTTTGCAATCTGAACGATCGGTGACTCTTCTGGAGTCTCACCCGTGGGTCGCTCGCCGATCAACTGAACGTTTAGATCAAGAGGTGGGTAACCGTGCCTCCGAGTCGTGTTTTCATCGTCGGCCGCCTCGCGCATTGCACGACGGAAGAACGCATCCAGCCGCTTGAGCTCGCGATCACTCGTCGACCGCAAGTCCACATCCATCACGGCCTCGCTCGCAATCGCGTTGATACTGGTACCGCCTTCGATGCGGCCCACATTGAATGTAGTTCTCGGATCAGTTGGCGCCGGGTAAGAAGCCAGCCGGGAAATAGCGCGGCCCAAGGCATGAACCGGATTAGCCAATCCGAAATCACTCCACGAATGCCCACCCGGCCCTGACACTGAAACGCGATACCGTCTTGAACCTAGCGCCTGGTTGATGATTCGCTCGACACCTGGTCCATCAAAGCTGATGAAGCTCGCAATCTGTTTCGCCCATGGACCTTCAGAAAAAAGATGCCGCACGCCGCGAAGGTTTCCTTCACCCTCTTCACCAACAGTCCCCACGAACAAAAGTGACCCTTCCGTCTCGATTCGCGCTG
Source organism: Acidobacteriota bacterium (assembly GCA_046726175.1). Taxonomy (GTDB): domain Bacteria; phylum Acidobacteriota; class Blastocatellia; order Pyrinomonadales; family Pyrinomonadaceae; genus PSRF01. The sequence goes on from JBKPAC010000075.1 coordinate 77,281, forward strand.
CTTCGAGACTCTTAATAAGCGCCAGAAGAGCAACAAGTCCGCAGCCGTCATCCGCGATACCCGGTGCGCAGAGTTTATTCTTCGAGTGCCGTACTCGAACGTCAGTGCCCGCGGGAAATACCGTATCTAGGTGAGCGCTGACTACGACGACTGGATCCAGCGATCGTCCCTTTCGCAGGCCGACGCAGTTTCCCGCTTTATCAATTCCGCCTTCAAGACCGAGTAGCCTGAATCTTTCCCAAAGGAATTCCGCTCGCTCCTTCTCTTCAAACGGAGGAGCAGGAATCGAAGTGAGCACAATATGTTCGTTGGTGATCTCTTCGGCGTTAGCTTCGAAATAATTGCAGGCAGCTTGCACGGTAGGCATTGCCAGCAGCTGTTCCGGATTTTGAGTGTGAGTAATTAACGCGTGCGACATGATTGGCGAGGACCACTACTTCAGCAGTTCGAGGATCTCGGATTCCTCGAGCACGGCTGATGATTTCTTAGCGCAGTCGTAAATCCGATTCACACGTTCTTCGTTCGGCTCGAGCCCTCTCTTCTCAAGCCAGTAGATCACGTTCGAACGACCGCTCATCGGTCCGATCTCAATCACCTGTTCAAGACCGAAAGCTCCTGCGGGCACGCCTGAGTAGACAAGATCTGCCAGGTGAGGATCTCCCTTCTTGTAACTCTTGATCACAGCAGCAGCGTGCACACCCGTCGCGGTTCTAAATGCATCGCGTCCAAACACGGGATAGTTGTAAGGGATAGTCCAACGACACGCCTCTGCTGCGACCTTGCAGTACTCGCCGAGTCGAGACAGGTCGTTGTCGATCCACCCAAGAAGTTTGAAGTTAACGAGGAGTTGGTCCATAGGAGTGTTACCAACGCGTTCGCCTATCCCCAGGGCCGAGCCATGGACTTCATCCGCGCCTCCTTCGATGGCTGCAATCGAGTTGATGACGCCCAACCCTCGATCCTGGTGGCCATGCCAATCGAGCCGCACACCTCCTCCCTGCTCGTCGATGATGTTCTTTACGAACTGGACCACCGCTCGCGCGCCATCGGGCGTTGCATGCCCTACAGTGTCGCAAACGCACACTGCTTTTGCCCCGCAGCGAATCGCAGTTGTGTACAGCGCTCTAATTGTTTCCGGAGCGGCCCTGGTAGTGTCCTCGGTCACGTACATGACCGGAGCTCCCTGGCTCACAGCAAACGAGACGGCCTCTTCGGTCATTTGCAGCAACTTGTCGAGGGTCCAATCTTCAGCGAAAAAACGAATCGAAGATGATCCGATGAACGTACAGGCTTCGATTGGAATCCCGGCTCGCTGAGAGATTTCTAGAATCGGAATGATGTCGTTGCGGTGAGTTCGAGCAGCGCAGTTCGGACGAATCTTCAGCTTCTTATCAGCAATCTCACGAGCGAGACGTTCGACGCCCGCGGCATGGGTACCACCAGCGCCTGGCAACCCGATATCTGCAGTATCGATGCCGAGCGCATCCATTAGATGAAGCAGCTCGATCTTCTTCTCAACTGAAGGTTCGCTAACGGAAGGCGACTGTAGTCCATCTCGCAAGGTCTCATCATCGAAAGCGATATGACGGCCCGGTGGCTGAATTCGAGGTTCGATCTTGTTCCAGTCGTAAACCAGCTCGTCAACCACTGTGCACCTCCATTGGAAATTGCAAAAATTGGTTCATCCAAGTGGATTACAGCAACGCGGATTCCCAATGTCAAGCAACCGAATTTCACGTTGTGAAGTGGTTTGACACCCACGCTAGATTCACGGCGAATAGACCATTTTGACGGAAACGATTAGTGTGTTATAGCCTCTGTTACGCATTCGCTCAGGTAGTTGAGTTCTGTTAGATCCCGGCGAGATTGAACCAGTCTCCAGCTTAGTGCCAGTCAAAACAATCGCCCTCGGTTCGGATCGCGCGGCTAAGATCATGGCCGTCCGCGCCAGCATTGCGCGCGTCGCCAAGATTGATCACAGTTGGGCAGACGCGAGCGTGGTTGCGCGTGCGGTGACAACCAACGCTCCCGCGATGCCGTTGAACGATTGGCAGCTGATGGAAGGCGCTCGGGAACGAGCCTTGGCGGTGCGCGACTTGCTCGCGACACGCCGACTCGACGCTGATATCTATGTCGGTCTTGAAGGCGGTTTTCACTCCATCTCGATCGAAGGTGAATGGCACACATTCTTGCGGGGCTGGGCCTTCGCGTTCGATGGAAAGAAGGGCTACTTCGGCTCGGCTCCAGCGATTAGCGTTCCGGAATCGATCGTCAAAAAAGTGATCGATGGCCGGCGGGAGCTCGGTCTCGTTATTGATGATGTGGCCGGTGCTCGTGACGTTCGCAGCAGGCAAGGAGCCTGGGGAGTTCTCTCGCGGGATCTGGTTACTCGCTCGATGAGTTTTGAGCTGGCTCTGCTGGCCGCATTTGCTCCGTTCTATAATTCAAAAATGTATACGGATTAGTTAAAAGAGAATATGGATGAATTGATCGCTCAGGTTAACCACGCCAACTCAACTCCTCACCAACGCTCAACTGCAGGCTGGATCGAAGTTATCGCAGGCTCGATGTTTTCAGGGAAATCTGAAGAACTGATCCGACGTCTGCGTCGTGCAAAGATCGCACGTCAAAAGGTACAGGTATTCAAGCCGGTCATCGACTCGCGCTTTTCCGATAACCACATCGTGTCTCACTCAGAGATGCGACACGAGTCATCAAACATCTATTCGGCCGCAGAAGTGCTCGAGAAAGTTGAGCCCGATACTGAAGTAGTAGGAATTGACGAAGGACAATTCTTCGACAATGAATTGATAGTGGTAGCGAACGAGCTCGCAGCCCGCGGTGTTCGGGTGATCATCGCCGGCCTGGACCAGGACTACACCGGCAAGCCATGGGAGCCGATGCCGCAGCTACTGGCAATCGCCGAGTACATTACCAAGACTCACGCGATCTGCATGAAATGTGGCCAACCTGCGAATTATTCTCAACGTACCTTCGAATCAGACGAGCGCGTCGCAGTGGGCGCCGCCGGAATGTATGAAGCACGATGTCGAGCGTGTTTCGTTCCCCATGCAGATGCTCCGACTGTTCATGACACATAAGCGACTGACGCCCGGGCAACCTCAAGACCATGATTGCCCGTCTCAGCGCAAGAACTGTCTCCCAACCTCGTTCCTACAACCAGCCAGGGTTACTTCATAAGGGTCGTCTCCCCAGCTTTCGCATTAGACTCTCGTTCAGAGAGCTTTCACATTTCCCGTCTCCCCGTAAGTTGACGTTTACGTCTCCCCGTAAGTCATCGCTTCCTCAAGGAGACAAGACAATGAAGAAACAAACGTTTGCGCTGATATTCGGCGTTGTTCTAGTCACGGTTGGAATTACCATGGCACTGTTGACAAACGTCGCAGCACAGAAAAGAGCCAGGAACCAGGCGCCGAAAACTAATACAGATAACAGCGGCTACAAACTCTCAGGTCCCTACACTCACAAGAACCTTTCGATCTTCCTGCTTCACGGCGCCAATCAAATTGAAGGCAACATTCTCACGTTGCAAGAGGCACTCGCACAGAAGAAGGTGATCGTCTACGAAACTAAAAATGTGAACGAGCTGGCCATCAGAAACGTCTCGGACGAAGATGTGTACGCTCAGGCAGGAGACATAGTTAAAGGCGGCGATCAGGATCGAATGCTGAGTATGGATTTCATTGTACCGCCGCGATCTGGAAGGATGCCTATCGCAGCGTTCTGCGTCGAACATGGTCGCTGGAGTCGACGCGGTAACGAAGCGTCTGCTGTATTCAGCAGCTCCGACGGTTTGGTTGCAACAAAAGAAATGAAGCTTGCCGCTAAATCTGCTAAATCGCAGGGACGAGTTTGGGAAAGCGTCAAAGTGGCGCAGGACAAGCTCAGCGAAAACGTCGGCACGCGAGTCAACTCAAGTGTTTCAGAATCGAGCTTGCAACTTTCTCTGGAGAACCACAAAGTACAGGAAACGGCTGAAACGTACGTCAGAGCTCTTTCGGATATTCTCAACGGCAAGAACGATGCTATCGGCTACGTCTTTGCCATCAACGGTCAGATCAACAGTGCTGATGTTTACGCGTCAAACGGTCTTTTCCGGAAACTATGGCCGAAGTTGCTGAAGGCTAATGCTGTCGAAGCCATTGCAGAGTTGCAGCGTGATAAGCAATTTCAACCAACGACGTCCGAAAACATCGAGGTGTTTCTGGCTGAGGCTGAGGACGGAAAGAACAACGAGGAGGAGATTACCAATCGTGTGAAACTCGTGACTCGAGAAAACGACAAACAGATCTTTTTCGAAACTCGCGACCGGAAGCTAAAGGACGGCTGGATCCACCGCAACTATATAAAGAAGTAAGGTGAAGTTTAGGTAGAGAGCCTCGCTTAGGGAGAGGGCGATCCATTTATCATTTATCGTTTGACATTTCTCATTTCTCATTGCCGATACCACGTCACGTCGCCAACATAAATGGCAAATGAGAAATGTCAAACGACAAATGCATGGATCGCCCTTACACCTCCGTCTGCCGGTCCTGCTCACTGAGGTCCCATTTGCGTGTTTCTTCTCTTTGCCTAGTGCACAAGCTTCGTCGAGTAAAGCACGCCGTACATTGCATCCTGATGCCGGGCGAAGTCTTTACTCCTCGTTGCGAGCATCACATTCACCAGCTGGACCTGCCCTGCGTACTTGCGATAGGCCATCCACTGCAAGCGCCTTTGGTCGTCGTCCTTTTCCGGCTTCGCCTCACGAAACTGAAGACCTTTCACACCGTCGATCACCAGCCATTTCACTTCGTCAACCTCGCCATTCTTTGCACGCGCTTGAGCACCGTCGTAAAACGCATTGATGCTTGACTCGGTCTGAAAATCCTCGGCCATTGGCGAGATATTTACGATTAACGATGCCGCGTCCCAGGAACCTGGGGAACGCCAAACCAACATCTTCGTTTCGTTTGTCGACTCGCTCCATTTTGGAGGGACCGTGAAGGTTATCCCTTGCGAATCCCATTTCACGTCCTGACCACCCGCAAGCGCAGCAGTCTGGGCGGCAGTTGGATTTGCATTCTCCACTGCACCACCAGAACTGCTCGATCCGGACGAACTTGGGGAGTCACTCGAGGTGTTTGTAGCCCGCTTAAGTTTGCTTGAAAGATTGCAGAGGGATAATGCGAAACCAAGGATCACTATCGTAAGCAGTTGTTTCATGTTTGAGACTCATCACCGAAATTTGTGAATAACTCAGGCGCTTCTAAGGCAATGGCCGCCGCAAGTCAAACCATTTTTTTAAGATTCTGAGTTTTAAGAGATTTATCGTTGGTCGTTTGACATTTCTCAATTTTCATTTTGTTGGTTGTCCGTGGTTCGACTATCGCCGCAGCGACCTCACAAAAATGAAAGATGAGAAATGTCAAACGACCAATGATAAATGGGTTCTTTCACTCCGTGCCGCTAATCCTCCGATATTCGCGCCTCCTCGGTCCGACATGCTATCCTATGGGCCTTCCCTCAAAAACCCCCGAAACATTAATGGACGCGCTCAAGTGCGCGATTTATTCGGAGAGTCTCATGGGAACACTATCTAAATCCTCTGCGTTGGGATGTCTTGCGTTGGGAATCCTGCTAATTGCCACCGCCTGTCAACGCGGAACGGAAACCGCAACCACAAACGTCAATATGAATGTCAACGCAAATTCGAATGCGAATACAAATGCCAATACAAACTCCGCTCCGCCCTCGACGTTGGCCGCAAGAGAACCAGAGAGGTACAAAGCTACTGTCGTGCTTGCCGCCGAAACAGAAGGTGGGCAACGGACCATTGGCATTCCTACGTTGTCGGCACAAGTAGCGCGCAATGGTGCCGATCGCCGCGTTGCGTTTAAGTTGCCTGATGGCACCGACTTGATATATCTCGAAAAGGGTAACCAGCACATCGTCATCGCGCCGGCTCGTAAGCAATATGCGGAGCTGACACCGGAAGCCACGGGCTTACAACTTCAGAAATTGATGACGCCAGGCGAGCTCGTCGCACGCTTGGACAAGCTGAGTGGAATCGAAAAAGTCGGCGAAGAACAAATTAACGGCCGCGCCGCAGAAAAGTATCGCTACTCGCGAACATCCAACACCAATACGCAAGCTGGAACCGTAAACACCGAAGCCTTTTTCTATCTGGACAAGGAAACTGGTTTGCCACTCAGATCTGAAGTTCAAGCTGAAGCGAGTGGACAAGTGCAGGGAATCAAAGGCGGAAAGATCGTCGCCGAGATGAGAGACATCAGCACGACTGTTGACGACACCGATTTTGAGGTTCCAACTGGATTCAATAAAGTTCCACCCGAACAAGTTCGACAACAGATTGAAGCAGTTAAAGGAATGGCAGGAGCACTCATAAAGGCACTCCTTGCCAACGCGCAACAAACAACAACGCCGGCCGCTTCACCTGCTGTGTCGCCATCACCGGCCAGGTAATCGTTCGCGTGAAAGGATCCTCAGAATGAAGTATGTGATCATTTTGATTCTGGGTTTGGTTCTCGGAGCTGGGGCTGCGATCTTCCTGTTGGGAATGCCGCGGGCAAAATCAGCTCCGGGTACGGCTATTCAATCTCCCGCGACTTCCGGCGACCCGCCTAGCACCGTTGTCGTGTCCATCAACAACGGTTTCTTTGCACTGCTGTTACAGACGTTGTTTCGAGATCTCGCTCCGCCGGCTCTGAAGCTCAGCCAGTCACAGTTCTCCGATGGTGAACCGCAGTTGCAGCCAATCTCGCTTCTGCAGGCGTGCTCGAACACAGTAACGCTTGCCCAGGAAGGAAGTAACGTTAAGACTCAAGTGCAGTTTGCGAACGGAAAGATTTCGGTGCCTCTGGCTTTTAACGGCAGCTATAACCTCCTGGGCAACTGCATGCAGTTCAAAGGTTGGGCGGATACGGCGATTCAGTTGAGATTTGATCAAGCAAGCCAGACAATCTACGGCCAGATCAACGTCGACGCTGTGAACCTTGAAGGAGTAAACCCTGTAGCAAACCAGCTTGTTACGGCATTCGTCCGTGAAGCTATTGACTCGCGAGTCAATCCTTTGGAACTGATCCGTGCTCCTCAACTTCAGTTGGCAATTCCCGTAAAGGCGAGTAACGGTGCGGTGAAAGCGCATGTGAAGGATGTGCGGGCGGAAGTTCTCGACGGGTCGCTCAAACTACACATCACGTACGAGTTCAGCGGCGAACGCAGTGGATGACTCTCAAATCTCAGATCTCAAATCTCAAATTTCAGATCTCAAATCTCAATTTTTCAGATCTCAAATTTGAGAAAGCTAGTTCTCAATTTGGCGCCGCCAACCCTCGCTGTCGCTCGAAATGGCCGGCAATTTCTTCGGCAGTCTTTTTACCGACGAACGGCGTCAGTTCAGAGACGCTGGCATTCGCGACTCGCTGAATTGAGCCGAAATGGCGCAGCAGTCTCCCCTTTCTTTTTTCACCAACGCCAGGAATGGCAGTGAGTTCGGATGTAAAGTCGCGCAGCTCGCGTCGTTTGCGGTGATACGTCACTGCAAAACGGTGAGTCTCGTCGCGAATCATTTGCAACAGACGAAGAATAAGCGAATGCGGATCAAGATAGACCGGCTCGTCCTCACGACCTTTCACCAATAGGTAGGCAACCTCATTGTGTCGCAGGGGAGGTTTGACTATGCCGACCATTGGTATGGCTTCAAGTCCCAGTTCCGTCATTGCCGCCGCGGCTCCTCCTAGCTGTCCCTTTCCGCCGTCAATCATCACCAAACTCGGTAACGGTTTACCTTCGTCGAGGACTCGGCGATAACGTCGGAAAACTACTTCACGCATGGAAGCCACATCGTTCGAACCCTCGACTCCGCGAATACGGAACTTGCGATACTCGGAACGGTTCATTCTTCCGTTCTCGCAGACTACCATTCCCGCTACATTCTCTGCGCCCTGAATGTGCGATATATCGAACGACTCGATCCGAGCGGGAAAGTGTGGCAGCTCGAGCGTCTCCTGTAGCTCTTCCAAAACACGCTTCATATCCGGCTTGAGCACGCGAAAACGTTGCTCGAAAGCGAGCTTCGCATTCTTGTCGACGAGATCGATCATGTCTCGTTTCTCGCCACGCTGCGAATAAAGAATCTTTACGCGCCGCCCTTTACGTTTCGTCAGAGCTTTCTCAAGCAGTTCGCGATCCGTGAAATCGACCGGCACGTGTATCTCGCGCGGAACGTAGTCACTCGAGTAGTACTGCGCCAACACCTCACTCAAAAAGTCTGCCGGATCGAAATCATCAGCCTGCAGATCTTCCCAGAAAAATTCACGCCGTCCGACAATGTTCCCTTCGCGCATGGTAAAGAGCTGCAGAGCGAGCTGCGGCCCTTCACGGTAGTAGCCGAAAATATCCACGTCGCGCTCAGGTGACATCGCCATCTTCTGCTGCTCGGAAAGCTTGATAACCGTCTTACGCAGATCTCGATATTTAGCTGCAAGCTCGTATCGTGTTTCATCCGAAGCCTGCAGCATCCGTTCCTCAAGCGTGTCCGCGAGTTCTTTGTTTCGACCTTCGAGCAGAAGCCGTACGTCACGAACAGCTTCCTGATACTGCTCGAAAGTGCAAAGGCCCTTCACGCACGGTCCGAGGCAGCGTTTGATGTGATACTCGAGACAAGGTCGTGGCGCCTTGCCGTCAATCTCGATATCGCAAGTTCGGAGCTGGAAAGTGCGATTGATTAGATCAATCGTTCGACGTGCCAGGCTCGCCGGCAGGAATGGACCGAAGTAGAGTGCTCCATCACGCTGAATTCGCCTGGTGATCACAACTTTGGGAAAGGGTTCGTTGATGGTCAGTTTTAAATGTGGATACGATTTGTCATCCTGAAGTTTGATGTTGTAACGGGGCTTGTGCTGCTTAACCAATGAAGCTTCGAGAATCAAAGCTTCAGCTTCGCTGTCAGTGACAATGAATTCAAAGTCCGTAATCTGCCCGACAAGAACATCGGTCTTTCGATCAAAGGGCCGCTTTTGAAAATAGGAACGCACCCGGCTCCGCAGACTTTTTGCCTTGCCGACGTAGATCACCTTTCCCGCCGCGTCCTTGTGCATGTAGACGCCGGGCGACGTTGGAATTTCTTTGAGTTTTTCCTCTAAGGCCATGTTATGAAATGCTTTAGAATGCCGGGATTGCTTGATATTTTAGCGTAGAAGCGACAAGCGGACTAACGATGGACTTTCCCTTCACACTTGACGCCAGCAAGCAATTCGACGCTGTTGGCTTTGGGCTTAACGCAGTCGATCATTTGATTGTCGTCCCGGAATACCCGGCGTTTGATGCGAAGATGCGCTTACTCGAGCACCGGCAGTCGCCGGGCGGGCAGACCGCGACTGCGATGGTCGCCCTGCAACGTCTGGGATTGAGGACAGCTTACGCAGGCCGATTTGGATCTGATCCCGAAGGTCAACTTGGATGGAGTTCCGTCGTCGAAGCTGGAGTCAACGTTGAATTCGCGCAGGTGATTGAAGGGGCGACTACACAGATCGCTTTCATAATAATTGACATCCGCACAGGCGAACGCACGATCATCTGGGATCGGGACGATCGAATCGCTTACAGACCAGAAGAAGCTCCGGTGCCACTCGCTTCCAGAGGTCGCGTGCTCCATCTCGATGCCCATGACCCGCCTGCGTGTGTGCAAATGGCGAAAGCAGCTCGCGAAGCAGGCACAGTTGTGTCGGCAGACACCGACAACATCTACGAAGGCCTTCCCGAGCTACTGCCATATATCGACATTCTAATCACGTCAAAAGAGTTTCCGCGACGACTCACTGGGATCAGCGACGCTCGAGCATCGCTCATGGAATTGAAGTCGCGTTACGGCTGCGCTTTAGTGGGAATGACGATGGGCCAATCAGGCGCGATGGTTTACTTTGACGGCCAGTTCATTCGCTCTGACTCGTTCAAGGTTCCCGGAGGCTGCAAGGATACGACGGGCGCCGGAGATGCGTTTCGAGGCGGGTTCCTTTACGGACTTCTTACCGGCAAGGACATCGAAACGAGCTTGACGTTTGGAAATGCAGTTGCTGGATTGAAGTGCCGTGCTCTGGGCGCGCGGACCGCTCTTCCTACGAAAAAAGAACTCGAAGATTTCGTGTAGGAAAAAACTAACCGCGGATGAACGCGGATAAAACACGGATCTGAGAAAGAAAAAAGAGAACCAACTTGAGTTTCTCTTTTATTCTGATCCGCGTTCTATCCGCGTTCATCCGCAGCTAATTATTTTCTTCCTGCGCTCCTAATTTCTTAAGCATCTCCACTGCGTTTGTGTTCTGCGGATTGAGCTCGAGGGATTTCTTGTAATTCTTGATCGCCAATTCGCGTTCGCCCGCGTTCATGTAGGCCTCGCCCAAGCTGTCGTACGTGTTGAAGCCTTCGGGAAATGCCTCGACGTTCAGCTTAAAAATCTCGATCGATTCCTTGACCTTTCCCTGGCCCAGCAACACGTAACCGAAATTGTTTAGCTCCGGTTCCTCAAAGTCATAAGATGACGATTGGCTCTTTTTAAGATCACGATACTGATTTACTGCAGCTTGAATCCCCCGCTCCCTGAGAGTACGGGCAATCGGTTGAACCACAGACATCTTGCGTACGTTGGTAAACCAATCAATCGTTCTCCGCAGACGGTCTTCGGCGTTGGCGTTTACCGCATGATCATCGCGAGCGTAGATTATCAGTTCGTAAAGATTGCTAAACTCGTCCATCTTGGCAGCCAGGTCTCGCGCTGCCTGAGGAGCAAGAGCCAAATCAGCTCCGCCGTGAATTATCAACAATGGGACACCGATCTTGTCGGCCCACAAAACCGGCGATCGATTGATTGCGTGTTCTTCTTTCTTCGTTTCGAAATCCGGCCAGATTGTCCTGAAGAACTGATCACCACCGGGAGCATGAAGTCGGGCAACAGTATTTGTTGGCGCGCCTACGACAACGGCGGCCTTGATTGGGGCTCCTGTGCGAATTGCCTGCAATGTCATCAGTCCTCCGCGCGACAGGCCCCACATGAAAATGCGGTCCATATCGACATAGCCGAGTGACCGTGCTAGAGGAAAGAGATTTAGAACATCGTTAAGATCGGCCCCGGCGACCTCATCCTTCCCTTCGCTGCCATCGATGCCGCGATACTGTGAAGCAAGCACCACAAAACCGGCTGAAGCAATTCGATAGATGTCATAGATGTCGTTGTAGTTCTCGACGCCGATTTTTGAGGTCTCAGAGATCATCCCGTGGTTCCAGATGACCGCGGGCAATTTCTTTCCCGTCGTATTCTTTGGCTTGTAAATAAAGCCCGAGATTTTCAGACCATCACTGAGGTATTTGATCTTAAGAAGTTCAAGCTCACTCGAATTTCGAATTTGCTCCACGACCTGTTTCGAGTAAACGGTTTTGAAGCGATCGGGAATTTGCTCGTAGGTCGGAAGGGCAAACACCGCTTGCTCAATGATCTTACCGTCAGTCGCGGGATTGTGATCTTGAGCAACGCACAACGAACCGAACAGCAGAAGACAGACAATGATCGGAAGTTTCATAGCAAACAGTCCTGATTCGGAAATCGACAATCGGAATTCGACAATCCAAATTGTCTTTACGCGCTTTTTGCGGCTGCCTGTCCCAGGTGTTTTTTGAAGAAATCCAAGACGCGCTTCCAGGCATCCGCAGCGGCTTCCGGATTGTAGACTTCCGGCCGCGTGTCATTGAAGAAAGCGTGATCCGCGTCGTAAGTCACAATCTCGATCGGGAGATTGTGCTTTTGAGCGATCTGTCTCAGAGTGTTTACCTTCTGAGGATTAATCCAGTTGTCTTTGTTACCGGCGATGAAAAGCGTTGGCACCCGTAACTTCTTTAAGATCTGCTCCTCGGGAATATCTCCATAGAACGGCGCCGCCGCGGACAATTTGGACAACTCACATGCGGCTCGCAAGGCGAATGTGCCTCCCATGCAATAACCGTTGATACCAAACTTCTGCACACCGTAAGTTTTCTCAGTTTCGCCGATCGCTTTTTCAATTGTTTCCAAACCGTCGGCGTTCTCCAGACGGTGCATCAGGGCCGAAGCCTCTTGAGCATCCTTCGCCAGCTTTCCACGAAAGAGATCCGGCGCCACGCAGAGATAGCCTTCCCTGGCATATCGCCCCGCAATGTCTCTAATGTGATCATTAATTCCCCACCATTCCTGGATGAGGACGATAGCCGCTTTCGGAGTTTGATCAGGACCCGCTACGTGCGCAGTCGTAGCGCCGCGCGAAGTAGTGAAACTTAGACTTTCAACCTTCATGACAGTCCCCCAAGTTGAGTGTTTTGATGGCTGGAGATTATAGGATAACGACCACTGGGGCGTAAGTTTCTGCCGCAAAAAAAGCACAAGAGTCACAAAAGAAGAGTCAAGGTTTGTTTTGCCCAACGAATTTCTTTTGTGACTTTTGTGCTTTTTTGCGGCCGCTTCATTTCCTCTTTCATTATCTGTGCCGCCACAAGGACTTGTGATATAAGGTTGCCGCTCTTCCAGTGCTGGTCAATCCAACCTAATACCCTATGAAAATCAAGCTTTTATTGTTTATCAGCGTCCTGTTTGCTTTTGTTCCTCCCGCACCACGGCAAGACGCCGCCGACCTGGTTTTCCAGAATGGAAATGTCTACACCGTCAACGAAACCCAGCCTACGGCGCAGGCGATTGCGATAAAAGGTGATCGAATCGTTTTTGTGGGTTCGAACAACGATGCGCGGAAATTCGTCGGGGCGAAAACGCGTGTAGTGGATCTGAAGGGCAATACGGTCGCACCTGGCTTCACCGATTCGCACCAACATCTATCTGGTGTTGGCTTTCGCGAGATGACGCTTAATCTCGAAGGCATCACAACACTGGAAGATTTTTTGGCAAAAGTTAAAACCAGGGTGGACCAGGCACGACCAGGTGAGTGGGTAACTGGAAGAGGCTGGATCGAAACTTTTTGGAAGCCGCCGGTTTTTCCTACGCGTTGGGATCTGGACAAAGTCGCGCCGAACAATCCTGTGCTCTTGACTCGAGCAGACGGACACGCATCGGTTGTGAATTCAGCTGCGTTGAAGCTCGCGAACATTGATCGAAACACTGCTAGCCCCTTCGGCGGAGAGGTTCTGAAGGACAAACAGACCGGCGAACCAACCGGCATGTTGATTGACAACGCACAGGGACTCGTCCGAAGTCAGCAGCCTCAAACGTCTGCTGCCGACGCTGAAAAAGCACTCATCGTCGGTGCACAACGCGACGTCCAGCTCGGCTGGGTGCAGATTCAGGATGCGGGCGGAAGTTATGCTGACGTGGATCGTTATCGCAAGCTGTTTCGGGACGGTGCTATCAAGTTGCGAGTCTATAAGGCCGTTTTTGGTCCTGGTCCCGAAGCGAACCGTCTCCTCAGCGAAGGTCCAAGCATTGGTGAATTCGGCAATAGATTTACGCTGCGTTCGATCAAGGTAGTTTCAGACGGTGCGCTCGGCTCACGAGGCGCTTACTTGCAACAACCGTACAGTGACGATCCCGGCAATGTTGGTCTGCTACGGGTCAAGGAAGAATCGTTGCGACCAATGCTTGAAGAAGCGCTACGCAAAGGCATTCAGGTCGAGACGCATGCAATTGGCGACAAGGCTAACCACTTCATTCTTGATGAATACGAGCGAGCTCTGAACGCTGTGCCAGCAGAGCAAAGAAAGATTAAGGATCCACGCTGGCGTGATGAGCACACACAGATAGTTGATCCTGTAGACATTCCGCGTTTTGCGAAACTTGGAATTATTCCCTCGATGCAACCGTCTCATGCCATTGGCGATCTGTTCTTTGCGCCGAGCCGGCTCGGGATTAATCGGCTCGCCGGGGCTTATGCTTGGGCGAGCCTGATCAAGAGTGGAGCGATCATCGCCGGTGGCACTGATGCTCCGGTCGAGCGTGGTGAGCCGATGATTGAATTTTATGCGGCTGTCGCTCGCAAAGATCAAAAGGGATTCCAGGGAGAAGGCTGGCACCCCGAGGAAGCAGTGACGCGCGAACAAGCCCTGAAGATGTTTACGATCTGGGCTGCGTACGCCGCGTTTGAAGAGAAGCTGAGGGGCACAATCGAGCCTGGTAAGCTCGCGGACCTTACCGTGTTCTCAGCCGACATCATGAAGATTCCCGAACCGGAGATCTTGAAAACGCGCTGTACGATGACAGTAATCGGCGGCGAAGTCGTGTATGAAGCAAAGTGATTGATTGCTCTGTTGATCTCCGTGTCCTCCGTGTCTCTGTAGTGCCCGTAATCGCCCGCAAGAAATCACCACAGAGACACTGAGCACACGGAGATGCTCGAACTAACTAAGACCTTATTTTCGACCAGATGAAAACTTCATCCAAAGTCTCGCGACGCAGCATGCTCTCGTTGGCAGGGAAAGGGCTTGGTCTGGCTGTTCTGTCGTCTTCGACTGTAGCCTCGCTCTTGCGAGAAGTTGAAGCAGCAAACAGATCCGTTGTTCACCTGACTCCTCAACAGGCGGCGATGGATGAGGATTACTGGTTCACGATCCAGAATGCATTCTCAGTCACCCGTGGCATCGTAAACCTCAATAACGGTGGAGTGTCGCCAAGTCCGCGCATCGTTACGGAAGCGTTAGTTCGTTACATCTGGCAACAGGAAGACGCTACCGCCTACACGATGTGGCAGATTCTCGAACCACAGTCCGAAACGATTCGAACGGGACTGGCAGAAATGTTTGGCTGCGATCGAGAAGAGATCGCTATCACACGGAATGCCTCGGAGTCGTTGGAAATTCTTTTGATGGGAATGGATTTCAAGCCTGGTGATGAAATCCTCAGTACAACCCAGGACTATCCACGGATGCTTACCACTCTGCGGCAGCGTGAGCGTCGCGAGGGCCTGGTGCTTAAGTTGGTAAAGATCCCTATCCCTCCAAAGAACGTCAACGAAATTACCGCAGCGTTTGAAGCCGGCATTACTCCTCGCACTCGACTGATTCTCATATCACACCAAGTGAACATCACAGGTCAGATCACACCCGTGAAAGCTGTCTGCGAGATAGCGCGCGCCAAAGGCATCGAAACAATAGTCGATGGCGCTCATTCTTTTGCGCAATTCGATTTCACGCAGAAGGATCTCGGCTGCGACTATTTTGGAACGAGTCTGCACAAGTGGCTTTATGCACCCAAGGGTAGCGGCCTTCTATATGTGAAGCGTGACCGAATACCAAAGATCTGGCCATTAATGGCAGCAGAATCGAAACAGGCAAGCGACATAAGAAAGTTCGAAGAGGTTGGTACCCATTCAGCTGCGCCGCGCCTTGCGATTGGTGAAGCAATACTTTTTCATCGTGGTATCGGAGGCAAACGGAAAGAGGAACGGTTACGTTACCTGTCGCGCTACTGGATGAACCGGCTGAAGGATGTTCCGAGGGTCCGCTTCAACACATCGTTCGACAATAACCAATCATGCGCGATCGCAAATGTCGATATTGAAGGAATCGATCCAGTGAAGATCGGAAACTACTTGTTCGACAAACATCGCATCTTTACGACACCCATCCTTCATGAGGAATTTCGCGGGATTCGCATCACACCAAATCTTTACACCACTCTTTCAGAGCTTGATCGCTTTTGCGACATCATGGAGCGAATCGCCAGAAAAGGCCTTCCGGATTCCTGAACTTGAATTGACACAACTCAGCTTTTCTCTTACTTTCGCCTTCCAATTCTCCTGGTAACAGCCACTTCCCAGCCCAGGCATCATGTGAGGAATAGCAGAATGCAACGAACCATCAGCAGAAGAACGCTTCTGAGCACTGGACTCAAAGGCGGAATCGGCCTCGTTGTCTTGAAAGAGCTTGGCGCGCGACCAGTGTTCGCACTCAGTCAGGGTCCGCAGCCCAACAACCTCCAGCCCGTCTTTCAGAAGTTGGATGAATTCATAGCGCGCCATATGAACGAACTTGGCGCACCAGGAATGACTGTCGCGCTCGCGGACCGAAAAGGATTGGTACGCGCTTCACAATATGGATTCGCCGATGTTAAAGCCGGAGTACCGGTGAAACCTGAAACTCTGTTTGAGATCGGGTCCATCTCGAAATCATTCGTTGCCATCGCCACCGTTCAGCTGAGCGAAGAAGGAAAACTCGATCTTCAGAAACCGGTGAAGGAGTATTTACCCTGGCTCAAGATCGAATCGACCTATTCTCCAATCACCACGCATCACCTTCTCAGCCATACCTCGGGTCTGTCAGCAGTGCCGCTTCTGATGCGAGTCGTCCCTACTCCACTGCGCGCGGGTTGGGAGCCGGGGACGCGCTTTGTCTACTCAAACATTGGATACGTATTGCTCGGGTTACTGCTGGAAACGATCGACAAGCGACCGTTGGCGGAAGTTCTTCGCCGGCGAGTGCTCGACCCATTGGGAATGAGCGCAAGCGCACCAGTTATTACTAATGAAATAAGGGAGCGAGTTGCGGTCGGCTACAGTCCTCTTTACGAAGATCGACCATTTCCTTTCAAAGGAAAATTAGCCGAAGCGCCGTGGCTTGAAGTACTCGAAGGAGCGGGCAGCGTCGCCTCTACTGCAACGGAAATGGCAGCATATTTACGGATGCTCTTGAACCGCGGCGTTGGACCAAAAGGCAAGGTCCTGTCGGAAAAAACATTCGACCTGTTCATCAAGCCCGTCATCTCTGCTCCATTCCGCGGAGAGCCTGCCAGTTACGCTTACGGATTATGGAACAGTACCAATGAAGGCCATACGTTGCTTCGTCACACGGGCGGGATGATCGCATTCAGCTCCGCAATGTATGCAGATATTACAGATGGATTCGCTGCTTTTGCTTCGGTGAATGCGCGATTTGGAGGATACCGGCCCGTCGCTGTCACGCGTTATGCGCTCGATCTTTTGAGCGCAGCATCAACAGGCAAGGAACTACCTGCTGCTCCGTCGCCACCTCCTCCACCAACACGTGTGCGAAATGCTGCTGATTACGCGGGCACCTTCGCTACGGTACACGGCGACAAGCTGGTTCTGTCTGCGGAAGGCGAACAGCTTCTCCTCAACCATAAGGGTCAGAAGATTGTGCTGGAACAAGCAGGGCGTGATCGTTTTATTGTCAAACATCCTGACTTTGAACTATTCGCTCTCAGTTTTGGTCGCGATAAGAATGCGGTAGTCGAAGCATTCCATGGTTCTCAATGGTGGACTAACGAACGCTATTCGGGGTCGAAAACGTTTAGTTACCCAAAAGAGTGGGAAGCGTTCACCGGTCGTTATCGGTCGGATAGTCCGTGGTACGGCAGCACGCGCGTGGTCCTTCGCAAAGGTCTGCTTTTTCTGGATGGTGAACAACCTCTAATGCACCTCGAAGCGAATGTCTTTCGTCCGGAAGGTGACATTAATTCGGTCGAGCGAATAACTTTTGACACTCTCTTGAATGGAAAAGCGATGCACTTCAATTATTCAGGTATCGACTTCTTCCGAACATTTACAGCTTAACAATGACGATATGAAAGTGAGTCTGAAAACAAATGACTAGTCCAGCACCACAACCTTCGCCACAGCTTTTCTTTCAGACGGTGAATTCATACCAACGAACTGAGGCGCTAAAGGCCGCAATTGAGTTGGAAGTGTTCACGGCGATTGGTGAAGGTAATAAGACAGCAGCAGAAATAGCGAAACGTTGCCAGACCTCTGAGCGCGGCATGCGCATCCTGGCTGACTTTCTTTGCATCATGGGCTTTCTAACCAAGGTCGATAACGGTTACATCTTGACGCCTGACTCGGCGATGTTTCTCGATAAGCGTTCACCGGCCTACCTGGGTGGCGCTACTGAATTCATGCTCTCGCCGATTTTGACAGACGGGTTTAAGCGTTTCGCAGATATGGTTCGGAAAGGAGGCACCGTCGCATCAGAAGAAGGGACGGTCGCGCCTGAGCATCCAATCTGGGTTGATTTTGCGCGAGCGATGGCTCCGTTGATGGCGTTGCCGGCGACGTTGATGGCAAAGCTCGTCGATCCCACCGCAGATAAGAAGCTGAAGATTCTCGATATCGCAGCAGGTCACGGTTTATACGGAATCGAATTCGCCAAAAACAATCCTGCCGCGGAAGTGGTTGCTCTCGATTGGCCCAACGTGCTCGCGGTAGCGAAGGAGAATGCCGCAAAAGCGGGAGTAGCTGATCGTTACAGCACAATTGAAGGGAGTGCTTTTGACGCTCCGTTTGGCGAGGACTTTGATCTGATTCTGCTGACGAATTTCCTTCACCACTTTGATCCGCCGACATGCGAAACGTTGTTGAGGAAGGTCCATGCAGCACTGAAGGACGGAGGACGCGCAGTAACGCTGGAGTTTGTGCCTAACGAAGATCGTATTTCACCACCCGAGGCCGCGAGCTTCAGTGTAATGATGCTCGGCAGCACTCCATCTGGTGATGCTTACACTTTTTCTGAACTGAATCGAATGTGCAGCAATGCCGGATTCCGTAAGAGTGAGATTCACGCGCTTCTACCATCAATTCAACAGGTAGTAATCTCGGAGAAGTAAGTACCGACAGAAACCAAAAAACCATTTACCATTTGTCATTCGCACATTTCTCATTTTTCATTTGGGTACTTCCAACGCGCGACAAGATCAAATGGCAAATGAGAAATGTGCAATGACAAATGGTAAATGGTTGGGTCTACGTTCCTACTTGCTCGACCAACGCCGCGTAGCCTCGTCGCCTATTTTCTACTCCACAAATAAACAGGCCGCCGAATGTCCCCCACATTCGGCGGCCATCGAATGAGTCAGAATATCTGGAAGAGACTCGTTGTAGAAGGAAGCCCGATTACCTCCACAATGACGTCTCTGGCTCTGACTCAAAGGCACCCTTATTACTGTCAAAAACTTAACCGCGCATGTGTTCGGCGCGTTGATGTTGAGATTAGGAAATCACCCTTGAGAAATTCTTGAGGTTAGACGTCGCCTGCAGCAGGATTCTGCCTTAAATGCTTGGAGGAGAATGTTTTTCAGCCCGCAAAAATATTTTTTGGGAGGAAGCTTTCCATTAAATAGGTTCCCGCTTGAGGAGTTTGCGGACGGTCTCGAGAAGTTCATTGGTGCGAAAGGGCTTGGTCAGGTAAGCTCGAAATCCACGGTTCAGGGCGCGCTGGCGGTCAGAGTCCGCGTAGGCGGTCACCGCCACGCAGGGAATTGCAGATGTCCCGGCGTCAGACTGCAGGGCTTGAAACACAGCCCATCCATCCAGACCCGGCATAGACAAATCAACCAGTATCAGATCAGGACGGCTTTCACGCGCCAGCCTAAGGCAATCTCGGCCGTTTGACGCCTCCAGAATGGTGTGTTGCTCCCCAGCGAGAAGAAGACGAAGCAACTCCCGGTTGTCCTCATAGTCATCGGCTATCAGAATCGTGGCCATTAAGCTGTGCCTGAGTTTGTGATATAGCTTACGTCGAAAAGCCTCGTGAAACCAGTAGTCTTTGAGGCCTTTCCTGAGCCTAACTGCTCTGGGAAGAATGTTGCGCGACCGCGGTTAAAGCTGTGTTACACTCAACTCCGGGGCAAAAAGGCCCTATTATCAAGCGGCCGCGACGGAAATACCCCGCTAAGCATTTTCTTGACTCGCTGATTCCCGCCCGTCCATAATCCCAATGACGCTTTCGAAGCGGCCAACAGCTCGCATGGAAGGGTCAATCCCGGGTAAAACATCCTTGCCTGACCTCGACACGTACGGAGGAACGAACTGTGGTTACTGGTCAATTGGAAGATAGTCTGCGCCATGAAGTAGAGAGATACATTGATAATCGTCTCGGGTCGATCAAGGAAGAGCTCACGGCCCTGAAGAGGCAGCTCAACGACTCGTTCACCCGCCTGCTGGACCAGCACGCCGAGGTGCAAATGGATGGCTCGTTGGCAGCTTCGATTCTCGAGCATCTTCGCGCCGCACACGAAGAAGGTGTCGATCTCGCTGCGTCAGCGTCTTCACGTGCTAAAGCTTCGAGCGACATGGCAATCGTCAAGGCCTCCATTGACGAGATCTGCGAACAGAGCTCTCAATCAGAGATTCTAAAGACCCTTGTGAACAGGTCCGCGTCATTTGCTCCGCGAGTTGCCTTTTTCGTGATCAAGGGCGACAACGCAAACGGCTGGCGCGCGCGCGGCTTCGAGGGGACGGTAGGCGATCGTTCGATCCAACAGATTTCATTGAGCACTGGCTCGGATACTGTCATCAGCAACGTCATAAAATCCAAAACAACCTGGAGTGGCGGTGTTGGTTCTCACGCCGACGATCACCTTCTGCTAAATCAGCTTGGCGATGAACCGCCGCAGCGGATCGTCGGTGTTCCACTTGTCGTTCGCAAACGCGTTGTAGCTGTACTCTACGCCGATTCAGCAGGACTCGACTCGGAAGCAATTAATCTCGAGGCCTTGGAAACGCTTGCGCGAGTTGCAGGCATGGCGGTCGAGCTCGGCTCAGTTGGAAGAGTGCACAAGACCGCCGCCGAAGCACCTGCACCGAGACCGCAGCCTGAACGAAGTTACACTCCAACGCGAGAGTACGAAGCACCCGCCCCGGCGTTTGAAGATACGCTTAGTTCAGCGCCCGCGCCTGAACCTGAACCAGCACGAGCTGAGAGTGAACCCACTCCCGAGCCCGTCAGCGAGCCTTTCAGCGCAGCGCCCGTAATGCCTCCACCGGCGCTTGATCCAACAGCAACTCCACTCGGCACGCGCAGACGTTATGGGCTGGATGCGGAATTGCCCGTCTCCGTAGCTAACGACGAAGAAAGACGTGTTCACAACGACGCTCGTCGCTTTGCAAGGTTGTTGGTATCAGAGATCAAACTCTACAACGAGCAGAAAGTGATGGAGGGTCGCTCGCAGAGTGATCTTTACGATCGTTTGCGAGAGTACATTGACCGCTCGCGGGAAATGTATGACAAACGCGTCAAGCCTGAGGTAGCCTTGCGGTACGACTACTTTCACCATGAGCTGGTGCACACTCTGGCTGAAGGCGACGTTGCGAAGCTCGGTGTAAACTACCCGGGAGCAACTGTAACGGCCTAGCCCGCGTCAGACTGATTCGCGGTAGATCAAAGCGGCACTAATATCAAGGGGTCAGCGAGAGATCACGGTCTTTCGCTCTTAGGAGTCTTTCAAGTTGGCCAGGAGCTTAGCCAAGCATCGGATATCTCTCCTTTTAATTGGACTGGCCATTATTCTCGGCGCGTCAATTCCTCCCTTCATGACCGCCAGCTGCCTTACCAGACAGCAAACTCCCGCAGAATTAAGAGCACTCGAGAATCTGAGGGCAATGACGCGAGGGGGCGTCTTGCCTTCCGAAGACGTTGTCGCCCGCATCGAGTCGGATTACCCGCGTTCCAAAGCCGCAGCATTGGCAAAGATAGTCCGCGCTCGCATTAAGCTGAACGCCAAAGACTACGCTGGCGCTGCCGCGCTCCTGAGCG
Source organism: Acidobacteriota bacterium (assembly GCA_046726175.1). GTDB lineage: Bacteria > Acidobacteriota > Blastocatellia > Pyrinomonadales > Pyrinomonadaceae > PSRF01. The sequence goes on from JBKPAC010000075.1 coordinate 98,815, forward strand.
ACCGCGTTATCCGTGACCAAAGTAATCTGACAGATTATGCGCTGTTCATGCGCGCCGGTGCGTTGGAGCAAGCTGGTCAGATGCTGCAGGCTCGAGCGATCTATCAGGAGCTAATCACTCAGTACCCTTCCTCGATTCGCGCACGCGAAGCAACCTTGCGAGCTGCAGACCTATTATTGAAAGAGGGACAGCCCGCGCCTATTCCAGTCTTGCTAAAGAATCTCGTAGCGAAAGACGACGCGTCCGCACTGTTTTTGGCGGGTCGTGCCGCCGAGCAGAATTCTGATCCGACGAAGGCACTTGCGTTCTATCGTCGACTTTACTTTTTCGCTCCTGCCTCTGATGAATCCGCGGATGCGGCTCGCTCAATCGAACGCCTGGGCTCAACCACTTCACCGGCGAGTAGCGATGAGGCGAACGAGCGAGCGAATCGTTTGTTCGACGCAAAAAGATATGCAGACGCTGTCACAGCCTACGGCGAAGCCTTTGCAAAATTTCCCGCAACAGCCACGTTACAAAACCAACTGCGCCGAGGGACCGCGGGGTACAACGCGAGGAAGACTCCCGAAGCTGTTGCAAGCTTGACGGCCGTTCCTACATCCGCCGGTGAAACCCGTGCTGAGGCTCTCAACTATTTGGCTCAGACGTACGCTCGCGCGAAACAGTGGGAACAGGCTCGGACAACTCTCGAAGATCTTCGTCGCAGTTTTCCAAATAGCAATTTCACGCCAAGGGCGTTTGTCGCCGTCGGCAACATCGCAGACGACGCAAAGAACACAAGCGACGCATCGTATTTCCTTAAGACTGCAGTCACATCTTTTGCAGGATCGTTGGAAGTAGCCCAGGCGCAATTTGATCTTGCCTGGCAGGCGCACGACGCAAAAGACTTTCAACGATCATCGCAAATGCTTACCGAGCATCTTGCGTTGTACGCCGATAGGAATACAGATAACCGAGGAAAGGCCGGATACTGGGCTGCGCGCGACTCTGAACGCGCGGGAAAACTTGCGGAAGCTCGAGCACTTTACGAAGCGGTACTCGGTCGTTACGATGCCAACTGGTATGGCTATCTTGCGAAACAACGCCTTGATGTACTGTCAAAGACCACACAGAAGAAAACCTTTGCGACTGACTCGCCCGTCGGTCGTGCAATAGCAAACCTGCAGACTGTAACGGTGGCACAGGAGTCTGCAGGAACTGAAGCTGATTTGCCGATCATCAAAGCGGACCAACTCTCAAACGTCGGAATGGATGAGTGGGCTCTCAAAGAACTCGAAGTAGTGTCGAACGCTGCGCCCGACAGCCCTAGGATCAATCTCGCAATCGCATCTGTGTATCGATCATCCGAAGACAATGTCCGCGCACTGAATACTCTTAAGCGCAGCTTTCCCGACTACTCTCAGATGAAGCCAGAAGAGATGACGCGTGAGCAATGGGACGTGTTCTATCCACTCGCGTACTGGGACATCATCGTTCAGGAGTCACGTGCGCGTAATTTGGATCCGTTTCAGGTAGCCGGCTTGATCCGTCAGGAAACAGTCTTCAATTCAAAGGCTCGGTCACCTGCAAACGCTTACGGACTGATGCAAATGCTGGTACCGACAGGCCGGCTGACAGCTAGGAAGTATGGTGTGGATCGAACGATTACGGCCGAATCACTTTTCGAGCCGCGTCTGAATATTCAACTTGGGACTGCTTACCTGCGGGACCAAATCGATAAGTTTGGTCGAATAGAGTATGTCGCAGCGGCTTACAACGCTGGCCCAATGCGAGTACCGCAGTGGCGCGCCTCGTTGCCGTCGGAAATGGACGAGTGGGTCGAGAACATTCCTTTCAAAGAGACTCGCGGCTACGTTCAGGGAGTGGTGCGTAACCGGCTTCAGTATCAGCGGCTCTACGATCAGAATGGCAAGTTCCGGCCGGAGGTCGGAACGCGGGCGGCGACCGCACAACCTGCATCAAGTCCAGAACAATCCCCCGACGCATCAAACCCAACCGTCCGCAAAAGACGAGTGACTGGTCAAAGCGAAGAGTAGTAGTTCAATGAACTCCGTATATTGGCGATTGCCGATTGCCGATTGTCGATTTAAAGTCGAATTATCGGCGGTGCTCGTGTTGCTGTTCTCGTTGACTGCTTTCGCGCAACGTTCCCCGACAAGCTCACCGGCCGCTAAAAGATCTCTCACAATAACCACTGAACCAAATGCGATCGTTTGGATCGACGAAGTGCGTCGAGGAACCACGGACTCGTCTGGTAAGTTGACCATAACCGCACCCTCAGCCGGTCGCCATACACTTCGAATCCGCGCCAAAGGTTTCAAGGAAACAAGCCGACCGCTTCTCGCCGGCTCCACACTCACGGTCAAATTACTTCCTACATCGGATGAGGCAGAGCTCCTTTTCCAGCAGGCTGAAGAAACGCGAGAAAAGGCCCGCACTGATGCTGACAAGGAGAAGGCCGTCGACCTCTATCGGCAGGCACTAAAAGTCAGGCCGGCGTTTCCCGCCGCACGCGTAGGGTTGGCGCGTGTGCTGTCGAGTACGGATAAATATAAAGTTGCGTTAGCTGAGATAGATGCCGCGCGCCGGACGCGACCTGTTTATCCCGAAGCTTCGGCCGTTGAAGGTCGGATTTACCGCGAGTCCGCGTTTACTGAAGACGCTATCAAATCATTTCGAAGAGCAATTCGAGAGGGTAACGGCTTCCAGCCCGAGGCTCACGTCGGACTGGCGATGGTCCTTGAAGAGAAGGCTCAGTACGCTGAGGCTATAACTGAGTTTCGGAAGGCTATCGATCAACTTTCAGATTCGGAACCTGTGATCTACCAGATGCTCGGCGCCGCATACGAACGCATTCAGAAATATAAAGAGGCTGTAGCGGCTTACGAAAAGTATCTCGAGCTTGCGCCCAACGGTAGTCTTGCACCCGCCCTTCGTTCAATCATCACGCAACTGAAACGGGAAGCGGCAGGTCAGGAAATCATTCCGTAGTTCGACTACCAACGTAGAGGGATCAGGCTGCTTTTACTGATGCAGTATTTCGGTTAACTGCGGCGGGATCCCGATCAGGGTGGCTATGAATTCTGGCTTTCTATCCTGAACTCGCCGTCCCTGAGTTTTGAAG